>DASYFC010000123.1:0-10015 GCA_036498645.1 Acidimicrobiia bacterium | reverse complement strand
CGCTCAGGCGACTTCCGTGTCGCGGGGGCTGACCTCGCGGCCCCCGGTCGCCGCCAGGTGGAAGGCGGTGTCCCAACCGGTGGCCGGCAGGCCGAGGGTGTCGAGCCGGGAACGAGCTTCGGCGGCGACGGCTTCGGCCTCGGGATCGTCGAGGGCGGCGAGGGCGTGGGAGTGCGCGAGCCGCGCCAGTGCCTGATCGAGCGGCGACTCCGTTGAGTCGGCGAGCGCGAGCGCGGTCGCGCAGGCTTCGCGCGCGCATTCGTCGTCGCCGAGCTGCGCGCACGCGAGGCCTCGCGCCATCCACGCCTCGAGGTGATCGAGGTAGCTGCCGATCCCAACCGCGTTCGCGCGATCCGTGAGCGCGACCGCCCGTTCAGGCTGGCCGGCCGCCGCGAGCACCATGGCCTCGACCCCGCCGCTGGTGACGAGGAGTGCGTCGGTGTCGTCCCGAGGGGCGTCGAGCTGTGCGAGCGCGCCCTCGACGTTGCCGCCTTGCAGCAGGGCTCGGCTCATGCCGATCCGCTGCTCCTGGGTCCCGATGCTCTGCTCGTCGTTCCACGCGTCGAGGCCGGTCTGGTACTCGCGTCGTGCACGTTCGGCGTCACCGACGTGTGAGGCGAGAGCACCGGCCACGACTGCCGGGATCGCGACCAGACTCGGATCGCCGAGCTCGTCCGTGAACGACGCGACCTCGTCGTGGAGCGCTTCCGCCTCGTCGATTCGACCCAGGGCCCCGAGCGCGCGTGCCGCGGGCGCGACCGACATCACTTCCCCCCACTGGTCGCCGATCTCCTGGAACTGGCTGCGCGCCTCACGCGACCGTTCGATCGCCACGGTCGGGCGGCCGGTCCACATCGCGACGTTCGCGAGCAGCACGCCCATCATCCCGTTCGCCCAGCGGTCCGCCGATTCCGAGCCCTCGCGGAGAACGTCGGAGGCGAGCTGCTCCGCTTCCGCCAGCTGGCCCTGGTTGAACCGCACCCAGGCGAGCAGACCGAGAGCCCACGACAGGCCGCCCCAGTCCCCGATCTCGGCGAACACCGCCGCCGATTGGTTGATCCGCTCCTCGGCCTCCTCGGGGCGGCCGCGAGTGAACGCGATCCATGCGAGGTTCTGGAGCGCCCATGCTTCGCCGCGCCGTTCGGGGATCTCGCGGTACGTCGCCAGTGCCTGCTGGATCGCGGCTTCGGCGTCGTCGAGCTCGCCCCGGAACATCAGCGTCATGCCGCGGCCCCGCAGCGCGTTCGCGACGCCCTGGTCGTCGCCGAGCGCGCGCCACTCCGCCACCGCCTGCTCGTAGGTGGCGTCCGAGCCGATGAGGTTGCCTTCCTTCTGCTCGCAGTCGGCGAGCACGGTGAGCGCACGGGCGGCGGCGACGCCGTCGCCGGCCGCGCGCGACGCCTCGAGCAGCTCGTTGATCTCGGTGCGCGCACCGGCGAGGTCGCGCTGCTCGACCCGGGCCTGGGCGCGCGCGAGGCGGAGCCGCGATCGAGTCGCTTGGGAACCGTCCTCGGGCAGGACGGCAAGCGCCTGCTCGTAGCGGCGCTGGACGCGTGGCCATGCCTCGACCTCCTCGGCGCGCTCGGCGGCGTGCTCGAGGGCGTCGACGGCACGGCCGCGGAGGTCGGACGGGACGCCGTCGACCCGACCCAGCTCGCTCACGAGCTCCGCCGCGATGCCGAAGTGATACGCGATCGGGTCGATAGGTTCGTCGTCGTCGCCGCGCCTCCGGTCGGCCATCCATCCTCCGAGGGCGGCATGACGCCGTGCCCGCTCGGCCTTGGTCAGCGTGCCGTAGGCGACCTCGCGGATGAGCTCGGACTTGAACGCGAACTCCCCGTCGTCGAGCACCACCAGGTCGCGGTCGGCGAGGGCCGACAGCGCCCGCTCGGCCCCCGAGAGCGACTGGGCGTCGCCCAGGCCGACGACGGCTTCGACAGGTCCGCTCGAGCCGACGACCGCGCAGTCCTCGAGCACGGCGCGATCAACGGCCGCGAGCGCGTCGAGCCGAGCCGCGACCAACCCGCGCAGGGTGACCGGCAAGTCGCCCGAATCGAACGCCCGGGCGCCGTCGGCCCCGATGGCGCCGTCGGAGTCGCGGATGAGGGCGGCGAGCTCCTCGATGAAGAGAGGGTTGCCGCCGCTGCGGTCCCGGAGCTCGGCCACGAGCTCGGGGGTGGCGTGCTCTTTGAGGTGCGCCTCGACGAGCGCGGTGGTGGCGTCGCCGTCGAGCGGGTCGAGATGGAGCACGGCGGTGTTGTGGCGACCGGGTGCCGCTGTCCAACGCTCCTCGAGCTCGGGACGAGCGGTGGCGACCAGCATGAAGGGAAGCGCGCGCAGCGCTCCGAGGAGCCGGTCGACGAGCTCGAGCACAACCTCGTCACCCCAGTGCAGATCGGAGAGGACGAGTACGAGGGGCCTTTCACGCGCGAGCGCCTCCAGGTACGCCTGTACTGCCCATAGCGCCTCGCTACGCGCTCGCGCCGGGTCCACGTCGGCACGTTCACCGAACCGGCCGAGCAGGTACAGGAGCCCGTCGGAGATGCGCTCGACGTGCGAGTCGTTGGGATCACGGGACGTCACGCGGGCGACCGTCGCCTCGACTTTCCGGCGGGCGTCGTTCGTGGAGTCGTCGAGCTCGACGCCGCACGTGTTCCGGATGGCTTCGGCGATCGGCCACCAGACGTTGGCCTCCCCGTACGGAAGGCACGGCGCCTTCAGCACGGTCGCGTTCCGCTCCTCGTACGCCATCGCCGCCAGCTCGACCGCCAACCGGCTCTTGCCCACTCCTGCTTCGCCGAACAACAGCACGAGCTGCGCCCGCCGGCGGTTCAGTGCTGCGTCCAGCATCCGTCGCAGCAGCGACATCTCGGGATCACGCCCGACGAGGGCGGCGCGTGTCTGCTTGGGTCGTTGCCCCGGGAGGGCGATGACCTCCTCGGCCGTCCATGCTTCGACCGGCTCTTCACGACCTTTCACGACGAGCGCGCCGAGCGGCTCGTAGCGCACCACCCGGCGGGTGGCCTCATGGGTGAGCGGGCCCACGATCACCTGACCCGGGCGGGCCGCGGCCTGGAGGCGGCTGGCGGTGTTCACGACGTCGCCCATGGCCGTGTACTCGCCTGCGGCGCGCATCGCCCCGACCAGCACCTCGCCGGTGTTCACGCCGACGCGCATCTCGGCGCTGACGCGCAGGTCCTGGCGGAGGGTGGCGAGGGTCCGCTGCATCTGGAGGGCCGCCCGGACCGCCCGTTCGGCGTCGTCCTCGTGGGCGACGGGGGCGCCGAACAGGGCCACGATGGCATCGCCGACGATCTTGTCGACCTGGCCGCCGAAGGCGGTCACGTCGGCGACGAGCCGCTCGAAGCACCGGTCGACGAGGTTCTTCACGTGCTCGGGGTCGGCCGACTCGGAGAACGTGGTGAACCCGACGAGGTCGGCGAACAGGACCGTCGCGACCCGGCGCTCGTCGGGTCGGATCACGAGGGTGTGGCCGCAGGACGGGCAGAACCGGGCCTCGTCCGGCGCGTCCGCGCCGCATGACCCGCACCTCATGGAGCCAGGATAGAGGGGGTCCGGGTCGAGACCCGCAGCGTTCGCGGTCCCGGGATCAGCTGTCGCCGGCGGCGTCCGATGCTCGCCACTGCCGGAGGAGCGCCCACGAGAAGATGCCGGTCGTGTGACCGTCGTTCCAGGTGAAGTTGATGCCCCATGCGCCGACGAGCTCGGCGTCGTCGGCGCGGAGGGGGAGGGGCGACGTGGGCTTGGGCCAGACCGGAAGCCCGCGCTCGCGCAGGCCGCGACACTCGGCGCACGGGCAGTTGACGCGAAGCTCCTCGAGCGAATAGCGCGTCGTCAGGCCGTCGGGCCAGGTCGCGGTGAGGTCCTCGGTTCGGTCGAGGTCGAGCGCCGTCGGCGGCGGTGTCGACTCGTCGAGAGGCTCGGCGGGCGGGCGGTCGTCGTCGTTCATCGTGAGTCACGAGTGTGATGCCTCAGGCCGGGTCAAAGCGACTCGACAGGCGCGGTGCCGTGTTCGCCCCGGTCGCCTTGCGATGCTGCGCGACGAGGTCGCGGACGAGCTGCGTCACGCGATCTCGTTCGCTCGCTGGGGCGTACGAGCCGGGATACAGGCGCCGGTGCCGCTCGAGGAGCTCGGGATGGGCTTCGGCGAGCCAGCCCAGGTAGTGCTCCTTCACGCCGGGCCGGAGGTGGAGGAGCACCGGTGAGATCGAGGGCGCGCCGGCATCGACGCAGGCGCGTACGACGTCGTCGAGCTGCTCGCGGCCGTCCGACAGACCAGGGAGGATCGGCGCCACCAGCACTCCGCACGGGATGCCGGCCTCGTTGAGGCGGGCGACCGCCTCGACTCGCTTGCGAGGATGTGGCGTGCCGGGCTCGGTCGCGCGCCACACGTCCTCGTCGAGCGTGCCGATCGAGAAGCACAGCTCCACGCGCGTGCGACGCGCCGCCTCGACGAGGCGGTCGAGATCACGCAGTACGAGCGTGCCTTTCGTGAGGATCGAGAACGGGTTCCGAGCCTCGCCGAGGACCTCGACGATGCCCTGGGTCAGCCGGTACTTCCCCTCGGCCCGCTGGTAGGGATCGGTGTTGGTGCCCATCGCGATGTGATGACCCTGCCAGCGCCGCGGCGCGAGTTCGGCCCGGAGCTTCTCCACCGCATTCACCTTCACGACGATCACGCGGTCGAAATCCGTCGCCGGGTCGAGGTTCAAGTACTCGTGCGTCGGCCGGGCGAAGCAAAAGACGCATGCATGTGAGCATCCCCGGTACGCGTTGATCGTGTATTGGAACGGGACGGGGGACTTCGGACCGACCTTGTTGATGATCGTTCGGGCGCGGACGTGGAGGAACTCGAGGCCGCGGAACTCGCCGGTGCCGATCTCTCGCTCGGGAACGTCGAACAGCGCGGGCTGCGACGCTTCCTTGTCGTCGTGGGCGAGCTGCCACCGGAGCTTCCGTGCCGCCACGCCCGAGAGCCTATCGAACAGGTGTTCGATCATGCAAGGGTGAGACAATGCGGTCGTGGCGCGGTTGTCCGACGACGAGATTCGCTCCGGGCTCGCCGACCTGGCCGGCTGGGGACGGCGGGGCGACGAGATCGAGAAGGTCTACGAGCTGCCGTCTTTTCCGGACGCCATCGCCTTCGTGACCCGGGTCGGGTTCCTGGCCGAGAAGGCCAACCACCATCCCGATCTCGACGTCCGGTGGCGCAAGGTCCGCGTCGGGCTCTCGACGCACGACGAGGGCGGCATCACCGACCGCGACCTCGGGCTGGCCGGCGAGATCGAGAGCGTGGCCGCCGGTTTCGCCGAGTGATCGCGGCCGGGATCGCGGTCGCGGTCGTCGCGCTCGTGTTGGCTCTCGTCGTCGCGGTCGGGCTCGAGCCCGGGCCGTCGCCCGGCGACGTGGCCGTCTCGTACGAGCTCGCCTGGGACCGACTCGACTTCGACGCGCTGTGGGCGCTCTCCGGGGACGAGTTGCGCGACGGTCGTTCCCGCGGCGATTTCATGACCGACAAGCGGGAGGCGTACGCGGGGCAGCGCGAACTCGCCGGCCTCGCCCGCGAGGTCAAGCTCGACGAGGTGCTCCGGGGATCCGAGCTCGCCGCCGCGCGCACCCGCGTCATCCTGCAGGACGGAACGTCCGTGCGGAACCAGATCCAGCTCGCCCAGCGGGAGGGCACGTGGAAGGTCATCGGGTACCACCTCGAGCCCGACACGTCGGCCGAGCGTCCACCGAGCTGAGCGCGACCGGCTCGTGGTCCGCTTCCGGGCGCCCGACTACGTCGTGCTCGTCGTCGAGGACCTCGACCGTGCGCTCCACTTCTATTGCGATGTGCTCGGTCTCCCGCTCGGCCACCGATCGGGCCCGTTCGCGCAGCTCGCGACCGGAGAGACACGCGTCGCGCTGTACGAGCGTGCTGCGATGGCGGCGACCATCGGACGGGAACTCGTGTCTCCGTCGCCCGACGCCCCCGGCTTCGAGCTCGGCTTCAAGGTGGACAGCTGCGACGCGGCATACGACGAGCTCGTCTCGGGCGGCGCGACGCCGGCGGTTCCTCCCACCGCCCGCGCGTGGGGCCAGCGCACCGCTTACGTCCGTGATCCGGACGGGCACCTCGTCGAGCTGGCGGAGGACCTCGGTCGCTGACCGTCAGTCGTCGAGGTAGGCCCACCCGAGCCACCGCTCGACGTCGATCGCGAGCACGGCACCCGGTATGCCGATGTGCTCGTACTGGCGATACTTGGCTCGCAGCGCGGCGACGGCTCGCTCGCGCTCGGCTTCGTCGTCGATGACGCGTCCGCGACCGTCGACGCGCACCCACCACACCCGTTCCCACTCCTCCTCGTAGTGGTCCACAAGGAGCGTCGCGGCAGAGTGCTCGGCGATGTTGCGCAGACGGCGGAGGGCGTAGGTCGTCTTCGGCTTCTCGTCGGTGCCGGACACGATGACGTCGCCGCCGTCACCCTCGAGCACCGCGAAGCAGATCGGCACGAGGTGCGGGTCGCCGTCCGGGCGCACCGTAGCCAGGCGCCCGACCCGAGCCGCGGCGACGCGCCGGCGCATCTCGGCCTCCCTCACACAACCCTCCCTTGTCGCCGTCGCAAGCTCGGCTTTGCGCGGACGGTCGGCAAAGCCGCCGTCGCCGCGCGGGACGATACCGTCGGCACGTGGTCGCGGGACTGCTGCTGACGGGCGGGTCGAGCCGGCGGATGGGCAGCGACAAGGCCGACCTTGTCGTGGCGGGGGAGCGGCTCGCCGATCACGCCGCGCGGGCGCTGACCACCGTGTGCGAGCCGGTGCTCGAGATCGGGCCCGGCCGCAGCGAGCTGGAGGCGGTGCACGACGACGAGCCCCACGCCGGACCGCTGGCGGCGCTCGTGACTGGCACCGGCGCACTGCGAGTACGCGGATACCAAGGACCCGTGCTGCTGCTCGGCGTCGACCTGCCGTTCGTCGACCAACCGCTGCTCGAGCTGCTCGTGCGCCATCCCGCCGTCGAGACCGTGGTGCCAATCGCCGGCGGCATGCGCCAGTCCTGCTGCGCGAGGTACGCGCCGTCTGCGCTCGCCGCCGCCGCCGACCTTGTCGAACAGGGTGAGCGCGCGATGCATGCGCTGCTCTCGGCGGTTCCCGTCGTCGAGATCAGCGAGGCCGAATGGCGCGCGGTGGCACCCGCCGACGCGCTCGCCGATCTCGACACCCCGGAGGACCTCGCCCGCCACGGCATCGACCCCGGTAGCGTTCGGTGATGACGGCCGACGAGCTCCTCTCCGTGTTCGACGACGCCGCGAAGGCGGTGAGAACTGCGCTCGAACCGTTGACCGGCGCGGCCCGCCGGGCGCGCACAGAACGGCCGGGGCAGTACGCCCTCGACCTCGTCGCCGACGCGGCGGTCCTGCCGATCCTGCACGAGGCGGGCGTCGCGGTCGTCAGCGAGGAGTCGGGGCGCTCGGGTCGTGATGACGCCGCGATCACCGTGGTCCTCGATCCCGTCGACGGCTCCACCAACTGCTCACGCGACATCCCGTACTGGTCCATCTCCTTGTGCGCGGTCGACGCCGGCGGACCCCTGTGCGCCCTCGTCACCAATCAGGCGACCGGCGTGCGCACGACTGCCGTGCGCGGCGCGGGCGCGTGGCGGGACGGCGAAGGCATGACGCCGTCGGCGGTGAAACGAGTAGAGGACGCAGTGGTCTGCTTCTCGGGGACGCCGCAACGGCGGCTGCCGTGGAAGCAGTTCCGGTCGCTCGGCTCGGCGGCACTCGAGCTGTGCGACGTGGCCTCCGGCGCGCTCGACGCCTACCTCACGAGCTGGCAGGCGCCGTGGGACTACCTCGGCGGCGTGCTCGTGTGCCGCGAAGCCGGCGCGGTGGTCGTCGACGCGCACGGCGGGGAGCTCGTCGTCACGGAAACCGACGCCCGGCGGCAGCTCCTGGCGGCGGCGACGCCCGAGTTGCTCGACGTAGTCCGCCCGGCCCTCCCGTCGTGACGGACGAGCTCGACCTTCCCTCGCTGCTGCGCGCCGCCGAGCGGGGTGCCGGCGCCGGCGGCGCGATCGTCGCCGAGGGCTTCGGCTCGGCGGGGAACGCGCGCGAGAAGGCGCCGGGCGACTGGGTAAGCGACGTCGACACCAGTAGCGAGTCGGCGGTGCACGAAGTGCTCGAACGTGAGTCGCCGTCGCTCCCATTCTTCGGTGAGGAAGGCGGGGGCACGCTCGGCGACGTGGGCTGGTTCGTCGACCCGTTGGACGGGACCGCCAACTTCCTGCACGGCTTCCCGGCCGTCGGCGTCTCGGTGGCGCTCGTGCAACACGGCGTACCCGTCGTCGGTGTCGTGCATGCGCCGCTGCTCGGCGTCACGTACACGGCGAGCAAGGGCGGCGGGGCGTTCGCCAACGGCGAGCCCGTGGCGGTGAGCGAGCGCGACGCCGAGCGAGCGATCTGTGCCACCGGGTTCCCGTTCCGGGCCAAGGCCGACCGCCTCGACGAGTACCTCCCGGTGTTCGAGGCGGCGCTCCGTCGGTTCGAAGACCTGCGGCGGGCGGGATCCGCGAGCCTCGACCTCGCGTGGACCGCCGCCGGCGTCTTCGACGGTTACTTCGAGCAGGCGCTCGGCCCGTGGGACGTGGCCGCGGGCGCGTTGCTCGTGCGCGAGGCCGGGGGAGTGGTGACCGACTGGTCGGGCGACGATCGAGCCTGGCTCACGTCGGGAGACATCGTCGCCGGGCCCCCCGGCGTGCATGCAGCGACGCTCGAGCTCACCCGGGTCACGTGCTGAACCCGTACAGCTCCCCGAGTGGCACGGCACGCTGGCGCGTGCGGGCGACATCTTCGCCGAGCGCCGAGTAGACGGCGTCGGTGACTTCGAACAATCGCTGCTCTGCTTCGACGAACCCGGTGAGGCCGTTCGAGACGACCACCATCACGAGGCCGAACTCCGGATCGGCGAGTGCGCGGGACGACGCCATACCACCGTGGCCGAACGCGCGGCGGCCCGTCCCGCCCGTGAACGCGACCTGCACGCCGAGGCCCCACGGGATGTTCTGCCGGAACAGGCGGTCCTTGATGCCGTAGCGGTGCACGGCGCCCATCACCTCGACCGTGCGCGGCTCGAGCACCGAAGGCCCCATGCCCAGCAACGATTCGTAGAAGCGGCCGAGCTCCCGGGCGGGCCCGCGCATCCCGCCGCCGGGCTCGACCTTGGCGACGAAATGCGGCTCGTTGTGGAACTGATCGACCTTGTACGGGACCATCTGCAGGCTTCCGTCCTCGTCGACGACCGGCAGGACGTGGCCGCGCCAGTACACGGGGGCAATTCGATCGCCGAGGGTGGACTGCTCCTCCTGCGGGATGCCCAGGCGCATGTTCTCGATGCCGAGAGGCGCGAACACCTCCTCCCGGAGGTACCGGTCGATCGGACGACCGTCGACCCGCTCGACGATCGCGCCGAGGATCTTCCAACCGCTTGACGGGTGATAGGCGGCGTCGGTGCCCGGCTCCCACCCCGCCGGCGACTCCGCGATGCGCGCGACGACCTCGGCGTAGGGCACGTCGGCGTCGAACAGCTTGGTGTCCGCGTTCGGGAAGCCGCCGGTGTGCGTGAGCACGTGGCGGATCGTGCACCGCTCCTTGCCTGCGCCCCAGCCGTCGACGTACTCGCCGACCCGGTCGTCGAGGCCGAGCTTTCCTTGCTCCCACAGCTGGAGGATGGCGACCACCGTCACGGGCTTGCCCGCGGAGTAGAGGAGCATGAGGTCGTCGACCTCGAGTCGACGGCCGGTGCGGGACTCGCCGACGGTCGCGTCGAGCAGGACGTCGCCGTTCCGGGACACGTAGCACTGCGCCCCGTCGTGCCAGCCGTCCGCCCGCCGTCGCTCGAGGAGGTCGGTGACGGCGGCGAGGTCGGGTCCCGCCTCGGTGATCGTCATGGCAAGCGAGCCTAGGCCCCGGGGGAGAAATTGTTTGACGGCCATCGGCTGACGTGTAGCCTT
>DASYFC010000122.1:0-2612 GCA_036498645.1 Acidimicrobiia bacterium | reverse complement strand
GCCTGGGTGCCGCGCTGGCACGTCTCGAGATCCGCGTGATGTTCGAGGAGTTGCTCCCCCGGCTGCGTGACCTGCGTCTCGCGCCGGGGATGGCGCCCGAGCGCATCCCGAACGCCTTCGTGCGCGGGTTCCGCTCCCTGCACGTCGAGTACACCGCGGCGTAAGCCCGATGCCGACGATCGCCGAGCTGGTCCGCGCCCGCGCCGCCGACGAGCACCCCGCGATCCTGTTCGAGGACCGCTCGTGGAGCTACGCCGAGTACGTGACTGCGTGCGCCGAGCGCGCCGCCCTCCTCGACGAGCTGCGGCGGCCGGGCCCGTTCCACGTCGGCGTCCTGCTCGACAACGTCCCGGAGTTCGCCATGTGGCTCGGCGCGACGGCGGTCGCCGGCGCGGTCGTCGTCGGCATCAACCCGACCCGGCGCGGCGCCGAGCTCGCCCGCGACATCACGCACACCGAGTGCCAGCTGCTGGTGACCGAGGACCGATACGCACCGCTCCTCGACGGGATCGACACCGGCCTGGGGCCCGACCGCGCGTTCGACGTCGAGTCCCCCGCCTACACGGAGGCGCTCGACCGCCACCGCGGGGCGGCGCTTCCTGATGTCGAAGTCGCCGGCTCCGACCTGTACCTGTTGCTGTTCACGTCCGGCACGTCCGGTGCTCCCAAGGCGTGCCTGTGTTCGCAGGGTCGGCTCGGCCGGATCGGCCGCACGCTGGCCGACATGGTCAAACTCGGCTCCGACGACGTGTGCTACCTGGCGATGCCCATGTTCCATTCGAACGCGCTGATGGCCGGTTGGGCGCCGGCGCTCGCCGGGGGCGCGACGAGCGCGCTCCGCCGCAAGTTCTCGGCGTCCGGGTTCCTGCCCGACGTGCGCAAGTACGGCGTCACGTACTTCAACTACGTCGGGAAGCCGCTGTCGTACATCCTCGCCACGCCCGAGCGCCCCGACGACGCCGACAACTCGCTGCGCCTCGTGTTCGGGAACGAGGGTGCCGATCTCGACATCGACCGCTTCTCGCGCCGCTTCGGCGTCCCCGTCATCGACTCGTACGGGTCGACCGAGGGTGGCGCGGTCGTGCAGCGAACGCCGGACATGCCGCCCGGCGCGCTCGGCCGCGGCGGCGACGGCATGGCCGTGCTCGACTCCGAGACGGGCAAGGAGAGCCCGCCGGCGCGTTTCGACGCCGACGGCCGCCTGCTCAACCCCGACGAGGCCATCGGCGAGCTCGTCAACCGCCTCGGTGCCTCCGGCTTCGAGGGGTACTGGAACAACGACGAGGCCAACACGGCGCGCGTCCACGACGGGATCTACTGGACCGGAGACCTTGCCTACCGCGACGAGCAGGGCTACTTCTACTTCGCCGGTCGCGACTACGACTGGTTGCGGGTCGACGGCGAGAACTTCTCCGCCGCGCCCGTCGAGCGCATCCTCGCCCGCCACGCCGACGTGGTGCTCGCGGCCGTGTACGCCGTGCCCGACCCCGACGTCGGCGACCGCGTCATGGCCGCGCTGCAGTTGCGTCCGGGCGCAACGTTCGAACCCGACGGCTTCGCCGCATTCCTCGCCGCCCAGCCCGACCTGGGCACGAAGTGGACGCCGCGGTTCGTGCGCGTCGGCGCGACGCTCCCCGTCACCGAGACGAGCAAGGTCCTCAAGCGGGTGTTGCGGCGCGACCGGTGGGAGACCGACGACGAGGTGTGGTGGCAGCCCGAGAAGGGCGGCGCGTACCGGCGCCTGACCCCCGCCGACGTCGACGCACTGCGGGGGGAGTTCGCCGCCCGGGGCCGTCAACCGGTGCTGGAGGCGACCTAGGCCGGATGGGAGGACGATGAGCGAGCGCATGCTCGACGGCAGGGTCGCGGTCGTGACGGGCGCCGGGCGGGGCATCGGTCGCGCCGAGGCGACGCGACTCGCGGCGTACGGCGCGCGCGTCGTCGTGAACGACGTCGGCGTCGCGACCGACGGCGCCGCGACCGGCGAGACCCCGGCCGACGAGGCCGTCGCCGCGATCGGGAACGCCGGCGGCGAGGCGATCGCGGACGCCCACGACATCTCGACGCCCGAGGGCGGCGAGGCCCTGATCCAGACCGCACTCGACACTTGGGGGCGCATCGACATCGTCGTGAACAACGCCGGCATCGGGCGTCCGCACATGGTCTTCAACCTCGAGGACGCCGAGTGGGCCGACGTGCTGCGCGTGCATCTCACCGGCACGTTCTCGGTCAGCCGGCCCGCGTGCCGGTGGTGGCGCGCCGAGCACAAGGCCGGACGCGGCGGGTACGGCCGGCTCGTCAACACGTCGACCGGACTGTTGCTGTACGGCGGCGCGGGTCAGTCGAACTATGTGGCGGCGAAGGCGGGCGTGGCCGCGTTCACCGACGCGGTGGCGACCGAGATGGCGCCCTACGGCGTCACCGCCAACACGATCATGCCGTCGGCGCGCACCCGGCTGGCCAACATCGGGTGGCGCATCGATCGCGCCCAGGCCGAGGAAGAGGCGTTCGACCCCACCGACCCCGTCCACGTCGCCGAGATGGTCTGCTACTTCGCGTCGCCGGGTGCCGGCTGGCTGTCGGGGCAGTGCTTCCAGGTGCGGGGAGGCATG
>DASYFC010000121.1:0-1567 GCA_036498645.1 Acidimicrobiia bacterium | reverse complement strand
CTCGTGGGCGGGCCCGACGAGGATCTCGTCGAGCGTCCCCCGCTGGCCGGCGTGCACGCGCGTGCCGCGAGGCAGGTCGGGGTGGAACGTCGACATACCCCAGTTGAACCCGCGGCCCGGTGCCTCGTACGCGCCGGCGAGAGTGGTGCCGAGCATCACCGCGTCGGCGCCGCAGGCGATCGCCTTCGCGATGTCACCGCCGGTGCGCATGCCCCCGTCGGCAATCACGTGGACGTAGACCCCCGTCTCGTCGAGGTGGCGGATCCGGGCCCCGGCGGCATCGGCGATGGCGGTGGCCTGCGGCACGCCGACGCCGAGGACGCCGCGGGTCGTGCACTGATGCCCGGGGCCGACGCCGACGAGGATGCCGACGGCGCCCGTGCGCATGAGGTGCAGGGCGGTCGAGTACGAAGCACAGCCGCCCACGATGATCGGCAGGTCGAACTCGCGGATGAACTTCTTGAGGTTCAGCGGCTCGGCCGTCTTGGAGACGTGCTCGGCCGAGACGACGGTCCCCTGGATCACGAGCACGTCCAGCTCGGCGTCGAGGACGAGCTTGGCGTAGCGCTCGACGCGCTGCGGCGTCAGCGACGCGCACGCGGTCACCCCCGCCGCCTTGATCTCCTGGATGCGGGCGCCGATGAGCTCCTCTTTGATCGGCTCGGCGTAGATCTCCTGCAGGCGGCGGGTGGCCTTGTCGGGCTCCAGCGTCCCGATCTCCTCGAACATCGGGTCGGGATCCTCGTAGCGGGTCCACAGGCCTTCGAGGTTCAGGCACGAGAGGCCGCCCAGCTCGCCCGTGCGGATCGCCGTCGCCGGCGAGGTGACACCGTCCATCGCCGCCGCCATGAGGGGCAGCTCGAAGTTGAAGGCGTCGAGCTCCCAGGCGATGTCGATGTCCTCGGGATCTCGGGTCCGGCGGCTGGGGACGATGGCGATGTCGTCGAACCCGTAGGCACGGCGCCCCGACTTGCCGATCCCGATCTCGACCTCCACGCCTGTGCGCCTCCTGCTCGGTGCCGCCGTCGCCGCTCGGAAAGGAAAATGGTACCGCCCGCCTCCGGGCAGTCAGAGCGATGCAGTGAGATGGGCGAGGAACGAGACGAGCACGCGCGCCGTCGCGCCCCAGACCGTCTCATCCGGCAGCTCGAAGAAGGAGATGGCGCGGTCGGGCGACCCCCAGTACTCCTCGTGGAAGGCGCCGTCCTCGAGCAGGTCGGACAGCGGCACCTCGAGAATCCTCACGACCTCACCCGGATGGGGGACGAGGTGCGGCAGCTGATCGATGAGCCCGACGAACGGCGTGATCGTGAACCGCGACCCGACGGTGGCGATCGTGTCGAGCTGCGCCACGACGTCGACCGCCGCCGGCGGCAGACCGACCTCCTCCTCGGCCTCGCGCAGCGCCGCGTCCTGGAGGCTCGCGTCGACGCCGGCA
This sequence comes from Acidimicrobiia bacterium, assembly GCA_036498645.1. Classification (GTDB taxonomy): domain Bacteria; phylum Actinomycetota; class Acidimicrobiia; order IMCC26256; family JACDBD01; genus JALZAA01. The sequence goes on along the minus strand of DASYFC010000121.1, from coordinate 129 downwards.
CGGAGCCCGCCACCCGGGAACGAGATCTCGCCCTGATGGGAGGGCATGGTGTCGGGCCGCTTGGTCAGGATGACGTGCGCTTCGCCGTCCGCCTCGAACAGGGGGACGAGCACCGCCGCCGGGCGACTG
>DASYFC010000120.1:0-16732 GCA_036498645.1 Acidimicrobiia bacterium | reverse complement strand
CTCGGCAAGCTCGCGCTGCCCCCCGGCGGCGTGGTGTGGGACGTGGGGGCGGGGAGCGGGAGTGTCGCCATCGAGATCGCGGCGATCGCTCCCGGGTTGCGTGTCGTCGCGGTCGAGCGACGCGCCGACGACATCCGTCGTATCGAGGCGAACGTTCACGCGCACGGCGCCACTCTCGAGGTGGTCCACGGCGAAGCCCCCGGCGCGCTCGACGCGCTGCCCGACCCCGACCGCGTCTTCGTCGGCGGTGGCGGGATCGCGGTGCTCGACGCCGCGCTCGCCCGCCTGCGCCCCGGCGGCCGCCTCGTTGCGACGTTCGCCGCGCTCGATCGCGCCGCGGCCGCGTACGAGCGCCTCGGGAACCTCGCCGAGGTGTCGGTCGCCCGCGGGAGGCCACTCGCCGGCGGGTTGCGGCTCGAGGCCGAGAACCCGGTGTTCGTCGTCTGGGGGCCCGAGCAATGAGCCGGCCGGTCCTGAGCGTGTCGGTGACGGAAGCGGGCCGGGCTCGGGCGCGCCGCCTGCCGTTCGAGCACATTCACGGGTCGGCGGCCGCCACCGTGCGCGGGCGATGGGGCTCGGTCGAGGGCTTCGTGCTCTTCCTCGCCTCCGGCGCGGCCGTCCGGATCGTCGCGCCGCTGCTCACCGACAAGAACCGAGACCCCGCCGTCGTATGCATCGACGAAAGCGGTCGGTATGCGGTCGCGCTCGTCGGCGGGCACGCGGGCGGAGCCAACGCGCTCGCCCGTCAGGTCGGCGGGCTCCTCGACGCCGAGCCCGTGCTCACGACCGGGACGGACAGCGCCGGCTGCATCGCGCTCGACACGCTTCCGGGGTTCGTTGCCACGGGCGACGTCGCCGCCGTGACGGCCGCCATGCTCGACGGCTGCTCGCCGCGCGTCTCCAACGAGCTCGACTGGCCGCTGCCTTCCGGCCTGACCCATGGCGACGCGCCCGAGCACATCGTCGTCACCGACCGCCGTGAACCCCCGGCTCCCGGCACGGTGACGCTGCACCCGCCTTCGCTCGTCGCCGGCGTCGGCGCCTCGACCGGCGCTCCGGCGCGAGACGTGTCAGATCTCCTCGAGGCCGCCATCGAGGGCGCCGGACTGGCGCGCCCTTCGATCACCGAGGTCGCGACGCTCGATCGGAAGACGACGGAGGCGGGTCTGCAGGCGCTCGGGCTGCCGCTCCGGGGATTCGGCGCGGAGGCGCTGCGCGCCGTACCGGTGCCGACGCCGAGCGCGGTCGTCGCCGGCGCCGTCGGCACCCCGAGCGTCGCCGAGGCTGCCGCTCTCCTGTCTGCCGGGCCCGGCGCCGAGCTCGTGGTGCCCAAGCAGGCGAACGCCGTCGCCACGGTGGCGATCGCCCGCCGTGCCCGTCCCGCGGGCCGGCTGCGCATCGTCGGGCTCGGCCCCGGCGCGCCCGCGCTGCGCACCCCGGCGGCCGAGACGGCGGTGCGCCACGCGCAGGTCGTCATCGGCTACGCGCCCTACGTCGACTCGTGCGCCGACCTGCTCGAACCTCATCACGAGGTCGTGCGCAGCCCGATCGGCGAGGAGGTCGTGCGCGCCAAGCAGGCGCTCGCCGAAGCGGCCGGCGGACGCGAGGTCGCGCTCGTGTGCTCGGGCGACCCCGGCGTCTACGCCATGGCCTCGATCGCGCTCGAGCTCGCGGCCGACGCCCCCGGCGCCGAGATCGAGACGGTGCCGGGCGTGACGGCGGCCCTCGCCTCGTCCGCCGCGGTCGGCGCGCCGCTCGGGCACGACTTCGCCACCATCAGCCTGTCCGACCTGCTCACGCCGTGGGAAGCGATCGAAGCGCGTGTCCGTGCGGCCGCCACCGCCGACTTCGCGCTGGCGCTCTACAACCCGCGTTCCGAGCGCCGGACGTGGCAGCTCGACGCCGCCCGTCGCATCCTGCTCGAGCACCGCGCACCGTCGACGCCCGTCGCCGTCGTCACCGATGCAACGCGCTCCGACGAGCACGTGCAGGTCACCACGCTCGCCGACCTCGACCCGACCGCCGCCGGCATGACGACGTGCGTCCTCGTCGGAGCCTCGACGACGCGCGTTGTCGACGGCCGCGTCGTCACGCCGCGGGGGTACCGGCCGTGACCGCCGCCGCGCCCCTCACCGTGGCCGTGACCGCGCAGTGCACGGCGTGCGGCGCGTGCCTCGTCACGTGCCCCGAGCGCGCGCTCGTCGCCGCGCCGGGCCGGCCCGACGTCATGGCCGAGCGCTGCACCGGCTGCCTTGCGTGCGTGGAGATCTGTCCACGTGACGCGATCGAGGAAGTGCGCACGTGATCCACCCGATCGAGACGGAGAGCTACCGGATCCTCGAGACCCGCGTCGACCTCTCGCACCTCGACCCCGGGCCACGCGCCGTCGTCGAGCGCGTGATCCATGCCAGCGCCGACCCCGAGTACGCCGCGTCGACGGTCGTCGCCGTCGCCGCCGTCGCCGCCGGCGTGCACGCGTTGCGCGCCGGCGCACCGGTCCTCTGCGACGTCGAGATGGTTCGCTCCGGCATCCGCGGCGTCGCGACGGAATGTTTTCTCGCCGACAATTGGTCGGCAGACCCCGACGGGCCGACGCGCGCCGCGCTCGGGATGCGGGCCGCGGCGTCGCGGCATCGCACCGGTGCCGTCGTGGTGGTCGGCTGCGCACCGACCGCCCTCGAAGAAGCGCTCGACCTGGTCGCCTGCGGCGTCTTCGCCCCGGCACTCGTCATCGGGCTCCCGGTCGGGTTCGTCGGGGCGGCGGAGTCGAAGGCGCGCCTGCGCGCCAGCGGATTGGCCGCCATCTCCAACGTCGGCGAGAAGGGCGGGAGCGCCGTCGCGGCAGCGGCCGTCAACGCGCTCGTTCGCCTCGCCGCCGGACGATCGGAAGGGAACGCATCATGAGCCCACGCTCTGCCTTGCTCCTCATCGGACACGGCAGCCGCTCCGCCGCCGGCGTCGACGAGTACTGGCAGTTCGCCGACGTGCTGCGGGGCGAGGCGAACGGCCTCGAGATCGGCTGCGGGTTCATCGAGCTGGCCGAGCCCGACCTCGACACCGCGATCGACGCGCTCGTCGGCCGCGGCGCCACCTCGATCGGCGCCGTCCCGCTCGTCCTCCTCGGCGCCGGCCACATGAAGAACGACGGGCCTGCCGCGCTCGAACGCGGGCGCCGCCGCCATCAGGGAGTGCGCTTCGAGTACGGGCGCTCGCTCGGCATCCACCCGCTCGTGCTCGCGCTCGCCGAGGACCGCATCCGCGCCGCCGTCGGCGGCGACGATCCCGGCGCGCTCGGAGTGGTGCTCGTCGGGCGTGGTTCCAGCGATCCCGACGCCAACGCCGACCTGTACAAGGTGGGACGGCTCCTCCAGGACTCGCGCGGTCTCGGGTTGGTCGAGCCGGCGTTCATCTCGCTCGCGCCGCCGTCGGTGCCCGAGGCGCTGGAACGCTGCCGCCGCCTCGGGGCGACGACCATCGCGGTAGTGCCGTACTTCCTGTTCACGGGAATCCTCGTGGACCGCATCCACGACCAAGCGGACGCGTGGGCCGCCGAGCACCCCGACATCGCGGTGCGCCACGGCGCGCATCTCGGACCGGATCCGCGCATCGCGCGGCTTGTGTTGGAGCGCCATCAGGAGACGATCGAGGGCGAGGCGCGTATGAATTGCGACTGCTGCGTCTACAGGATCGCGATTCCCGGGTACGAGGAGCAGGTCGGACAACCGACGCCGCTGCACGCGCACCCGCATAGTCACGGTCATGACCATTCCCACAACGGTGGGGTACCGGTCCACGAGCACACGGGAGGAGGTGAACACCATGGATGAGACATTGGAGCTCGAGAAGGTCAAGGTCCCCGGTTGGACCTGGCTGGTCGTCGCGCTGCTGATCTTCGCCGTGTACCTGATCACGTCGGAGAACGGCGCTGCGCTCGGAAGCATGGCGCACAGGCTGCACGAGTTCTTCCACGACTCACGCCACTTCCTCGGCGTGCCCTGTCACTGAGAAGACCCGGAGAGGAGGGCCCATGTTGGGCAGCTTCATCCGCCGGGGCGCGGTTGCCGGCGTGGTGGGAGGCGCGGCCAGCGCGCTGTTCCTCCTGCTCGTCGGCGAGCGCGTGATCGGCGACGCCATCCGCCTCGAGGAGGCCAGAGGCGGAGGCGGTAACCAAATGTTCAGCCGAGGTGTTCAGACGTTCGGCGGCGCGTTGGGCGTGATCCTGGTCAGCGTGGCCCTGGGTGTGATGTTCGCGGCGACCTTCGCCGCGGTCCGCCATCGCCTTCCCGGCCGCGACGACTGGCAGCGGTCGCTCACGTGGGCAGCGACGGCGTTCGTCGTCGTCTACCTCGTGCCGTTCGCCAAGTACCCGCCCAACCCGCCGTCGGTCGGCGATCCCAACACGATCGACGAGCGGACGATTCTGTACTTCGCCATGCTTGCGTGGTCGGTCGGCGCGGCTTTCCTTGCCGCGCGACTCGGCGGCTGGCTTCGCTCACGTCAACTGGCAGATCCGGCTCGCTTGACCGCGGTTGCCGGCGCATGGATCGTCCTCGTCGCGGTCGGCTACATGGTGCTTCCGGGGCCCCCGGATGCGGTCACGGCTCCGGCCACGCTCATCTGGCGGTTCCGGCTCGCGAGCTCGGTCGGCGCGCTCGCGCTGTGGGCTGTCATAGGCACCGTGTTCGGGTTGCTTTCGCTCCCGGCCGGGAGCCGGGCGCGCCGCGCGCGATCGGAGGTGCAAACCGGGGTGACGACCGAGCTGTGAGCGGAGCTGTGGTCGCGGCCGCGGCGGGGTTGGAGATCGGCCTCGTCGCGACCGCGTTCGCGCTCGGTTTCCGTCACGGGTTCGACTGGGACCATCTCGCGGCCCTGAGCGACATCGCCGCGTCGCAGCAGAGCCGCCGCCGCTCGATGACGCTCGCCACGTTCTACGCGGTCGGACATGCCGCAGTCGCGTTCGCGATCGGGGCCGCCGTCATCCTCGCGTCCGCGCAGCTGCCGGGCTCTGTCGGGGATGTGATGGAACGGCTGGTGGGTGTGACGCTCGTCGCGCTCGGCATCTGGGTGATCGTCTCCACGCTCCGCCACGGGCGAAGCACGCGTATGCCGAGCCGCGGCGCGCTGTTGGTCGCCGGGTTCCGGCGCCTGCGGCGGGGGCCTCGCGCCCGGGTCGTGATCGAGCACGAGCACGAACACCCGGTGGGGGAGCACCACGACCACGAGCTCGAGCCCGTCGGCGCGGCTCGGCGAACCGCCGTCATCCCGCGGCACAGCCACCGTCACCGGCACGTCGCCTCGTTGCCCGACGACCCGCTCCCGACCTACGGCGGGGGCGTTGCCGTGAGCGTCGGGATGATTCACGGCATCGGGTTCGAGACGCCGACCCAGGCGCTCGTGTTCGTCACCGCAGCGGGGGCCGGGAGCCGGGCGGCGGGCTTGCTCGTGTTGGCGTGCTTCCTGGCCGGGCTGCTCGCCGCCAACACCGTCGTCGCGTTGGCGAGCACGTTCGGACTGACCGGCGCCGGCTCACGCGCCCGCCTGTACACCGCCGTCTCGCTCGTCGCCGCTGCGGCCAGCGTCGCGCTCGGCCTGCTGTACGTGTTCGGCAGGGGCGACGTCATGCCGGGTTAGAACGCCGCTTCTGAGCCCACCTCCGGTACGGTGCGGGGGATGCCGACCCGCACGCGCTCGTTCGGCGCCGGGAATCGCGAGTCGCACGACGCCGCCCCGTTCTACGAGCGCTTCACCGCACCCGAGCTGTCGGACGACGACACGGTCAACCCGTGCCGCGCCGCCGACTCCATCATCTGCGGTGACGCTCGCGACATGCAGGCGATCGACGACTGCTCGGTCGCGTTGGTGGTCACGTCGCCGCCGTACTTCGCCGGCAAGGAGTACGAGGCCGCCCTCGGCGAGGGGGGCGTGCCCGGTACGTATCTCGAGTACTTGGCGATGCTGCGCGACGTGTTCGCCGAGTGCCGGCGGGTGCTCGAGCCCGGCGGGCGCATAGCGGTGAACGTGGCGAACCTCGGCCGCAAGCCGTACCGCTCGCTGGCCGGCGACGTCGTGCGAGTGCTCCAGGACGACCTCGCCCTCCTCCTCCGGGGTGAGATCGTCTGGCAGAAAGCGCGTGGCGCGACCGGCTCGATCGCGGTCGGCTCCTACCTCTCGGCCGCGAACCCGGTTCTGCGCGACGTGACCGAGCGCGTCGTCGTCGCCAGCAAGGGCCGATTCGACCGGGCCGTGAGCCGGGCCGAACGCGAGCAACGAGGGCTTCCCTTCGAGAACACCATCTCGAAGGAGGAGTTCTTCGCCTCGACGCTCGACGTGTGGGAGATCCGGCCCGAGCACGCCCGCCGGGTCGGCCACCCGGCGCCGTTCCCCGTCGAGCTCCCGGAACGTTTGATCCAGCTCTATACCTATCGGGGCGACGTCGTGCTCGACCCGTTCCTCGGCTCCGGGTCGACGGCGGTGGCGGCCGTCCGCACCGACCGGCGGTACGTCGGTTACGACACCGAGCCCGGGTACGTCGACCTCGCCGAAGGTCGCATCGCCGCCGAACACGCCGCCTGATCCCGGCGGATGGAGATCGCGCTCGGCGCACTCGTCGCGCTCGCCTACGGCAGCGGCGACTTCCTCGGCGGGATCTCGACCAAGCGTCTTCCGACCGTCACCGTATTGCTGGTCTCGCAGTCGTTCGGCCTCGCGGCTGCCGTCGTGCTCGTCGTCGCGCTGCGTGACGCGGTACCCCCCGCGCACATCGTTGTTCTGTCGGCGGTGTCCGGCGTCGTCCTTGTCGTGGCTCTCGGATTGTTGTTCCGTGGCCTCGCGCTGGGCCGCATGAGCATCGTCGCGCCGCTCAGCGCGATCGGCGGCGGCGTGCTCCCCGTGGTGTGGGGTCTCCTGCGCGGCGAGCGCCCGTCCGCGCTCGCGCTGGCCGGTGTCGGCGTGGCGCTCGTCGCAGCCGCGATCGTCGGCGGCGGCGCGGAGCACGATCCCGCTGCGGCCATCTCGCCGCGGCTGGAGATCGCCCTCGGCACCGGCGCCGGAGTGGGGTTCGGGGTCGTCTTCATCTTGCTCGCCGAGAGCTCGAGCGGCTCGGGGATGTGGCCGGTGTTCATCGCCCGGTGCGTGTCGGTGCCCTTGCTCGTGGTCGTGTCCGTAGTGCTCGGCCGTTCGCCCCGCATGGCGCGCGCCGACATCGCACCGGTCGCCGGTGCCGGATTGAGCGACGTAGGTGCGAACGCGCTCGTCATCCTCGCCGTGCGGCGCGGGCTCCTGTCGCTCGTCGCTCCGGTCGCGTCGCTGTATCCCGCGACCACCGTCGTGCTCGCGCGGTTCGTCCTGCACGAGCGGATCGGCCGGCAGCGAACCGCCGGCCTTGCATTGGGCCTGGTGGGGCTGGCGCTGATCGCGACCCGCTGAGTCCCTCGCGGTCACCCGCCCGTAGCATGTGGCGCGTGTTCGGGGTGTCGCCGTCGAACGTCAACATTCTCGTCGCCTTTGGCGGCGGGATCATCTCGTTCCTGTCGCCGTGCGTGCTGCCGATCGTGCCCGGCTACCTGAGTCTCGTCACCGGGCTCACGATGGGAGAGCTCGAGGAGCCGGACGCCCGTCGTTTGGCGCGCATTGCGATCAACACCGGCCTCTTCGTGCTGGGATTCACGCTCGTGTTCGTGGCGCTGTTCCTCACGACGTGGTCGGTGAGCGACGTCGTGTTCCGCAACCAGGAGACGCTCACCCGGGTGTCGGGTGCGCTCGTCTTGCTCATGGCGCTGTACCTGGCCGGGTCGCAGCTGCTCACGACACCGCGGCTGTACCAGGAGTTCCGCTTCCACCCGCACCTCGAGCGGTTCGGCCCCTTCGCCGCGCCTGTGGCCGGGGCCGCCTTCGGCCTCGGCTGGACGCCGTGCATCGGGCCCGTGCTGGCCGCCGTGCTTGCCGTGGCGTCGTCGCAAGGCGAGACGGCGAAGGGCGCGTCTCTGCTCATCGCCTACTCGCTCGGCCTGGGTCTCCCGTTCCTGCTCGTCGGGTTGGGCGTCGGGCGCTTCGCGCCCGCGCTCAACTGGGTGAAGCGCCACTCGCGCGCGATCACCTTGGTGTCGGCGGCGTTGCTCGCCGTCTTCGGGGTGATCCTGCTCCTCAACCGGCTTCCGCTCGTGACCGCGCGTCTGCAGGACGCCTTGCGCGCGATCGGGCTCGCACGGCTCGTCAACATCGGATAGACGAACGCGCATGGCCGGAACCGTTCTCTACGAGGTCGACGAGCACGTGGCGACGATCACCTACAACCGGCCCGACGCGCGGAACGCGATCAATGCCGAGCTGCGCCGAGACCTCAACGCGGCGTGGGAGCGGTTCCGCGACGACGAGGACGCCTGGGTCGGCATCGTCACCGGCGCCGGCGATTCGTTCTGCGCCGGCGCCGACACGAGGGACGCCGGCGGCTCGGCCGGCACCTGGCCGGGCTCGTTCTGGGAGATCCCCACCGTCAACTCGTACGAGAGCGGGCTCGAGGTCTGGAAGCCGACGATCGCAGCCGTGAACGGCTACTGCCTCGGGTACGGCCTGACGCTCGTCACGCGCTGCGACTTCGTCATCGCGGCCGACGACGCCCAGTTCGGCTTCCCCGAAGTCCGCCTCGGCGTGCCGACGATCGTCGGTGCCCTGCGACTCCCCGATCGTGTCGGCTGGTCCAACGCAATGGAGCTGCTCCTGACGGGCGACCGCGTCGACGCGTCGCGCGCACAGGAGATGGGGCTCGCGTGGAAGGTCGTGCCGCGTGCGGAGCTCATGGGTGAGGCGCGTCGCCTGGCCGACCGGCTCCTTCAGGCGGCGCCGCTCGCGGCCCGGGCCACGAAGGAGGTCGCGGCTCGCGGCCGGTACCTCCCCTGGGTGGAGGCGGTGCGATTCGGCGAGACGATGCGCCGCGTCGCCGCCGCCACCGAGGATGCGACCGAAGGCTGGACGGCGGCGCGCGAACGCCGGCCACCGAACTGGCAGGGCCGCTAGGGCACTCCCTACGTGCGGTCGACCGGCCCCTTCTCGGACGACCACCGCCACGTGACGGAGATGCGTGGCCCGGCGCGCTTCACCTTGGGCACTCCATGCTCCCAGTTGACCTGAGTGCGGCCGCCCATGACGAGCAGATCACCGGACGCGGGGGAGATGTCGCGGGACTTGCCGCCGCCGCGCGGCCGGAGCAGGAACGGCCGCCGGGCCCCGAGCGTCACGATCGCGATGAGCGTGTCGTCGAGGTGGCGCAGCTCCCGGTCGCGGTGCGGCGCGACGCTGTCGCGGCCGTCCCGGTAGTAGTTGAGGCCGATCCCACCCAGCGGGACGTCGTAGTGATCTTCCAGCGCCGAACGCACCAGTGCGAGCGCGGGATGGGGCAGCGGCTCGTCGGTGGAGATCCAGCGCGACAGCCGCGGGTCGTCGACCATGCGCTCGTACATCCAGCGCCGATGCTGTTGCCAGTCGACGGACTCGATGAGCGCGTCGAGCATGGTGTCGGAGCCGTGGAGCCAGCCCCGCGCCACATCGACCCACGACGCGTCGTCGAGCCACAGGCGCTCGAACGGCACGGTCGGGTCGACGGCCGGGTCGCCCGCGCCGAGCAGGGAAGTCTGGTACGCGGTCACGGACACGCGAGTGTACCGTGCACGAACACGTGTTCGCCCGGAGGAGGCGCCATGCCGGAGCCGCCCGCCAGCCGTCCGCACATGCCGGGGTACGGGATCGCAGGCCCGGCCGAGGGCCGTGGGCTGTTGCCGTGGTCGTGGGCCGAGGAGCGCCTGGCGAAGTCGCACGACTACTGGGTCGCCACCGTCCGGACCGACGGCCGGCCGCACCTCATGCCGGTGTGGGCCGTCTGGGACGGCGGCGCGCTCTGGTTCAGCAGCAGCCTCGGGTCGAGCAAGGCGCGCAACCTCGCCCGCGACAGCCGGTGCTCGGTCGCAACGGACAACGCCTGGGAGCCCGTCGTGCTCGAGGGCACCGCCCACGTCGTCACCGACCACGACGCGCTCGAGCGCTTCATCGGCCTCGAGAACGAGAAGTACGAGACCGACTACAGCGTCGACTTCCTCGACCCGGCCCTGAACGCGACGTTCCGCGTCCCGCCGTCCTGGGTGTTCAGCCTCACCGAGGACGATTTCACCGGCTCCCCGACGCGCTGGTCGTTCGTCGGGTAGAAGATCTAGAGCCGCGGCGGCAGCACGGCGTCGACGAGGAACGGTCCGGGCTCGGCGAGCCCGCGCTCGAGCGCGGTGACGAGCTCGTCGGCGGTGGTCGCTCGCGCGCCCGGCACGCCCATCCCCTTCGCGAGCGCGGCGAAGTCGAGATCCGGACGCGACAGGTCGAGCATGTCGAGCGCCTTGGGGCCGGGCGACTCGGCGCCCACCCGGCTCAGCTCGAGGTTGAGGATTGCGTACGACCGGTTGTTCAAGATCACGGTGGTGACGTCGAGGCCCTCGCGGGCTTGGGTCCAGAGCGCCTGCAGCGTGTACATGGCGCTGCCATCGGCTTCGAGGCACACCACCTTGCGATCGGGGCACGCAACCGCGGCGCCCGTCGCGACCGGGAGGCCCTGGCCGATCGCCCCGCCGGCGAGCGTCAACGAGTCGTGCGGCGGCGCGCCGGCAGTGGCGGCCGCAACCCACAAGCCCGCCGTGTTCGCCTCGTCGGACACGATCGCGTCCTCGGGGAGCAACGCGCCGACCGCGTTCGCGACCGCCTCGCCCGTGAGCTCGCCGGTCGGCCGGTCCGGCCGCTGCGCCGGTTGGATCGTGGGATCGGCGCCGCCGACGACGTCGGCGAGGTGCTCGAGCGCGCCGACCGCGTCGTCCACGCCGGCAGCGAACACATACACGTCACAGCCGTCGGGCACGAGGTAGCTGGGCTTCTCCGGGTACGCGAAGAACGACACCGGCTCTTTCGTGTCGACGAGTACGAGGTGACGCAGGCCGGCGAGCTGCGCGGTCATGAACTCGGCCAGGTATCCGAGGCGCTCCAGCGGCGGGCGTCCCGCACCGCGTTGCAGCCGGGCCGGGAACGTCTCTCCGAGGAGCTTGGCCCCCGTCGCGTTGGCGACGCGGCTCGCGGCAACCAGGCCGCGTTCACTCGTCGCGCTCCCTCCGACAAGGAGTGCACACGGCTCACCCGACACGAGCACCTTGGCGACTGCGTCCACGAGATCGTCGGGCACGACCGAGCGCGGTGCGGGCGGAACCGGCTTCGCCGGCTCGGCACCTTCGCCCCACGACACGTCGGCGGGCAGGATCAGCGTTGCCACGTGCCCCGGCGGGTTCGTCGCCGCGGCGACGGCGTCGGCGGCATCACGGGCGACGTCGCCGGTGCGTACCGACGAACGCATCCACCCGGAGACGGCGCGCGCCACGCTGTCGATCTCCGACTGGAGCGGTGCGTCGTATTGCTGGTGGTAGGTCGCATGGTCGCCGACGATGTTGACGAGCGGCGTGCGAGCACGGCGGGCGTTGTGCAGGTTCGCGAGCCCGTTGCCGAGCCCCGGCCCGAGGTGGAGGAGGGTCGCCGCCGGCTTGTCGGCCATGCGCCCGTACCCGTCGGCGGCGCCCGTGACCACGCCCTCGAACAAGCCGAGCGTTCCACGCATCTCGGGAACGGAGTCGAGCGCGGCGACGAAGTGCATCTCGGACGTGCCCGGGTTCGTGAAGCACACGTCGACGCCCGCGTCGACGAGCGTCCGGATCAGCGCCTGCGCTCCGTTCATGGTCTGCCTCCGCGGCTCAGTCGAAGAGGGTGCCGGGATTAAGAATGCCGTTGGGGTCGAACGCGGCCTTGATGCGGCGCATGAGCTCGACCTTGGTCGGGTCCTCGAGCTCGAGGTAGTAGCGCTTCTTCTCCTTGCCCACGCCGTGCTCGCCCGAGATGGCGCCGCCCAGGGCCATGCCTGCCTCGAACAGCCCCCGCAACACCTTGTAGCGCTGCTCCGGATCGGGTTGGAAGACCGACAGGTGGACGTTGCCGTCGCCGGCGTGGCCGCACCCGGCGATCAGCGACTGGTACGTCTGCCCGAGCTCGGCGACCGTGGCCATGAACTCGGGGACGGCCGACCGCGGCACGACGACGTCGACGATGTCGTCGGCGTTGTTCGCCTTCGCGACCCAGAACGCCTTCTCGCGGGCGTCGATCAGCTGCATCGCGGCTTGCGGCGGCAGCACGTACACGTCGAGCGCGCCGAGCTCGGCGAGCTGCTCGCCGAGGTCTTGCACGTCCCCTTCGAGGCGGTCGGCGTGAGTGTTCTCCATCATCACGACGAGGTAGGCGAGGGCGCGGTCCTTGATCTCGGGCGGCACGCCGAGGTCGAGCCCGACGTGCGCCGTGATCGCAGCCATCGTCAGTGTGTCGATGTACTCGAGGATCAGCGGGCCGATGCCGCTGGCGACGATGGCGGGGACCGCGCGAGTCACGTCCTCGAGCACGGGGAACGGCGCGAGCACGGTGGCCTGGTGCTCGGGGCGCGGGTACAGCTTGAGGATCGCCTCCGTGACGAGTGCCAGCGTGCCCTCGGACCCGATGACGAGCTGGGTGAGGTCGTAGCCGGTCGTCGCCTTGACGAACCGGCCGCCGGTCCGGATGACGTCGCCGTTGGCGAGGACGGCCTCGAGGCCGAGCACCTGGTGCCGGGTGACGCCGTACTTCACGGCGCGCATCCCGCCTGCGTTCGTGGCGACGTTGCCGCCGAGGCTCGAGCTGTACTCACCCGGGTACACCGGATAGACGAGCTTGTGCGCGGCGGTCGCCTCGTCGAGCTGGTCGAGCGTGACGCCGGGTTGCACGACTGCGACGTGGTTGCTCGTGTCGATCTCGAGGATCTCGTTCATGCGCTCGAACGACACGACTATGCCTCCGGCGCAGGGGACGGCCGCGCCCGACAGCCCGGTGCCGCTGCCGCGCGCCGTGACCGGGATGCGCTGGTCGTTCGCGACCCGCAGCAGAGCCGAGACCTCGGCCGTGCTCCCGGGGCGCACCACGAACGCCGGCGTTTCCGGCGTGGCGGTGAGCGCTTCGTCGTGCCCGTAGTCGTCGCCGATCTCGTCGCCGGTCAGGACGTGCTCGGGCGACACCGCGTCGCCGAGGAGGGCGGCGACGTCGGCCATCTCAGGGCCGCCGGCCGAGGAAGCAGAGCAGCTCGACCTGCACGTCGGCGTCAGCGGGCGGTTCGACCTTCGGCCCGAAGCTGCCCGACTTGCGCAGCGCTTCGTCGTTCGGCTTCAGGCGCTCGAGCACGATCGCGGCGACCTCGGGGCTGAGTCTTTCGTCGCCGCCGGTGGCGCGGGCGAGATCCCAGGTATGCACGTGGAGATCGGACAGGCGCGGGATGAGCGCCATCTCGACGGGCACCTCGTTGCCCCCGATGCCTCGCATCGTCCGGTCGAGGACGCCGGGCTCGCGCAGGACCGTGAGCGCGCCCTCGTGCACGGCCTTCCATGTCCCTTTCGGGTCGGCGCCGTCGTGGACTGTCGCGCCGAGACCTTCGGGGATCTGTCGCTGGATGGTGATCACGTGATCGACGAGTTGGCGCACGTCCCAGTCGGTGCAGGGCGTCGGGCTCGTCCACTGGCCTTCGGTCACGGCGTCGAGGCGGGCGGTGAAGCCGGTGGCGGCTTCTTCATACCGGTCGATGATGTCCATGAGCCCATCATTCCAAAGCGGTGCTCCACCCCGCGCCGGCCGCCCAGCCGCAGGTCAGGAGGCCTCTGGTACCGTGGTGGTGCGGCGCGGGGTGGAGCAGTCTGGTAGCTCGTCGGGCTCATAACCCGAAGGTCGCAGGTTCAAATCCTGCCCCCGCCACCAAGTAAGCGCAGGTCAGACGGGCCGGCCCTTCGAGGCCGGCCCGTTTGGCCAGCGGCCAACCGTTCTTGCGTCAGCCCTCATGTTGCCTGCGGCGCGTGGCCATAGTCGCCTTGGTTGATGACGACCTTGCCCCAGGTGTTGCACTCATCGATTGGGGGGACAGACCACCCACTGCGGCGACGAGCCACTCGCCTGCTTCACCAACTGTCCGCCGTATGGCGTCCAACCGGTGATTACGCCGAAGCGCGCCTCTCGCGTTCCCGGTGATCACAACAACGACCGCCACAACCGTCGGCGGAACGATACGAAAGACCTGCTCCGATTCGGTCCACGCAGTTGCGGGATCGCCTGAGGCTGATCGATCGACGCATGTTCTCGTGTCGGCACCGTGGCGCCGACAACCGGCTGCGCAGAAGAGATGGTGCGCATTCTTGGCCTCCCCTGGAACGTCCTTCCCTCGGGCGAGTGCCCGGTGGACGCGAATCCCCAGAGTGGGGAACCACTTGGCGGAGGCCAATCGGTCGGCGAAGTCGAACCCGGCTAGGTCGGCTGGGTCAGCGACCGTCCACCACGACCGTACACCTGTTCGGTGCCACCCACAAACGAATGTTCGACGTGCGCTCGTCCGCGTATCGCTTCACGTTGTCCCGAGCCCGGCGGCACGCCATCGGATCGACAGCGATCCCGGGGATGAGCCGCCAGGGTCATGTCCCCGAGACACTTCCCCTATCGCGTTGGCTGACCCACCTCTCACATGACAGAAACGGCCAGCGACGGAGACCACCCAGTACTTCTCGTCGTCGATCTCGAGCGGGTGGCCAACTTCTGGCTTTACCGGGAGCGAGTGACGCCCAAGTCGCACCTGCGGGACGAAGGTGCCGCCCGGTCCGTAGGGTCCGGCTTCGCGCCAGACAACCCCTGCCCAGGTCATGACCGAATCTTGCGCGAGACGCCCCGCCTCACCGACGAGGGCGATCCCAGCGCTGGCTGCGGTGCCCGAGATAAATTCACCCGATTCGACGGGCCGGTCATACTTCGCCCGCCTCGTCGCCGGCTTTCCTCACCGCCCTGTCTCGATGGATGCCGACAAGGATGGCGTCATCGATACTGCGCGCTTCCTCGTTGCCCGAGTGCTCCCGGTAGTACTTCTCGGCGACAGCTTCGGCTACGCCCGGCTGACAGATCGGGGCGAGGGCCCGATAGACGCGATTCGCTCGCTCGACTCTCCGGTAGTGCGGGCGCCGGCAGAGGAACCAGAGGCTTCGCTTGAGGAACCCTGCCCGCAGGCGCTGATATCGCGGCTTGCTCATGGTTCCCCCTCCCGAGCGGCTCGCGGAGACGACGAGCCGACGAGCGCAACCTGAGCCCACCCCGCATTACCTTTTGATACGGCGGGAGGAAGGTTAGGTCACCCGTCCTACAGGTGTTCGGGCACCAGAGAAGCGGTGTCTACCAGCAGCTGTTCGAACGCGAACCGTGGGCCTGGTCATAGGCGTTCACGTCGGCACACAAGCCGACGATCGACGTGTAGAGGTCCGCGTTGCCGACTGGACGTTGGCCCTTTTCGACGTACACGCCGGGAGCGAGCTCGACGGCCGTCCCTGCACCCGCGGCGATAGGCCTGCCGGATCACAACTGCGCTCGCTGCGACCCGCGGCGCCTGTGTCGCGACGATCGCTCCTGCAGCGGGGACGGTCGGGTGTGAGCGCAGCTCGGGCCGCACGCGCACTCCGGGCCGTCGCAGCGCGTACGCTCTCTCCCCGACGGCGATGGAGCTCGCCGAGAACCGCGCCGCTTCTGGCTGCTGATGGCTCCTACCTGGTGGATCTGGGAGGAGTACATGCGGTTCTTGTGGGTTGGCTTCGCCGGCGCGATCGGGGCGATCGCTCGCTATTCGATCGGATTGACCGTCGATCAGTCGCGTTTTCCGTGGGCGACGATGGGAATCAATCTGTCGGGCGCGTTCCTGCTCGCCTTCTTTCTCGCTGTCGCTCTCGGGCATTTGCCGGTATCGGTCATGACGCCGATCGCGGTGGGGCTCATCGGCGGCTTTACGACGTTCTCGACCTTCGCGTGGGAAGCATTCACCATGAGCAGGACCGGGCGGCCGGGCCCCGCACTGATCTATCTCGCCGTGTCCGTGTGCGGCGGGCTCCTGGCCGCGTGGGCCGGGTATTCGATCGGCCGCGCGGTGCATTAGCCGAGCACCCGCTGCAATAGTCGAAGGGTGTCGAAAACAGTCGAGCGCAACATGCTGCTGAGGCGGGGCCTTCGCCTCGAGTACGCCACGCTGGGCTGGAACGTCCTCGAGATCGGGTTCCTGGGCTTCGCCGCGATCATGGCCCGTTCTGTTGCGCTCGCCGGGTTTGCATTGGATTCGTGCATCGAAATCTTCGCGTCGCTTGTTGTGGTGTGGCAGCTCAAGGGCACCGCGACTCGGGAGCGTGAACAGCGAGCGGTCCGATTGATCGGGTTGGCATTCCTCGGCCTCGCGCTGTACCTCGTCGGCCAGACGGCTGTGACGCTCGCTGCGGGCATTCGTCCAGATTCTTCCCCGCTGGGGATTGGGTGGCTCGCGGCAACGGTCGTCGCCATGTTCAGTCTCGCGGCCGCGAAGGGGCGCACTGGTCGGGCGCTCGGGAACCGGACCCTTCAAACGGAGGCGAAGGTGACCATGATCGACGGGACGCTGGCCGCGACCATTCTCGTCGGACTGCTGCTCAATGCCGCCCTCGGCTGGTGGTGGGCCGACCTGGCCGGAGGGTTTGTCATCATCGGGTACGGGCTCCGCGAGGGCTCCGTCGCGCTCCGCGGCTCGAACTGACCCGCCACGCGCGTTGTTGCGCGCCGCCGCGGCGCGTTGAAGGCCTGCATCGATGCGCGAGCGCTCCGAGTC
>DASYFC010000119.1:0-7876 GCA_036498645.1 Acidimicrobiia bacterium | reverse complement strand
GCGGCGTGCGTCTCGCCGGGGCCGCCCGTCATCGAGCCGCGCTGGGTCGCCCAGGCGACGGCGAACACGTTGAGGACGTGCGTCGCCTTGCCGGCGTCGATCGCCTTCGCCGCCAGATGCGGGGCGGTGCCCGCCCACGTCATGCCTCCGCCCCATTGCGAGGTCCACAGGTCGTGGCTCGTGCCGAAATGCTCGTGGAATGCGGCGGCGTCGAAGTCGGCGAAGGCCCGGTTCCAGGTCAGCCCGTCGATGTCCGACGGCTCGAGCCCGGCGTCGACGATGGCCCGTTCCGCCGCCTCGGCGCCGATCTCGCGGGCGGTGCGCCCCGAGGCCTTCGTGAACGGGCTCTCGCCGATACCGGCGATCGCCGCGCGGCCAGAAACGTCTTCGAGTTCGGTAGCGTGGCCCCAGTCAGGCCGCTCCTCCCCCATAGGGCCGTCAATGTATCTGACGCCCCCGTCACGCTGATGTTGGGGACCCGCTGGTCCTGGGTATGTGAAACATCTGCGCGTGAAGGGATGCTCTTGAACATGCTCGAACAACTCGAAGACCGACTGAACGAAGTCCCCGAAGACCTCCGCCAGACGCCGGTGCTCTTCGCCGCGGCCGCGCTGATCGGGCCGTTCATCATCGTGCTCCTCGCGACGGTGGCGGGGCCCTCGGCATCGTCGCCGCTCATGACGCTCGCAGCGGTCGTGTTCGTCGTCGCCGTCGGCGGCTTCGCGGTGACGACCTACCGCCGGTTCAAGGCGCAGCAGGCCGAGAACGTGCGCCACGAGATGGCGCGTGCTCGCCGTCGAACCATTCGCCGCCCGTCGGCATCAGGGGTCAGCCGCGCTGGGACGGCGTCGACGACGGAGACTGCCGACCAACGCCGCGCGTCGTAGCTAGGCGCGGCGGACGGCGAAGAGCTCGAGGGGCTTGTCGAAGCCCTTCAGCAGGCGGCGACCGGCGGCATCGAACTCCAATGGCGTAAGCGCCTTCTCCGCGCGCTCGCGTAAGTCGGGCGTGACCAGGATCTCGTTGGGGACCGCCAGGTCCGCGATGCGCGACGCCAGGTTGACGACCGGTCCGTAGTAGTCGCCGCCGCGGGTCAGGATCTCCCCGACCGCCAGCCCACCTCGCGGCGTCACATTCGAATCCGCTTCCGCAAAGCGATCCACGAGCGCGAGCGCGATCTCACACGCGTCGTCGGGTTCGAGAGCGACGAACATCACCTCGTCGCCGATCAGCTTCACGACGCGCCCGCGGTTGGACGTCACGATGTCGTACGCGGACCCCTCGAAGTCGTCCACGATCGAATGGAGCTCACGAACCGGCAACCGTTGCGAGAGCGGGGTGAATCCGACGAGGTCGACGAATCCGACCGCCACGAACACCGTGATCTTCGAGGTCGCCTCGGCACGCGCCGCCGTGTTCCGGCGGATGGCGAGCTCCATGTGCGCACGGAACAGGGTCTCGAAGTGACCGATCAGGAGGTTGAGCGCGCCGATCGCGTCAAGTTGCGCCCGGGCGAGGGCGAGCTCGCCTGCCCGCGCCTCATCGATCGGGGTCTCCACGTCGGCGAGGAACAAGGAGACCGCGGCATCGGCGATTCGTGCGAGCGACGATCCGACCACCCGGACGAACTGCATCACCGAGGCCTCCGGGAAGAGCTCCGTCGCCGCGCTGAACAGCTTGAACACCTCGACGTCGCCCTGCGTGTAGATGCGCTCGTCGACGTCCTCGACGGGAAGCCCGATGGTCAGGCTCAGCTGCCGGATCTGCTCGACCGTCAGCTCGGTGCTTTCGGCGACCTCCACCATGCTGAGCCGCGGTCCCGGTCGGAGCGCGAGCTCGCCTGCGACCGCAGTGAGTCGACCGGCAGCCCCGGCTTCGGCGATCTGCCCGATGCTGAGACCCCGGTCGGCGAGCCACTCCAGGAGTGCCAGACGGTCGGCGGCTTCCGGTGCCTCCGGGTCGTACAGCCCCAACGCCTCGAACTCCGCCGCGTCCACGAGGACCGAGCCTACGAGCCGTCGAGCCCGATCGCCTCGGCGAACGCCGCGCACCATTCGCCGTAGCCGGTGTCGTTGGGATGGAAGTCGTCGGCCGCGTACTTCCCTTGCCACGGTGGTCCGGTGTGCGCCCACGCGTCGGCGACCCGGAGCCCGGCTGCCGGTGCCTCCGCTCGGATGATCTGGTTCAGCTCGCGCGTGCGCCCCGGTAGCAGCCCCTGCGGGATGGTCGCCATCACCGCGCGCGGCGGCAGGGCGCGGATCAGGCCACGGAGCGCAACGGCGACGCGCCCGAATCCGAAGCGGATGACGTCGTTCGCGCCCGCCGCGCACGTGACCAGCTCGGGCTCGCCGGCGTCGCTGATGCGCGGGATCTGCTCCCGCGCGACGTCGGCGACCCGCGCTCCGGTCGCCGAGAGGTTGACGACGCGCCAGGGACGGTGCTGCTCGTCTCGCAGGCGGACGAGGAGCTGGCCGACATAGCCGCGGTCGGGCGCCGACGCGCCGATGCCCTGCGCGGTCGAGTCGCCCACGGCCACCCACAACGGCCCGTCGCCCTGACGGGCGCGCTCGTTCGATTCCTCCCAGTAGTGCCGGTACTCGCTCCCCAAGCCGAGCGTGCTTGCGACGCCGGGGCGCAACGTGCGCATCAGCCGGCCCGTGAGGAAACCCATTGCCCGTATCCTTCCAGCCGTGGGGGGAGACCCGGCGCTCCGGGCCGAGCTCAAGGCGATGGCCGACCGCGACACCGACGCCGGCGGCCCGACCGACGAGAGCCACGGCGCGCGCCTGTGGGAGATCCTCGACGACTACGAGTGCTGGCCGGGACGCCGGCTCGTCGACGACGACGGTGCTGCCGCAGCGTGGATCCTCGCCCAACGCGCGGTGTTCGATCCGGGACTCCAGCGGCGGTGCCTCGAGATGCTGGAGATCGCGGTCGCGAGCGGCGACGCGCCCCCGGCGCACTATGCGCTGCTCCTCGACCGTGTGCGCATGGCAGACGGGAAGGATCAGGTCTACGGCTCGCAGTTCGTCCGCAGCGACGACGGCAACTCGGTCGTGCCGTGGCCGATCGAGGACGCCGAGCACGTCGACGTCCGGCGCGAGCGCGTCGGTCTGACGCCACTCGCCGAGCAGGCGCGTGAGATGCGGGCGCAGTATCAGCGCCACGTCACGCGGTGAGCCCGCCGGCCGTTACGCCTCTCCCGGCGTGACCGTATCGGCGGCGCGCCAGCAGTACCACGCGGCGACGGTCCGGTAGGGCCGGAAGCGGTCGCCGAACTGCACGAGCTCTCGCGCTGGTGGCACGTCGGCAAGGCCGTAGAGCCGGGCGTAGCCGCTGCGGACGCCGAAGTCCTCGACCGGCCACACGTCGAGGCGGCCGAGCTGGAAGATGAGGAACATCTCGGCCGTCCACGGGCCGATGCCGCGCACGAGTGTCAGCTCGCGCTCGATCTCGTCGTCGGGGAGGCGGGCGATGCGGTCGAGCTGGACCGAGCCGTCGACGACCTTGTCGGCGAGGTCGCGGATCGACGCCGTCTTGCTCCCCGAGAGGCCCGCGCCGCGCAGCCGGTCGACCGGCAGCGCGAGAACCGCTTCGGGTGTCGGCGCCGCCCCGTCGAACAACGCGACGAACCGGCCGTGGATCGCGGATGCCGCCCGGCCCGCGAGCTGCTGGTACGTGATGGCCCGGGCGAGCTCGGCGAAGTGCTCGCCGCGTGGCCGGCCGCGGCGGAGGTCGCAAGGGCCGATGCGCTCGAGCATCGTTCGCATCACCGGGTCGAGCTCGGCCAGCCGCTCCGACGCCTCGACCAGGCGCTTCGAGGGTCGACGCGGGCTCATGGGGCGCACGCTAGCGATACTCGGTCGCCCGCTAGCCTGCCCGGCGACGTGACGCGGCGCCGCCGGCTTCGCCGACCGGCGCCGCAAAGCCGGAGCTTGGACTCGGCGACGTGAGCCAGGGGCAGCGACCAAGAAAGGGAGAGCGGTGCCCGAAGCATCCACGACCGCCACGCGATCCGACGCCCGCCCCGACCGCACTCGCAACCGGGCCCTGTTGGGCGCAGGCCGGGCCGTCATCCTCGTCGTGGCGGTGGTCATCGGTTTCGTCGGCTGCGGCGGGGGCGGCGGCAACTCGGCCAAGGCACACCGGCAGAAGACGCCCACGGCGACGAGCCTCCCCGCCGGCTACACCCTCGCCGCCCAGGCCAAGGGCCCCCAGCTCGGGATCTACGACAACCCGTCGGCGCCCGCGCCGGCGAAGACCCTGCCCAACCCGTGGCTGCTGAACAACGAGGCCGACAAGCAGATCCCCCAGGTGTTCCTCGTCGAGGAGCAGCGACCCGACTGGGTCAAGGTCCTGTTGGCGGATCGCCCGAACGGCAGCACCGGTTGGGTTCGGGCGAGCGACGTGCAGCTCACTCCGAACCCGTATCACATGCAGGTGCGCCTGGGAGACCACAAGATCGCCGTGTTCCAGGGCACCAACTCGATCTACGAGGGGCAGGTCGCGATCGGCGCATCGGGCACGCCGACCCCGCCCGGCAAGTACTACACCCGCGTCCTCATCCAGGCGCCGGACCCCAACACGGTGTACGGACCGTTTGCGTATGGCCTGTCGGCGCACTCAGAGGTCCTCAACGAATACAACGGAGGTGACGCCGAGGTCGGCGTCCACGGCAACAACGACCCTTCGGTGCTGGGGAAGAGCGTGACCCACGGGTGCATCCGCATGGACAACGACGAGATCACGAAGCTCTCGAAGGTGTTGCCGCTCGGCACTCCGGTCGAGATCGTGAATTGACGCTCACCGCCGGCGCACGACGAATACTCGGGATGGTCGCCGCCGGCGTGCTGGTCGGCGCGGCCGCGGTCGGCTGCTCGTCCGGCTCCGGCGGCGGGGATTCGTCGAAGGCGCTCCCGCCCAACGACAAGGCCGCGATTGAACGCCTTTTCAAACCCGCGCTCGAGCGACTGGGTGTCCGTCTCACACGCGGCGCCCTCATCGACCTCAAGACGTCGAAGCCGTCGGCCACCGGCACGCACCTCGCCGTCTACGTCGAGCCAACCGGGGACTTCACGCCCGAGGATTACGCGCGCGGGACGGTGAAGACGCTTCGCGCGTTCCTCCCCGTTGCGTTCGAACGGTGGGGCGGGCTCAAGTCGTTCGACCTGTGCCAGGAACCGCTCCCGGCCACTGACACGCGACCCGAGCCGCCGCCCGTCACCAAGGTCGAGCTGACGAGGTCGGCATCGCGCACCGTGCGGTGGGGCAACCTCGACCTCGCCCGCCTGCTCCGCGACGCCAAGCGCATGGGCCCCCGCGCGCTCTCCGTCTACGCGAAACCCGATGTGCGGCTCACCGGCTTCTACCAGGACGCGACGGTCAAAGCGAACGCGAACACGTCCGGCACGACGACGCCGGCGCCGACCTCGCCGTCCTACCGCTAGCTCTCCGGTCGCGCACCGTCGATCGCGCCGTCGCCGAGGAGCAGCTGCGTCGCGGTCTCGAGATCGGCGACGACACGCGCCGGATCGTCCACGCCGCCGACCCAGCCGATCAGCGACGACAACCACACCTGCTGGAGCGTGCGGGCCACGTCGAGGTCACGCGGAGTCGGGGGCCCCTCGTGCATCACCCCGGTGATGATGCCGGTCATGATGTCGCCGACCCGGCGCACGACGTCGGCCTCGTCGGCGGCCCCGAACGCCCGCACCATCGCCGCCGTGACCTCGGGATGGCGCTGCAGCGACGCCGTCCCCCGGGAGAGCACCTCGACGATCCGGTCGGCCGGGGTGGCGCCCACCGGCGGCCGCGACTCGAGCCGGGATGCGAGTGCCTCGATCTCCTCGACCATCGCCTCGAGAAGGAGGCGTTCCTTCGAGGTGAAGTACCGGTAGACGGTCCCGAGGGCGACGTTCGCCTCGGTGGCGACGTCGCGCATCTGCACGGCGTCGAAGCCGCCCCGCTCGGCCAGGCGCAGGGCGGCGTCGAGGACCCGCCGGCGCCGGGCGGCCTGGCTCCGGGCCAGCGCCGTGCCCTGAGCGGGACCGTCGCTGGTGGCGGGGGTCGTCACCGCCAAAGTGAAACATGTTGCGATTCCGGCGGGCAAGCATCCGACCCCGCGCCTTGGGAGACTGCGGGCATGGCGACGGACCTCCTCGATCTGGCGGATCGGCTCTGGCGCGGCGAGGCCGACATGGACCAGCGCCGCCTCTTCGGCATGGGTGGCGAGCTGGCCGAGCTCGACGGCGGCCACGCGTTCGTGGCCGCGTTCTCGAACGTCGCCGCCTTCTCGACCGCGGACGGGATGGTGCTCGTCGACACGAGCAGCCCGTTCCTCGCCGGCCGGGTGCACGACGTGCTGCGCGAGTGGCGTGGGAACCCTTTGCACACCGCCGTGTTCACGCACGGGCACATCGACCACGTCTTCGGAGTCGAGCGGTACGAGGCCGACGCCCGCGACCGCGGCGCTCCCCCGCCCCGCGTCGTGGCGCACGAGGCCGTCCCACCGCGCTTCGATCGCTACATCGCGTCGGCGGGCTACAACACCGACATCAACCGCCGGCAGTTCGGGATCGACCGCCTCGAATGGCCGACGGACTACCGGTACCCGGACGAGACCTATCGCGACGCGCTCGCGCTCGACGTCGGCGGTGTCCGCTTCGAGCTGCGGCACGCACGCGGAGAGACGGACGATCACACGTGGGTGTGGATGCCCGAGGCACGAATCCTGTGCACGGGAGATCTGTTCATCTGGGCGTCGCCCAACTGCGGGAACCCCAGAAGGTGCAGCGGTACGCCAAGGACTGGGCGGACGCGTTGCGGACGATGGCCGAGCTGGGCGCAGAGACGCTGCTCCCCGGACACGGCCTCCCCATCCTCGGTGTCGATCGGATCCGCGAGTCGCTCGAGAACACGGCCGAGCTCCTCGAGACGCTGCACGACGACACCCTCCGGATGATGAACGCGGGCGCCCGTCTCGACGAGATCATCCACACGGTGCGTGCACCACAGTCCCTGCTCGACAAGCCGTACCTGCGGCCGATCTACGACGAGCCCGAGTTCGTGGTCCGCAACGTCTGGCGGTACTACGGGGGCTGGCACGACGGGAACCCCGCCCACCTCAAGCCGGCACCGGACGCCGCCGTGGCCGCGGAGGTTGCCGCCCTCGCCGGCGGGCCGGACAAGCTGGCGGCCCGGGCGCGCGAGCTGGCTGCCGCCGGCGAGCTGCGACTCGCCGGGCACGTCGCCGAGTGGGCCGCGGCCGCCGCACCCGAGGACGCCGACGCCCAGCGGGCGCGCGCCGAGGTGTTCGAGGCCCGCATCGCGGCGGAGGCGTCGACGATGAGCAAGGGCGTCTTCGGCGCCGCCGCACGTGAGTCGCGCGGGAAGGTCGACGAGGACGGTTGACTGCCCGACCGTTAGGCTGACGCCCTTGTCGGAGACCTGGCGCTACGTCGACTGCGGGGCCGTCGACGCGTTCGAGAACAACGCGCAGATGGCCGTGCTCGCCCGTTCGGCCACCGACGCCGCGCAGCCGATCCTGCAGACCAGCGCGTGGGGTGCAACGCATCTGAACGTCGGCTGGTTCGACGACGTCGACAGCACGCTGGACGTGGCGGCCTGCGAGCGGCTCGGCATCCAGGTCATCCGCCGTCCGTTCGCGGGCGGCGGCACAGCGTTCTACGACCGCGGGTGCGCGGTGATGTGGGGCGTGATGTTCCCCACGCCGGGTGATCACGACGATCTCGACGCCGAGATCACAACCTTCCAGCCGATCGTGGTCGACGCCCTCGACCGGCTCGGGCTCGGCGAGGTGCGCTTCGAGGGCTCGGCCGACCTCCGCTGGCACGGCCGCAAGCTCGGCGGCCTGTCG
>DASYFC010000118.1:0-19772 GCA_036498645.1 Acidimicrobiia bacterium | reverse complement strand
CGTCCACCCGGCCCAGGACAGCGACTGCGCGTCGCGCAGCCCGCCGCTCCCCTCCTTGAGGTTGGGCTCGAGCATCTCGGCGACGAGGCCGAACTTCTCGCGCCGGGCCTCCGCGGCCGAGCGCAGGTCGGCGATCAGCCGCGCGCGGCGCCGTTGCGTGAGCCGGCGGATGCGTCCGTCGAGGTCGGCGAACAGCTCGCGATCGCCGGTGACGTAGCGGGCGTCGAGCCACGCCGTGAGCGCGTGGAGATCGCGCTCCGCCAACGCGACCTCCTCCTTCACGGTGTTGGTCGTGTGGCCGATCACGAACCCGGCGTCCCAGAGCGGGTACCAGAGCCGATCCGCCACTTCGGCGACGTGCGCGGGGCCGTCGTGCAGGAGCACCACGTCGACGTCGGAGCCGGGGCTCAGCTCGGCCCGTCCGTACGACCCGACTGCCGCCACCGCCAGCCGGCCGCCGTGGGCGTCGGCGGCGGCGAGCGATCGCGTCAGGGAGGCGTCGAGCAGCTCCGTCAGCGCGCGCCCGAACGCCGCCCCACGACGGCTGTGATCGCCGACGAGACGATCACGCGCCGCCCGCAGCTCGGAGACGGCGACCGGGTCAGAGGGCGTCGGGCCCGGTCTCCCCGGTGCGGATCCGCCAGATGTTCTCGACGGGCACGACCCATACCTTGCCGTCACCGATCTTGCCCGTGCGAGCCGTATCGACGAGCTTCTGGGCCACCCGGTCGACCTCCCCGTCGTCGACGAGGATCTCGACCCGGACCTTGGGCACGAAGTCGATGGTGTACTCGGCGCCCCGGTAGACCTCGGTGTGTCCCCGCTGTCGCCCGAAGCCCTGGACGTCCGAGACGGTGAGGCCCTGGACGCCGAGCTCCTTGACGGCGTCCTTTACGTCGTCGACCTTGAACGGCTTGACGATGCCCACGATGAGCTTCATGAGTGGATCCTTCCTTGGTCGCGGGCGCTCACACGCGCTCGAGCGCGTAGCCGGTCTCCGAATGCTGGCTGAGGTCGAGCCCGGTGTCCTCGTCCTCCTCCGATACCCGGATGCCGCCGGGGAGGACCTTGCCGAGCACGAACACGATGCCGAAGGTCACGGCGAACGACCACACCATCGTGGCGACGACCGCGAGCACCTGCTCGCCGAACAAGCCGAACCCACCGCCGAGGAACACGCCGTCGACGCCGGCGGGGTTGATCGCCGCGTCGGCGAAGAAGCCGAGCAGCAGCGAACCAACGAGGCCGCCGACGAAGTGCACGCCGACGACGTCGAGTGAGTCGTCGTACCCGAACTTGAACTTGAGGCTCACTGCGAGCGCGCACACGCCGCCGGCGATGAGCCCGATGTAGATCGGCGCCATGCCTCCGACGAAGCCCGCGCACGGCGTGATCGCGACCAACCCCGCGACCAAGCCCGAAGCGGCGCCGAGCGTGGTCGCATGGCCGGTGCGCAGACGCTCGACGGCCAACCAGCTCAGCATCGCCGCCGCCGCGGCCATGTGCGTGTTCACCAGCGCCTGGGCGGCGATGCCGTCGCCCTTCAGGGCCGAGCCGGCGTTGAACCCGAACCAGCCGAACCAGAGGATCCCGGCGCCGATGAGGGTGAACGGCAGGGCGTGGGGCGGCATCGGGTGGCCCGGCCACCCTCGGCGTTTCCCGAGGAGGAACACGGCTGCCAGCGCCGCGATCCCGGCGTTGATGTGCACGACGGTGCCTCCGGCGAAGTCGAGCGCACCCCGCTTGAACAGCCACCCCGAGGGCGAGAACACCCAGTGCGCGACCGGGGCGTATACCAGGATCGCCCACAGTCCGATGAACCACACCCACGCCGAGAACCTCATGCGATCGGCGATCGCCCCGGTGATCAACGCGGGCGTGATGATCGCGAACATGAGCTGGAAGGCGAGGAACACGAGCGGTGGGATCGACAGCTCGAAACCGGTCGGCGACGTGCTGGCGGCATCGCGCAACCAGGCGAGGTCGAGGTTCCCGATCCACTTGTTGTCGCCGCTGAACGCGAGCGAATACGTGAGCGCAGCCCAGATGACGCTGATCAGCCCCAGGCAGAAGAAGTTCTGCATCAGCATCCCGAGCACGTTCTTCGCCCGCACCATGCCGCCGTAGAAGAGCGCGAGGCCCGGCGTCATGAACATCACAAGAGCGGCGGCACCGAGTACCCAGGCGGTATCGCCCGGGTTGATCCTTACTCGCTGCGCTGCAGCCGCGGCGTCCCAGACCGTTTCCACCCGTCACCTCCGGTTCTGCCACCCATCAGACGGCGGGAGACTAGATGAAAGGCGCAGAGGCGCGACGAGGAACCGCGCGAGATTCAACCGCCCGTTGGCGCGCCCGGTTCAGTTGGGCCGGGACGCGAGCTGGGCGAGCCCCGAGCGGTCGATCCGGGCGGCCACGTCGGCGCCCGGCCCGGGCCGAGCGAACAGGTAGCCCTGCGCGGCGTCGCAACCCAACGCCGCCAGCTCGGACAGCTGGCGATCGGTCTCGACGCCCTCGGCGGTCACGGTGAGGCCGAGGGCGTGGCCGAGGCCGATGACGGCGGCGACGATCGCCGAGTCCTCCGAGTCCGAGCCCAACCCGTCGATGAACGAACGGTCCACCTTGACCGCTCCGACCGGGAAGCGCTTCAGGTAGCCGAGCGAGGAGTAGCCCGTCCCGAAGTCGTCGATGCTGAGCCCGACTCCGAGACGCTTGAGGGCCGTGATGGCGCCCATGGCCGCCTCGGCGTCGTCCATCAGCACGTTCTCGGTGATCTCGAAGCACAACCCGGCGGCGTCGGCGCCGGTCTCGTCGAGCGCCGAGCGCACGTGCTCGGCGAGGTCGGCGTTCGACAGTTGCCGGCTCGAGAGGTTCACCGACACGACGAAGCCCGGCCCGTGCTCGGCGCGCCACTCGCGTGAGCGGCGGCACGCTTCCTCGATCACCCACCGGCCTACCGGCACGATCAGACCGGTCTCCTCGGCAAGATCGATGAACTGCGCGGGCTCGAGGAGCCCGCGGTCGGGATGCGCCCAGCGCACGAGCGCCTCGGCGCCGATGCAGCTCCGGTTGTGCAACGACACCACCGGCTGGTAGTGGACGCGCAGCTCAGCCCGTTCGAGGGCGCGGTGGAGCGCGTTCTCGGTTTCGTGTCGTTCGCGGGCCGTGGCGCGCATGAGCTCGTCGAACAGCTCCCATCGGTCCTTGCCGCGCTCCTTGGCCCGGTACATCGCGGCGTCGGCGTCCCGCAGCAGTCCTTCCGGTCGTTCCGTGCCCGGTCCGGCGAGCGCGATCCCGATGCTCGCGGAGAGGAACTGCTCCTCGCCGTCGAGGAGGAACGGACGGCGGATGGTCTGCAACAGCCGTTCGGCGACGTCGGTTGCGTAGTCGCGGGCGCTCGAGAACGGCAGGTCGTCGCACAGCACGGTGAACTCGTCGCCGCCGAACCGGGCAACCGTGTCACCCGGTCGCACCACGCCGCGCAGTCGCCGTCCCAACGCCACGAGCAGCTCGTCGCCGGCGTCGTGGCCGAGCCCGTCGTTGACGACCTTGAACCGATCGAGGTCGAGGAACAGCACGGCAAATGTGTCGTGGCGGCGACGAGTCCGGGCCAGGGCGAGTTGGAGGAACTCCAGGAACAACGAGCGGTTCGGGAGGTCCGTCAGCGGATCGTGCTGGGCCTGGTACGCGAGGCGCGCTTCGTACCGCTTGCGCTCGATCGCGATCGCAGCGAGGTCTTCGAAGAGGTCCACGACCTTCTTGTGCTCGACGTCGGGCAGGCGCGGGTGGTCGTAGGTGAGCGAGAGCGTGCCGAGCGTCCGCCGGTCCCCGGACGACGCGATTCGCTTGGACCAGGAACGCTCGGGTGGAGCGGTGACGGAACGGCTGCGGGCCGTCGTACCGTCCTCGTTGAGCAGCTCGATCGAGCATCGGGCCCCGTTGACGTGGAGCTCGACCACGCGACACATCTCCTGGAGGATCTCGTCGAGTGGGGCGCTCGTCGTGATGAGCTGGAGGACGCGGGCTTGCTCGTTCGCGAGCGCCTCGCTCTTCACCGCCGCTTCCTCGGCGAGGCGCTGGTCGGTGATGTCGCGACCGACGGCCTGGTACTCGGCGATGCCTCCCTCGTCGTCCAGGACGACCCGGTCCGTCCACTGCCGCCAGCGGATGTGTCCGTCAGCCGTCTGTACCCGGTGCATGTAGGTGACGACGGGGTTCTCGGGCGTCAGCGATCCGATCGTCCTCAGCGCCAGCTCGCGGTCCTCCTCCGGGATCACGTCGACGAATCGGGTTCCGACGAGCTCGTCGACGGACCGGTCGTGGTCGCGCGCATAGGCCTCGTTCACGAACGTGAGCGTCGTGTCGGCCTGGTACCGGCAGATCAGCTCGGTCTGGTCCTCGACGATGCCGCGGTACCGGCGTTCGCTGCGCCGCAACGCGTACGCTGCGTCGTGCTGCTCGGTGACGTCCCGGGCGTGGACGACAATGCCGCTCACGGCGGGGTCGTCGAGCAGATTGTTGGCGATCGCCTCGAACCACCGCCACGAGCCGTCGGCGTGGGCGATCCGAACCCAGATCGGCTTCGTGGGGCCCGACTTAGCAAGGACGACGTCGAAGATGCGCCGGATCTCGTCGAGGTCGTCCGGATGGACCAGCTCCAGAGCGTCCCGCTGGAGCAACTC
This sequence comes from Acidimicrobiia bacterium, assembly GCA_036498645.1. GTDB lineage: Bacteria > Actinomycetota > Acidimicrobiia > IMCC26256 > JACDBD01 > JALZAA01. The sequence goes on along the minus strand of DASYFC010000118.1, from coordinate 15,093 downwards.
GCCGTCCCCGTAGCCCATCGTCCGGCTCGTCGACGGGCTCGAGTACACGAGCGTGCCGTCGGCATCCAGCACGGCGACGATGTCGGAGACGTGCTGGGCCATGGCACGGAAGCGCCTTTCGTTGCCGCGCATCTTCTCCTCGGCCTCTTTTTGCGCGGTGATGTCGCGGCTGTTCGTGACGAATCCGCGAACGTTCCTGTCGTCGAGCAGATTGGTGGTGACCACCTCCAGCCACCGCCACTCGCCGCGAAGGTTCCGTACTCGTACGAGCCGCGGCGGGCCCGTGCCCGGTTGCGCTCGAAGCGACTGCATGTTGTGCAGGTTGCGATCGTCGGGATGCACGAACTCGAGCAGCGAACGATGGCCGACAGCGTCCTCGGCGTCGATGCCGAAGAACCGCTCGGCCGACGGGCTCATGTACTTCAACTTCCCGGCGGCGTCGTACACCGCCAGGATGTCGGTCGAATGCTCCGCGAGCGCCCGGAACCGCTCCTCGCCGGAGCGGCGCGCCGCCTCGGCGTGCTCGCGCTCCTCGCCGCGGCCGGTGACGTCCCACGAGCTCGTGACGACACCGTGGACTCCGGCGTGGTGGACGAGGTTGACGACCTGGGTCTCGAGCCAGCGCCACGAGCCGTCGGCGTGCGCGGCGCGGAAACTGAGCGTCTCGACCCGGCGTGGCGACTCGAGCACACGCGTCATCATCTCGATGACGGCGTCGCGGTCGTCGGGATGGACCAAGTGGGTACGCATGGGCCCGGTCAGGTCCTCGGGCGCGTGACCCAACACGGCGGTGACGTTCGGGCTGACGTATCGCACCGTGCCGTCGACGTCGTGGACGGTGACGAACCCCAGTGTCGAATCGAGCGCCGCGTTCAGCCACGCGGCTCCGAGTGCCTGCTCGATCGCGGCGCGGTCAGGATCGGTCGCGGAGGCGCCACGCTCGCTTCGTGTCCCCTGCGGCTCGCGCTGTCGTATGCCCATCGGTGGCGGGCCTGGTACGGCGCTCGCTGCTCCCGCGCGCGCCTCCGCCCGCGGTCTTTCACCCAGCCCGGCGGCGAGGGTACGACGCGAACGGGCTGATGCACCAGGCTCGTATCCCCACAAAGAGTGCGAAGAGGCGGAAGTGACCCGACCGCGGCGCGTTAAACGGCTCGACGGGCGCGGAGCACCGTCGCCTTCGCCATCCCCCACGCGAGATGCAGCGGCGCCAGCTCCGGGTCACCGAGATCGCCGAGCGTGCGCGGGACGAGCCCGTAGTCGTCGTCGGACCACGCGCGCTCGTCGAACTCGTCGCGAACGATCGGCGGCACGCCCGCCGCCGCCAGCACCGCAGTGGGCTCGCGGTACACGGTGCGCACGATCTCGAGCGGTGTCGCCTGCTGCCGGGCCGGGTCGACGGCGAACAGGGCGCGCAGCTCGGCGACGATACGTCGCGCCGCGGCAGCCCCCGCTTCGGCCGATTGCGCCTCGGCGCGGACGCGAGCATCTGCCGGTGCGCGACCCCAGGCGTCGAGCAACCGCTCGACCTGCGCCCGCGCCCATCCCGGAACCTGCCGCTCGACTCCGGCCACGATGGCGGCGCCCGTTTCGTCGAGACGGGCGAGGGCGCGCGCCTCGTCATCGGGCGCCGCGTCGGTCACTCGATCCGCTCCCACACCGGGAAGACGAGGTACTCGACGCCGTCGCGCATCTCGGTCCGACCGGCGGAGCGGAACGCGGGCATCCGGGCGTCGGCGGTGTCGAAGCCGGCCATCCGCTTGTAGTCGGCAACCGGGAGGAGCAGGGGCCCGTCGGCGTCGCCGTCGCGCAGGATCGCGTCCACCTCGAGACGCGGATGGGCGGGGTCGCGTTCGTCGATGCATGTGCAGTGGTAGACGAGCTGTTCGAAGACTGCGGTGACCAGGATGCGCATTCGAACGCGCCCTCAGCTCTCGAGGACGTCGCCCTCCATGCGGTTCACGGTGCAGCCGAGTCCCTCGAAGTAGGCGATGGCCGCGTCGAGCTGCGACTGCTCACCGTTCACTTCCAGAATCAACCACCCGGAGTGTCCCTCCACGTTGGCGCGCCGGATGTTGGGGACGACGTCGAACTTCTTGATGATCTCGTAGACGAGCGGGCGGTCGACCAGCTCCTCCGGGAACGAGACGAAGAGGCGGAGGCTGCTCACCGGTCGGGCATCCCGATCCGGTCCAGCGCCTCGGCCGGGTCGAGAAGCAGGCCCGTGACGAACGGCCCGAACTCGGCGTAGCGCGCCGACACCTCGTCGAAGCGCATCTCGTAGACGATCTCCTTCAGCGCGGCAGGGTCGTCGGCCAGCAGCGTGACGCCCCACTCCCAGTCGTCGAGGCCGGTCGACCCGGTGATGAGCTGGAGCACGCGCCCGGCGTAGGCCCGGCCGACGCGCGCGTGGCCGCCCATGAGCTGCTTGCGCTGGTCGAACGGAAGCTCGTACCAGTTCGCGTCGGCTTCGCGGCGCTTCGACATGGGGTAGAAGCAGATCGCCCGCTTTCGCGGGAGTGTGGGGTACAGGCGCTGGAGCGCGCGCTCCTCGTCGTCGGTGTACTCGGACCGTTCCGTGAGCGACACGTAGGACCACTCGAGCGAGAGCGGCGCGGCGGCGAGCTCGTGCTGGAACGCCTGAAGTCGGGTGACATCGGGCCCGAGCGCCATGACGCCGAGCTCGGCCTTGTGCCCGAGCACGGTGAACACCAGGACCTGGTGGTCGGCGGCCTCGAGCGACGCAATCGCGTCGAGCACGCGCTTCGCCCCGCCGGGCTCGGCGTCGGCCCGGGCGCGGTCCAGCTTGTAGAAGAGATGGAGGACGCCCCATCCCTCCGACGGCTCAACGGGCTCCACGCGCCGAGGCTACCGCCCACCCTTCACGTTCCGTTGGGTCGGAAACTCGGTCTATGGCGCCGGTTTGTGACCCAACGCTGCGATGGGGCGCGCGAGTGGGGCGCCCCGAAGGGCGCCCCACTGCGGTTCGGTCGTGGACCGGTGGTACGAGTTTTAGAAGTCGCCCATGCCGTCCATGCCGCCGGGCATGCCACCGGCGCCCGCCGGCATCGCGGGCTTCTCCTCGGGCTTGTCCGCCACCACCGCCTCGGTGGTGAGGAACAACGCCGCGATCGAAGCCGCGTTCTGCAGCGCAGAGCGCGTCACCTTGGCGGCGTCGATGACGCCCGCCTTGACGAGGTCCTCGTAGTCGCCGGTGGAAGCGTTCAGGCCTTCGGAGCCCTTGAGCGAACGCACCTTCTCGACGACCACGCCGCCCTCATAGCCGGCGTTCACCGCAATCTGCTTGAGCGGCTCTTCGAGCGCACGCGACACCATCTTCGCCCCGGTGGCGTCGTCGCCCTCGAGCTTGTCCGCCGCTGCGAGCACGGCGGCCTGGGCCCGGAGGAGCGCCACGCCGCCGCCGGGAACGACGCCCTCTTCGACCGCGGCCTTCGTGGTCTGGACGGCGTCCTCGATGCGGTGCTTCTTCTCCTTGAGCTCCACCTCGGTGGCGGCGCCGACCTTGATGATCGCCACGCCACCCGAGAGCTTCGCCAGGCGCTCCTGGAGCTTCTCGCGGTCGTAGTCCGAGTCGGTGTTCTCGATCTCGGCCCGGATCTGATTGATCCGGCCCTGGATGTCGGACTGGCTGCCGCCACCCTCGACGACCGTGGTCTCGTCCTTGGTGACGACGACCTTGCGGGCGGTGCCGAGCAGGTCGGGCCCGACGTTCTCGAGCTTGAGGCCGACCTCCTCCGAGATCACCGTGCCGCCGGTGAGGATGGCCATGTCCTCGAGCATGGCCTTGCGCCGCTCGCCGAAGCCGGGGGCCTTCACGGCCACCGACTTGAACGTGCCGCGGATCTTGTTGACGACCAGCGTCGCCAGGGCCTCACCCTCGACGTCCTCGGCGATGATGACGAGCGGCTTCCCGCCCTGCATCACCTTCTCGAGCACGGGCAGGAGGTCCTTCACGGCGGAGATCTTCGTGCTGACCAGCAGCACGTAGGCGTCGTCGAGCACCCCCTCCATCCGCTCGGGATCGGTGACGAAGTAGGGCGAGATGTAGCCCTTGTCGAAGCGCATGCCCTCGACGAGGTCGAGCTCCATCCCGAACGTCTGGCTCTCCTCGACGGTGATCACGCCGTCGGTGCCCACCTTGTCGAGCGCCTCGGCGATCATCCCGCCGATGTCCGGGTCGGCGGCCGAGATCGCGGCGACGTTGGCGATCTGCTTCTGGTCCGCCTTGACCTCGATGGCGCCGTTCTGGATCTCTCCGACGGCCGTGTCGACGGCCGCCTCGATGCCCTTCTTCAGGCTCATCGGGTTGGCGCCGGCGGCCACGTTGCGCAGGCCCTCGCGCACCATCGCCCACGCCAGGACCGTGGCGGTCGTGGTGCCGTCACCGGCGACGTCGTCGGTCTTCTTGGCGACTTCCTTGACGAGCTCGGCGCCCACCTTCTCGTACGGGTCCTCGAGCTCGATCTCCTTGGCGATCGAGACGCCGTCGTTCGTGATCGTGGGGGCCCCCCACTTCTTCTCGAGCACGACGTTGCGGCCCTTGGGGCCGATGGTGACCCGTACCGAGTCGGCGAGCTTGTTCATGCCTGCCTCGAGGGCCCGGCGGGCCTGCTCGCTGTAGGCGATCTGCTTCGGCATACGTCCATACCCCCTGGGGCGGCGCCCTCCAGGTGAGGGCGCGTCGGTTAGCACTCAACGGATTCGAGTGCTAACAGCATATGGCACTCCCCCCGTGGGAGTGCAAGTCGGTGGCCGGTGCATCTCCGAAACCGTCCGCGCCGCACCGGGGGGCGGCGGCCCTATCCTTCGATCGTGGCCGAGTTGCACGACGCGACCGAGGAGTACCTCGAGACGATCCTGGAGATCGAGGAGGAGGGCATCCCCCCCATCCGAGCCCGCCTGGTCGAGCGGCTCGGCATCTCGGCCCCGGCGGTCTCCGAGACCGTCAACCGGCTGGTCGAGCAGGGCTACGCCCAGCTGCTCGACGACCGCAGCCTCCGCCTCACCGCCAAGGGGCGCTCCCTCGCGGTGTCGATCGTCCGCCGCCACCGCCTGGCCGAGCGGCTGCTCACCGACGTGATCGGACTCGAGTGGGAGAAGGTGCATCGCGAGGCCGACCGGTGGGAGCACGCGATCTCGGCCGACGTCGAGGAGAAGCTCGTCCAGCTGCTCGACGACCCGGCGACGTGCCCTCATGGCAACCCGATCCCGGGCTCCGCGCACAAGGTCGACGTCCGGGGGTCCACGCCGCTGAGCCGGGTCGATCCCGGTCGGGTGATCGTGTCCCGCATCAGCGAGAAGGTCGAGCTCGACGACGAGGCGTTGGTGCTGCTCGCGGGGGCGCTCCTGACCCCGGGCTCTGAGGCGATCGTCGTCGGGCCGGCACCCGACGGTGTCGTCGTGAAGACGGCGGCCGGCGAGCGGACGATCCCGATCCGGCTCGCCGACCTGATGTTCGTCACCCCCGCCGCCTGACGCACCCGCGGGACCGCCGATCAACCGAAGCGGGCGGCCAGCCTCCGGTGGCGGTGGGTGAAGATCGCCTCCACCACCCGGCGCACCATCGCCGCCGACCCCGCCAGGCGCCCGACCGCCCGCCGCGGCTCGAGAGAGACCCGGTCGGTGAGCCGGCAGCCGTGATCCGTAGGGACGACCGTCCGTTCGTGCTGCCACGTGCGGGCGACGAGCGTCGACGAGCGCTCGAGGAACCGCAGGCCGGGCCCCCGCTCGGCGATGACGAGGTCGTCGTACTCGAACGGCACGATGCCCAGGACGAGGACCCAGCTCCGGCAGATCCGAACGCCGAGCTCGACCTCGTCGAGGCTGGTGTGCCGGAGCCGCCGGGGCACGGTCATCCGCATCCACGGCCCGAACTCGGCGTTGATGCCCGCGGGCGTCGTGGCGTGCCGCCACACGACCGGCGCGGGCGCGGCGAGGACCGTGCTCCGCTCGAACGAGATCGTCGTGGGAGTCGCGGCTGCGCGCTCGCTCAGTGCTACGCGCCTGCGGCGACGAGGACCAGGTCGGTGCCGAAGCCGAGCACGATGCCCGCAAAGAGACCCCACATGAGCATCTCCTTGTGTCCCAGCTTGAAGCCGACGTTCAGGAGCTGCACGACGACGTAGAGGATCGATCCCGCCGCCAGGGCGAGGAACGCCATGTTCAGCGTCTCGTTGACGACCGACTGGCCGACGAGCGTGCCGAGGAACGTCGGACCTCCGGCGATCAGGCCCATCGCGCCGAGGAAGCGCCAGCTCGGGCGGTCGGCCTCCGCGCAGAGCGGCCCGACGATACCGAAGCCCTCGGTCGAGTTGTGCAGGCCGAAGCCGATGACGAGCAGCAGGGCGAGCTTGATCTCATCGTTCGCAGCCGACTGCCCGATCGCGAGGCCCTCGGAGAAGTTGTGCAGGCCGATGCCGACCGCGATCAGGAGGGCGAGGCGCTTCGGCTCCGACAGGTGATGCACGCGTGACGACAGCCGAATGGACGCCGCAGTCGCGGCGCCGGGGCCGATCGGGCGGTCCGACGCGCGGGAGGAGAGCCGCCGGTCGTAGTAGACGAGCCCGATCAGGCCGAGCGCGAACAGCCCCGCGAACAGGGTGCCCTTGCCGACCAGCGTCGCCCACTCGCCCTCTTCGACCGCGTGCTCGACCGGCTGGAAGCCGTGGTTGAACACCTCGATGAGCAGGAAGACGAGGATCCCCGCCGCGACGGCGTTGAGGAACGCCCGCACCGGCATGGACAGGTTGCGGAGCCGCCCCACGGGCAAACCCAGGAAGATCGTGAACCCGGCGATGGCCCCGAGCAACAGGATCTGGCCTTCGGACAACGCCGCCTCCCCGGTATCTGACTGCCCGTCAGGTAGTAAGGGGAGGTTAACTAACCCCTTCCGGACGGTCAACCCCGCCCGGGGCCCGAATCGCTAGCCGCCGGCGACGGCGGGGACGATGCTGACCACCTGGCCCTCGGCGACCGGGGTGTCGAGCCCCTGCAGGAAGCGGATGTCCTCGTCGGCCACGAACACGTTCACGAACCGGCGCAGCTGTCCCTTGTCGTCGTAGAGGCGGGCCGCGAAGCCGGGGTGCGTCGCTTCGAGCTGCTTGAGCACCTCGGCGACGGTTGTTCCCTCGACGTCGACCTCGGCCGCGCCGCCCGAGAGCTCGCGCAGCTGGGTGGGGATCCGAACGTTGACCGGCATCACAACCTCCCTTGGCCGCTTCCGCGGCGACTCCTTACTCCTCGATCTCGCTCGGTCCGAAGACTCCATGGAACGCATCGAGCGTGGGACTGATCGTGGCGGTCGGATCGGCCTCGACCGCGTCCAGGGTTTTGAGCCCGAGCCCGGTGATGTAGAGGACCACGCGCTCGTCGGCGGAAACCACACCCTCCTCGGCGAGACGCTTCAGCGACGCGACGGTCACGCCACCGGCGGTCTCGGCGAAGATGCCCTCGGTGCGAGCAAGCAGCCGGATCCCCTCGACGACCTCGCCGTCGCTGACCGCCGCCAGCCCACCCTCGGTCTGACGCACGGCGTCGAGCGCGAAGTAGCCGTCGGCGGGGTTCCCGATCGCCAGCGACTTCGCGATCGTGTCCGGCTTGACCGGCCGGATCGTGTCGGAATCCTCACGCCACGCGGTCGCGACCGGTGAGCACCCGAGCGCCTGCGCTCCCGACACGCGCACCTTCGGAGGCTGCTCGGTCAGTCCGACCTTGTGCAGCTCGTCGAACCCCTTGCGGATCTTCGTGAGCAAGGACCCGCTCGCGACCGGGACGACGACGTGGTCGGGTGTCTCCCATCCGAGCTGCTCGGCCGTCTCGTACGCGAGCGTCTTGGACCCCTCGGCGTAGAAGGGTCGCACGTTCACGTTCACGAACGCCCAGCGGTACGTGCCCGCGAGCTCGGCGCACAGTCGGTTGACGTCGTCGTAGTTGCCGTCGATCGCGATCACGTTGCCGCCGTAGACGGCCGTCGTGACGACCTTGGCCCGTTCGAGGTTCGACGGGATGAACACGAAGCTGCGCAACCCGGCGCGAGCCGCATGGGCGGCGACCGAGTTCGCGAGGTTGCCGGTCGACGCGCACGCGGCGGTCTTGAAGCCGAACTCGAGCGCCTTCGAGAGCGCGACCGACGCCACGCGATCCTTGAACGAGTTGGTCGGGTTGAGCGTGTCGTTCTTCACCCACACCTCACCAAGCCCGAGAGCGGCGGCGAGGCGGTCGGCGCGGACCAGCGGTGTGAACCCGGCGCCGAGGTCGACCGCGTGGCCCCGGTCGACGGGCAGGAGATCGGCGTAGCGCCAGATGCTCGCCGGTCCGGCCGCGATCTTCTCGCGGCTGATCGCCGACCGGATGGCGTCGTAGTCGTAGCTGACCTCGAGCGGCCCGAAACACCACTCGCAGGTGAAGATGGGGGCGACCTCGTACTCGCGGCCGCACTCCCGACATCGGAGGTTCTGCACGTACGCCACGCCGACGCTCCTTTCGCGGTCCTCCGTGGGGCGGACGGCCCGCCCCTCTCGACGCGCTCTCGAGCACCTCGAGCGGAGATCCGCTCATCGGCGACTCATCGTTCAGGCATTGGCACCTGGCGTTCACTTGCTCTTCACGCTGGTTGCCGCGGCTTCGTTGGGCCTGTCCCTCAGCCGCTCTTGATGAGCGCGTACGGGTGAAAAGGTACTACACCCCTGCAGCTTCGCTAAAGCCACTTGCGCGCCGTGCGTAATCTGAGCCGCATGAGGAGGTCTCGGCAGTCGCAGTTCCTCACCGCACTCGTGGCGGCGAAGGCCCGCCACGGGCACACGGTGTCGGTGTGCCTTCCCGCGCGTGACGAAGAAGCCACCGTCGGCCGCGTGGTCGCGACGGTGCGTCGGAGCCTCGTCGAGCACCTCCAGCTCGTCGACGAGATCGTGGTCATGGACGACGGCTCGACGGACGCGACCGGCGACGCCGCCCGCGCCGAAGGTGCGCGCGTCTTCTCCGTCGCCGAGCTCCTGCCCGAGCTTCCTCCCGGGAGTGGGAAGGGCAACGCGATGTGGAAGTCGCTGTACGTCTGCCACGGCGACCTCCTGTGCTGGGTCGACGCCGACATCCGCAACTTCCGCGCCGACTTCGTGACCGGCTTGCTCGCACCCTTGCTGAACGACCCCGACGTCGGGATGGTCAAGGGCTTCTACCGGCGACCGTTGCACGACGACCCGACCGGTGGCGGACGCGTCACCGAGCTCATGGCGCGGCCGGTGCTGTCGTACCTTTTCCCGCTCCTCACGAGGTTCGTCCAGCCGCTCGCGGGCGAGTACGCCGCCCGCCGCTCGATCATCGAGACGGTCCCGTTCGTGGAGGGATGGGGCGTCGAGATCGGGCTGCTGCTCGACGTCGTGCACCGGTTCGGCATCCAGTCGGTCACGCAGGTGAACCTCGGCGTGCGCGCGCACCGAAACCGGCCTCTCGACCAGCTCGGCCCGCAGGCGCTGGCGATCCTCGCCACCGCCCTCCGCCGTGCCGGCCTCGACGCGTGCGACCCGCCGTTCGCGGCCGAGCTCGTGCGCTACGACGACGAGCTGGCGCCCGAGCGGATCCCCGTCGTGGTGCGCGAGCGGCCGCCGATGATCACCGTGCCGGAGTACTGCGCCAAGTTCGGCCGGGAGCAGACGGCGTAGACGTGGCTACGGGCCCGCTTCACCACGGAGCCACGCCGCGCACCGCTCGGCGATCATGATCGTCGGCACGTTCGTGTTGGCGGCGGGAATCGACGGCATGATCGACGCGTCGATCACGGACAGGCCGCGCATGCCATGCACCCCTCCCCGCGAATCGACGACGGCATCCGGATCGTCAGCCCTCCCCATGCGGCACGTGCCGACAGGGTGGTGGTAGATCTCGCAGCCGGCGCGCACGGCGGCCGCGAGCGCGTCATCGTCGTCAACGCCGGTCCCGGGCATCAGCTCGTCGCCGAGCAGGTCACTCAGCGGCTCGGTGGCTGCGAGGAGTCGCGCGACGCGCATCGCGTCGATCATGCGCGGCATGTCGGCCGGATCCGTGAACAGGCCGAGATCGATGCGCGGGGCATCACGCGGATCGGACGAGCGGAGCTGCACCGTGCCGCGTGACCGCGGTGTCATCACCGAAGTGAGGATCACGACCACAGGCGGGTCGCCCTGGATCTCGGGCGGGTTGAACAACGGGAAGACGTGGAGGTCGTAGACGCCGTCGGCGGTCGAGCTGGCGGCCGTCAGCATCGCCTGGCACACCGGCTGGTCCGCTCGCGCAGGTGTCCGGGCCACGAACACGCTCGGCATCAGCGGGTGCTCGGAGAGGTTGGCGCCCACCCCGGGACGGTCGAGCACGACCTCCACGCCCACTGAATGGAGGTGGGCCGCCGGGCCGATGCCCGAGCGCAGCAACAGGGCGGGGCTCCCGTAGGCCCCGGAGGCGAGCACGACGTGATCGGCCTCGATCAGGTCGCCCGACGGCGCGAGCCGGACACCGGTGGCGCGATCGCCGTCGACCTCGACGCGGTCGACGAGCGCGTCGCTGCGGACGGTGAGGTTCGGACGATCCCGCGCTGCCGCGAGATACGTCAGCGCCGTGCTCTGCCGCACGCCGTCGACAAGGTTCATCGGCGGCCGTGAGGCGCCGACCGCGCCCGGCGCGTTGAGATCGTCGACTGTTGCGAAGCCTGCGTTCGCGCAGGCGGCGACGAATGCGTCGTGGACCGGCGCGACCTCATCGGGCGCGGCGCGCCGGATCGGCACCGGGCCGTCCCGCCCGTGCCAGTCGTCGTCGAAGTCGAGGTCCCGTTCCAGGCGGCGGAAGAACGGGAGCACCTCGGCGAACGACCAACCGGTACAACCGTGCGCGTCCCAGGCGTCGTAGTCCTCGGGACGCCCGCGCAACGCGAACGCGGCGTTCGTCGCCGAGCAGCCGCCGACGATCCGGGCGCGGTTGGCGTCGACCGTGCGCCCGTCGAGTGCGCTCTCGGCTCGGTACCCCCAGTCATGGGTGAACACCGGGCGGAGCCCACTGCGGATCTCCGGCGGCAAGTCGGCGAGCACCGGATAGTCGGGCCCGGCTTCGAGGAGCACGACGCTCCGGCCGGCGTCCTCGGTGAGCCGCGCGGCGAGCACGCTCCCGGCCGAGCCGGCGCCGACGATCGCGACGTCGACCGGCATCAGCCCTCCGCCAGTGCGTGCCGTCCGGCTTCGATCGCCGCTTCCTTCACAAGCAGCGCGGCGCGCGCGAACGCGTCCCCGGCCTGCCAGACACGGTCGGTCAGCGCGAACAGAGCCACGTCGCCGAGCACGGAGAGCTCGTCACGACCCTCGGGTGTCGCCTGTCCCACGATGACCACGCGCGTCCCGACTCCTGCTTCGGCAGCCCATTCGACCACGCCGCCCACCACCTTGCCCTCGAAGCTCGTTGCGTCGAGACGCCCCTCGCCCGTCACAACGACGTCAGCGCCGTCGAGGGCGTCGTCGAGGCCGGCGGCCCGTGCGACGACCTCGAAGCCGGGCTCGAGCTGCGCGCCGATCGCCGCGAGACCCCCTGCGAGCCCACCGGCCGCGCCCGCGCTTTCGAGCGCGGTGACGTCGACACCGGTGCGATCGCGGTACACCTCGGCGAGTCGAGCGAGCCGGCGCGTCAGCAACGAAACCTGGGCGGACGTCGCGCCCTTCTGCGGCCCGTACACCGTCGCGGCGTCGAGGAACGGTGTGGCGACGTCGCACGCGACGGTCACGTCGTGGCCCGCCAGCGACCAGCCGAGGGCGTCGACGGCGCCGAGGCCTCCGTCGGTCGTGGCGCTGCCACCCACGCCGACGATGACCCGCCGCGCACCGGCGCGCAGGGCGGCGGTGATGAGCTCGCCGGTCCCGCGGCTCGACGCCCGCAACGGGTCGTTGCGCATGCCCGGAGCTTGCGACGGCGACCGGCTCGTCACGAGCGAGAGACCGCTGGCGCGCGCCATCTCCACGACGCCGGTGCCGTCGGGCAGCAGCCCCCACTCGGCCTCGACCTCCACGCCCAGCGGGCCGGTGACGGTGGCCGTGCGGATGGACCCGCCCCGTGCGGCCAGCAGGGCGTCGAGGGTCCCTTCGCCGCCGTCGGCGAGTGGTATCCGGCGCGCGGTGAGCCCGGCCGCTTCCAGCCCGGCGGCCATGGCATCGGCCGCCTCGGCCGCGGTGAGCGATCCGCGGAACTTGTCGGGAGCCACGATGGCGAGAGCCACGATAGATAGATTGCACCGAGTGCCGGAACGTGTCCCGCTCCTCGAGAAGGACCTCGGCGAGTATGCGCCGATCGTGGGGTCCGAGGCGGTCGAGCGGATCCGGGCGCTGGCCGAACCGCTCCGGGGATGCCGCGTCCTGCACATCAACGCGACCGCGTACGGCGGTGGCGTGGCCGAGATCCTCGCCACCCACGTCCCTCTTCTGCGCAGCGTCGGGATCGACGCCGATTGGCAAGTGCTCCGGGGAAGCGACGAGTTCTTCACCATCACGAAGGAGGTGCACAACGGGCTGCAGGGAGCCGACATCGACTGGTCGAGCCGCAAGCAGCGCGTGTACCTCGAGCACGTCCTCGACAACGCGCTCCGACTCGAAGGCGAGTGGGACTTCGTCGTGGCGCACGATCCGCAGCCGGTCGCGCTGCGGAGCTACGTACGGGACTCGTCACTCCGGTCGCCGGACACGCAGTGGGTGTGGCGCTGCCACATCGACTTGACCGACGCCAACCCGTCGGTGTGGGAGTTCTTCCGACCGTATGTCGAGCTCCACGACGCGTCGGTCTGGACGATAAAGGAGTTCGTGCCCGATTCGTTGTCGATGGACCGCGTCGTCGAAGCCCATCCGTCGATCGATCCGCTCTCGGTGAAGAACCTCGAGATGCCGCTCCCGTTCGCCGAGGAGCTGTGCCGTCAGTACGGGCTCGACGTGCGGCGGCCGATCGTGTGCCAGGTGAGCCGCTACGACCCGTGGAAGGACCCCGTCGGCGTCATCCGCGCGTTTCGCGAGGTCCGCGAGAAGGTCATAGACGCGCAGCTGCTGCTCGCCGGCTCGATGGCCACCGACGACCCCGAAGGGTTCCGGGTCTGGGAGGAGGTGCAGGAGGAGCGGGCCGGCGACCCCGACATCTACACGCTCTCGAACCTCCACCAGGTCGGCAACGTGCAGATCAACGCCTTCCAGCGTGTCGCCGACGTCGCCATCCAGAAGTCCGTGCGGGAGGGGTTCGGCCTGACCGTGAGCGAGGCGCTCTGGAAGGCCCGACCCGTCGTCGGCGGGCGCGCCGGCGGCATCGTGCTCCAGCTCCGCGACGGCTTCGACGGCTACCTCGTCGACTCGGTCGACGAGTGCGCGGCTCGCACCGTGGATCTGCTCGCCGATCCTGTGGGCGCCGACGCCATGGGCACGCAGGGCAAGGAGCACGTGCGCGCGAACTTCCTGTCGACCCGCGAGCTCGAGGACTGGCTCCGCCTGTTGACGGAACTCCGCGGGTGATCGTCGTCTCCCATCGCGGGCCGGCGACGTTCGTCCGCGCCGAGGACGGCTCGTTCCGGGCTCGTCGCGGCTCGGGTGGCTTGGCCGGAACCCTCGGGCGGCTGCTGAGCGGGGGCACCGACGAACCGGTCGGCTGGGTGGCCGCCGCCATGACCGGCGACGACCGGGCGGCGGCGGCCGAGGGCGCGACCGCGCTCCCCGATATCGGCCTCGAGCTGCTCGCGCTCGATCCGCGCCAACACCGACTCCACTACGACATCGTGTCGAACGCGACCTTGTGGTTCCTCCACCACGGACTGTTCGACCTGCCGCGCCGTCCTCGGTTCGACGAGCGCTTCCGGGAGGCGTGGGACGCCTACGTCACGGTCAACCGTGCGTTCGCCGATCGCGTCGTCGAGACCGCGTCGAACGGCGACATCGTGCTCGTCCAGGACTACCACCTCGCGCTCGTGCCCGGTGATCTCAGGAACCGCCGGCCGGACCTACGGGTCGTGCATTTCACGCATACGCCGTTCTGCGGGCCGAACTCGATCCGTGTGCTCCCCGACGACGTCGGCCGCGCGATCTGCGAGTCGATGGCGACCGTTCCCTGCGGGTTTCACAGCCGGCGTTGGGCCCGCGCCTACGAGGCGTGCGCGGACGTCGTCCTCGGCGACGACCACCCGCGGGCCGCGACGTTCGCCGCGCCCCTCGGTCCCGACCCCGCCGACCTCGGTGACGCGATCGACTCGTCCGAAGGCCGCAGCGCGCTCGAGACGCTCGAGACACACCTCGGTGATCGGCTGCTCCTGCTGCGCAGCGACCGCCTGGAGCCATCGAAGAACATCGTGCGCGGCTTCCTCGCGTTCGACCTTCTGCTCGAGCGCGCGCCCGCATGGCGCGAGCGCGTCGTGTTCGTGGCGATGCTGAACGAGTCCCGCCAAGGGCTGCCCGAGTACCAGGCGTACCGGCAGGAAGTCGAGCAGGCCGCGGCCCGGGTCAACGAGCGGTGGGCGCGACGCGGTTGGGACCCGGTCGTGATGGACCTCCGCGACGACTTTCCCCGCAGCGTGGCCGGGTACGCGCGGTACGACGCGTTGCTGGTCAACCCGCTGAAGGACGGGCTCAACCTCGTGGCGAAGGAGGGGCCGATGGTGAACCGCAGGGACGGCGTCGTGTGCCTCTCTCCCGAGGCGGGGGCGTACGACGAGCTCGGCCCGGCGGTGCTCGAGGCACACCCATACGACCTCGATCAGACCGCGAGCGCGCTGGACACCGCGTTGTCGATGCCGGCCGACGTCCGGCGCGAGCAGGCCGCTCGGCTGCGCGACCTCGCGTCAGTGCACACGCCCGCCAGCTGGCTGCAGGCGCAGATCAGCGCGGCGTGCGCGTAGCGGCGCGCCCCAGCGCTTCGAGCACCGACACCAGGCCGGCGGGACCGTCGACGACGAGGTCGGCCCGGGCGAGCAGCTCAGGTGGTGCCTCGGCCGAACCGACGGCGATGCGGACGGCCGTCTCGAGGCGTCCCTCTGCTTGGAGCCGGGCGAGGGCGGCGAAGGCGTCCAGATCGCCACGGTCGTCGCCGGCGAAGCAGGCGTGGGTG
>DASYFC010000117.1:0-7063 GCA_036498645.1 Acidimicrobiia bacterium | reverse complement strand
GCGCGCCGAGCCCGTCCGTCAGGGCGTCGGCAACCTTCGCCTGGCATTGGTCGGCTTCGCGGCGGTCGGGCTCGTCGTCGGCTCGTTCATCATCTTCAACACGTTCGCGATCCTCATCGCGCAACGCACGCGCGAGCTCGGTTTGCTCCGCGCGCTGGGCGCCAGTCGAGCGCAGGTGCTGGGATCGGTCGTGCTCGAGGCCGCGATCGTCGGAGTCGTCGCGGCCGGGCTGGGTCTCGCCGCCGGGGTCGGGCTGGCGGCTTTCTTGCTGCGTGCGGTCGGTTTCGCCCGGATAGGGCTCGGCGCGCCCGAAGCGACCCCGGTGCTGCTGAACCGCACGATCATCGCGGCAGTGATCGTCGGCGTCGTCGTCACCGTCGGCTCGGCGCTCATTCCCGCCGTGCGTGCGGCGCGCACCTCTCCCGTGGCGGCAATCAACGAGCTGCCGCGCGTCGGGTCGGCGTCGTTACGCCGGCGCGCCCTCATCGGCGTGCTCATCACGCTTGCGGGCATCGGCACACTCGCGCTCGGTTTCCAAGTGGACGCCACCCAGCTCTCCCAGCGAATCCAGGTCGTCGCCGTCGGCGCGCTCCTCGCCTTCTTCGGAGTGGTGATGCTCGTCGCCGCGTTCGCCCGCCCCTTGGCGCGCGTCATCGGATGGTTCCTGTCGCGGGGGAACGTCACCGGCCGTCTGGCGCAAGGCAACGCGATGCGCAACCCGCGCCGCACCGCGGCGACCTCGGCGGCACTCGTCGTCGGCTTGAGCCTCGTGTGCCTGGTCGCGATCGTCGCCGCCTCGGTGAAGTCGTCGATCCGCACCGGCGTGCAGAAGGGCGTTCGCGCCGACTACATCCTGAGCGCCCAGGGGCTCACCGGGTTCTCACCCCAGGTGAGCGCCCGCGTCGCCTCGCTTCCCGCCGTCCAGGCGAGCACCGGCTTGCGGCTCGGCCGCGTGCGGGTCGGCAGTCGTCAGCAACTCGTCGTCGCCGTCGACCCGGCCTCGCTCGACCGCGTCCTCAACCTCGACATCCGCGCTGGCGGCACGCAAGGAATGACGACGGGCGGCATCCTGCTCTCTCAGGACGAGGCCCAGCACTACGGCGTCGGGCCCGGCGACCGGATCCAGCTCGTCTATCCGGTCGCGGGCCCGGTGCAGGTGCCGATCGCCGGCGTGTACACCCGCAAGCAGTTCACCGGCGCGTACCCGGTGCCGCTCGGCGTCGTGTCGACCACGAGCGAGGAGCAGAACTTCGGCGGCGTCCAGCAGGACACCCTCGTCTACGTGAAGGCGAAACCGGGCCAGAGTGCGGCGGCGCGCCGCCAGATCGAGGGCGCCATCGGCGCCGACTTCCCGAACGTCGACATCAACTCGCGCTCGCAGTTCCAGGACCTGCAAGAGGGCACGGTCGACCAGTTCGTCGCCGGACTCGTCGCCCTGCTCGTCCTGTCGGAGATCATCGCAGTGCTCGGCATCATCAACACGCTGCTGCTGTCGGTGTACGAGCGAACGCGGGAGCTCGGGCTGCTGCGGGTTGTCGGCATGTCACGGGTCCAGGTGCGCCGCATGGTTCGGAGCGAGTCGATCATCATCGCCGTCATCGGGTGCATCTTCGGCCTCGGACTCGGGATCTTCTGGGGCTGGGCGTTCACGACCGCGTTACGCGAGCAAGGCCTCGACCAATTCGACGTGCCGCCGCTCCAGATCGCCGCCTTTCTCGTGTTCTCGGTGATCGCCGGCACGGTCGCCGCCTGGCTACCCGCGTGGCGCGCGTCGCGCCTCGACGTGCTCGAGGCCGTCTCCGAGGGAGTGAGCGACGTCAGGAAGTCCCGCGGTTGGGTGTCCCGTCCGCGACCTCAGTACTCCGCCCGACGAGCTCGATCGCGGCGAGGTAGACGAGCAAGAGCAGCGCGAGCACCAACAGCGTGAGCGGGCGCGGGCTGCTCCAGAGGAACAGCACGAGGAACGCGACGGCGACGCCGGCGACCCGGAGCGCGACCTTGTGCGCTGCAACCCAGATGCCGACGGGTCCCGGCGTCCAGCCCGCCTCGTCAGCCTTGCGTCCGGCCCCGCCCACGAGGCTCTTCGCGCCTTCGCGAATTCGCACCGCGACCCGCGACGGCCCGGACAGGAAGGCAGCGAGGGCGACGATGATGCCCAACGCGGCGATGGTCCGGATGCCGTTGCGCAGATAGCGGACGAGTATGTCGAAGGCAGCCCCGGCGGCGTCGTGGTTCTTCGCCACGCTGAGATAAGCGGATCTACCCAGCGCGAGCAATGCCGCGGTGACGGCCATCGCGATGACGAGCCCGAGCGCCCACCGCATCAGCGTGCGCCGTCGGTTGCCCGAGAGCGCGAGCGCGGCTCCGAGCAGCACGAAGACGAGTACGACGAGCACGATGCGCAACCGGTCGAGCAGGTGGACGGCACTGCGCGCCTTTGCGAGCTGACCGGCGTCGAACAGCTCGACCTGGAGGTTCTTCTGCTTCTTGGCGACGCTGTCGAACACCGTTACGCCGCGTTGGTCGAGCCTTTTGACCTCTTCGTCGATGACCGCCGAGAGGTCCAGGACGACCTTGTCGTTCTTGACCGCGATGTTCTTGCCCTCACCCGTCAGCAACTTGACGACTTGAGCGTGCGCGCGCCTGTTGGCCTCCTTCCACACGGTCGCGAACTGCTCCGTCGCGAGCACGCGCTGAGCCGCGTCGTGCGTGAACGTCTGCACGCCCGAGCTGATGGGGCCGGCGAGGAATTGCGCTCTCTCGGGGAGGGCGTCCTTCGCCTGTGCTTCGACGTCGACCTGCTGGAACAAGCGGTTGGTGGCGCGCTCGGCCACCAGGTCGGTGATGGCCCGGTTGTGTGCCAGCGGGGCCACGGTGTCGACGTAATGGTTGGTGTCGAGGACGAGGTTGCGGACCCAGATGGAGAGTCCGGCGAGCGGCACCAACACCACGCTCACGATCACGAGGATCGCGACCAGGGCCCGTCGCCAGCGCGGCAACTTCCGCGGGGCCTCGGAGGGCTCGGCAGCTCCGGCAGTCGCGGTGGCGTCCGTCATTCGGGGGTCGTCAATTCTCGCTCACATCGCCGGCACGCAGTTGATGCTCAGGATCTCCCGCACCTGCTCCCGTTGCATCACCCTGATCGGGTGATTGCCCCCCGCTCGCCACTTGCTGCGCCTGCCTACCTCGCTCCCACAGCGTCGCGTTGAGTATCACACCGGCCACGAACAGGCGACCGATGAGGTAGAGCGAGAGCAGGAGCGCCGCCGCAACGCCCAGTGCGCCGTACGTCTCCGAGGAGGTCGAAATCCGGTACGAGATGAAATAGACGTTGACGAGATGGATCGCCTGCAGGCCCAGGCCGATGGTGACTGCACCGGGGAGCACGGCGGTCCAATGCACCGGAGGCCGCGGGAGGGTCCACAGTCCCAAGAACGCGAACCATATGTACACGATCCCGATCAGCAGGGTGGCGATCACACCGGGGCCCGGCGACTCGTGCCGAACGGCGGTGCCGACGAAAGTGACGGAGAGGAACGCCGCGATGAGACCGAGAAAGCCCACGACGGCCAGAGGCTTGCGTCCGAGTGGTCCGGCGGGAACGCCCCACGCGAGCGCGCTCACGGTCCGGAACGCCTTCATCGCGGCGAGACTCGCCAGGTACAGGGCCGGGATTCCGATGAGGAGCGCGAGGAATCGGGCGTGCTCCGCGTCGGCGGCGGCTTCCGAGACGGACTTGGAAGCCAGACCGACGACCCCGAGCTTGTCGGCGAGATTCGACGGGTTGTCGTGATCCGAGGCCTCGAGGAATCCGAGGCCGGCGACGATCACGAGCATGAAGGGGAGCAGCCAGAGGAAGAGCCGGTATGCAAGCGCACCGGCGAGCAGGAAGCCGGCACGGTCTCGATCGCGCTCGTACGCGCTGAGCGTCGCGTCCACGCCGCGCACGCGGGGTCGTCTCGCCTCGACAGCCGCCCGCGCCGTGTCGATCCGTTCCCGTCCCGTCGAGACGAGCCGCTTCACCCGGCCGTCACTGCTCACGCCCCATGTTCGCGGAGATCGGCACCGGGGGAGCGGAGACCCACCCGCTACCATCGTCGCCTCATCGGGCGGTTAGCTCAGGGGGAGAGCACTTCCTTGACGCGGAAGGGGTCAGAGGTTCAAATCCTCTACCGCCCACACTGAAGCTGCAGGTCGGCGGGGATACGCGTCTCGCTGATGCGGGTCACGGCGCCGTTGGGCCGCGGCTGGGCCCCGAGAGATTCGGTGCTAGGCCGCAACCGGCTCCAAGATCATGGTCTCCGGGGTCCCGGCAAGTCCCGGTGAGTTCTCTCGGATCTTCCAGACCTGGCTCTCGAGAAAGCCCAAGAACCCAGCTGCGTCCTCGGTGGTGTCGAAGTCAAGGTCGATCACCACGTAGCCCGGATTGTCGACCGGCCGCTGGACGCGCTCGGCACGGACGCCCGCGTCGCGCCGGGCCTCGGCGAAGCGATTGAACGCTGCGACCCATGTGTCGAGATCGGTGATCTCGTGTTCGATGTGCAGCGTTCGCATCGCTGGCTCCTCCTCAAGTTTCCCGCATGGGACAGCTACGGGCGCCCGCACACGCAGAACGCCGCGGGTTGTCGAGGCCCTGGTCGGGTCCGGCCCCGTACCCGACGAGCGAGATCGTGAAGTTTGTTGACGCGCACGTTCGCCGTCGTTGCCCCCGTCGGGCTCGGTGATGGGTGCACCCACCCTGGATGCACCCACCCGAGCGTCGGAGCTGACGACGCGATCTCGATATCAGCCCCGGAGAGAACGCGGCGAGCGACCGCTTGTTGTGAGGCTCAGACTCTCTCGGGCTCGCCGTAGACCACCAGGCCGTACACGACCAGCGTGGCCAGGAACATGACGACGAGCGACGTGATCGGGAACACGAACACCCACAACATGTTCGAGACGATCGCGATCGACCCGAGGATGATCCCGATCCATCGTGCGAGCTGCGAGCGGTAGAACACGCCGATGCCCGCGAGCACCAGGATGATGCCGAGGATCAGGTAGAACCAGCCCCAGCCACCGAGCTTGTCGGCGTACAGGAGCCCGTTGCTCTTGGTGTCGGCCCGGTCGAGGGCCCACAAGCCGTCGACCACGTCGAGTAGCCCGACGATGATCAGCATCACGCCGGCGAAGGCCCGCCACCCGGCGCCCTCTTCCCTGGTCTGCATTGTTGCCATTTGTCGCCCTCCGTCCGAGGCCGCGCCCGTCGCAAGCCCGATGCCGCGATGCGACGCAGTGCCACGTTTTTCGTAACCCAGGCCGTCGACCGTTACAAGCACCTGACTGTGGATAACGGTCGGGGTCGTTCCCGAACGGTAAGGGCGTAGCCTGTGAAGAACGAAGCGTTTGGAGGGGCGCCCTGGTGTTCATCGACGGGTTCGTGCATCAGATCCCGGACATCGATCCGGCGGAGACGAGTGAGTGGCTCGACTCGCTCGACTCGGTCGTCGACGTCCGCGGGAAGGCCCGCGCTCGCTACCTGCTGACCCGGCTCATGGAACGCGCCCGGGAGCAGGGGGTCGGGGTCCCGTCGACGGTCTCGACGCCGTACATCAACACGATCCCGCCCGAGCAGGAGCCGTGGTTCCCGGGCGACGAGCATCTCGAGCGCCGCATCCGGGCGTTCATCCGATGGAACGCGGTCGTGATGGTCGCCCGGGCGAACCGCCGGTTCGAGGGCCTCGGCGGCCACCTTTCGACGTACGCATCGGCGGCGTCGCTGTACGAGGTCGGGTTCAATCACTTCTTCCGGGGTAAGGGCGACGGCGGCTTCGGGGATCAGGTCTTCATGCAGGGCCACGCCGCTCCGGGCATCTACGCCCGCGCGTTCCTCGAGGGCCGGATGACCGAGGCCGACCTCGACCGGTTCCGCCAGGAGATCGGCGGGGGGCTGCCGAGCTACCCGCACCCGCGGCGGCTGCCGGACTTCTGGGAGTTCCCCACGGTGTCGATGGGGTTGGGCCCGATCAACGCGATCGCCCAGGCCCGTTTCAACCGGTACCTGATCGATCACGAGCTCGCCGACACGAGCAAGGCGAAGGTGTGGTGCTTCGTCGGCGACGGCGAGATGGACGAGCCCGAGAGCACCAACGGCTTGTCGATCGCCGCCCGGGAGAACCTCGACAACCTCATCTTCGTCGTGAACTGCAACCTCCAGCGCCTCGACGGTCCCGTCCGCGGCAACGGCAAGATCATCCAGGAGCTGGAGGCGATCTTCCGCGGCGCCGGTTGGAACGTCATCAAGGTCGTCTGGGGCCGCGAGTGGGACGACCTCCTCGCGCGTGATTCCGACGGGGTGCTCGTCAACAAGATGAACACCACCGTCGACGGCGAGTTCCAGAAGTACGCCGTCGAGTCGGGCGCGTACATCAGGGAGCACTTCTTCGGCCCGGACCCGCGGCTGCGCAAGATGGTCGAGCACCTCTCCGACGACGAGCTGCGCAAGCTGTCGCGCGGTGGTCACGACTACCGGAAGCTCTTCGCGGCGTACAAGGCCGCGGTCGAGCACGAGGGCACGCCGACGGTCATCCTCGCCAAGACGATCAAGGGTTGGACGCTCGGGCCGGACTTCGAGGCCCGCAACGCGACGCACCAGATCAAGAAGATGACCGAGGAGGAGCTCAAGACGTTCCGGGACCGGCTGTTCCTCGACATCCCCGACGAGGACCTCGAGGGCGACGCGATGCCGCCCTACTTCCACCCGGGGATCGGCTCGCCCGAGCACGACTACCTGATGGCCAGGCGACGCACGCTCGACGGCTTCCTGCCGCTGCGTGTCGTCCGACCGCACGTGCTCCCGCCGCCGACGGACCGGGCGTTCTCGGATCTGCTCACGGGCAGCGGTGACAAGGTCCAGGCGTCGACGACCACGGCGTTCGCACGGCTGATGCGGAAGCTGCTCGCCGAGCCCGAGTGGGGGAAGCGGATCGTGCCCATCATCCCCGACGAGGCGCGCACCTTCGGGCTCGACGGGCTGTTCCGCGACATCAAGATCTACTCACCGCTCGGGCAGCAGTACGAG
>DASYFC010000116.1:0-41170 GCA_036498645.1 Acidimicrobiia bacterium | reverse complement strand
CGCACGACAACGACTGGCTGCCAACACCCGCCCCGTGGACGTCGAGCTTCGAGACGGCGCCCGCCTCCGGATCCGACCGATCCTCCCGACCGATCGCGGCAAGCTCGCCGACACCCAGCCGGGGTTCTCGCGCGAGTCGCACTACAAGCGCTTTTTCAGCGCACCGCCCCTGAGCGACAAGGTCATCCAGTACCTCGTCGACGTCGATTACTTCGATCACTTCGCGTGGGTGGCGCTCGCCGCCGACGACCATGAAGAGCCGGGTGTGGCCTCGGCGCGCTACATCCGCGAGCGCACCGCCCCCGACACCGCCGAAGTGGCGTTCTCGGTCGTCGACGACTACCAGGGCCGGGGTCTCGGGACGCTCCTCGTGGGCGCGCTGGCAGTGGCGGCGGCACAGAACGGCGTCCGCCGGTTTCGCGCGCGCGTCCTCGCCGAAAACGAGCCCATGCGTGCCATCCTCCGACGCGCGGGCGCGCACCTCGACTTCGCCGAGCCCGGCGTGCTGGAGACCGTGGTCGATGTTCCGGGCTTCGGCGACGGCCTGCCGGATCTCGCAACCGCGAACGCACTGAAGGAGGCCGCCCGCGACATCGTGGTCGCCGCCGACCTCGCGCTCGGCGCGGCTACCTGACGACGCGGCAGCGCAGGTGGGTGACACCACGCACATGCGAACCCCGGGCAGTTTCACTGCCCGGGGTTCTGTGGCGAGGGAACGCGCCACAGAGAAGATGGTGGAGGTGGCGGGATTCGAACCCGCGTCTTCCGAGTCCTCGGCGGGGCTTCTCCGAGCGCAGCCGGTGAGAGAGTTCTCGGGTCACCGCCGCTCACCGGCGGCCTGCGGCGACCCCAGCCTCGCTGTGATTTCCCGCCGGGCCACGAGGCCCGTCCCGGCGGTGAGCCGCTCTCGATGACGCCCGCAATCCGACCGAGCGGCTGGGCCGGAACGGACGCACTACCTAGTTCCTAGGCAGCGAGTGCGAGGTTTGAATCCTCGGCATTTGTTGGTTTTCCCGGCTCTTTTACGACGCTCCGGGGACGTCGGCTCGCTTCACCCGCGTTGGTCCTCAGAATCGAAGCCAGTCACCCCCTTGGTGTGAGCCACCCATTGTACCGGCGGGTCTTCGAAACCCTTGCCGGAACAAGGGAGCCCCCGGCATCGTTCTTGATCGTGATGGGACGCAGCACCATTCGCCTCGGACGAATCTTCGGAATCCCCGTGGGGCTCGACTTGAGCCTCCTGCTGATCGCGGGGCTGCTCACCCTGAGCCTCGCCGCCGATCGCTTCCCGAGCGAGTTCCCGGGTGAGCCCACGGCCGCGTACTGGGTCGTCGGGCTCGTCGCCGCGGGACTGTTCTTCGCCTCGGTGCTCGCCCACGAGATCGCCCACTCCCTCGTAGCACGCCGCTACGGCGTGCAGGTTGACGGCATCACCCTCTGGATGCTCGGCGGGGTCGCCAAGCTCGGAGGCGAGTCGCCCACGGCAGGCGCCGAGCTGCGCATCGCCGCCGCCGGCCCCGCGACGAGTGTGGGCCTCGCGGCAGCGTTCGGGATCGGCGCGCTCGCGCTGTCCGTGCTCGGCGCGCCCGGCCTGCTCGGGTCGGCGCTGGCGTGGCTCGCGCTCATCAACGGGATCTTGGCCCTCTTCAACCTGATCCCCGCCGCCCCGCTCGACGGCGGCCGCATCCTCTCGGCGCTGCTCTGGTTCCGCCACGGCAGTCGCTACCGCGCCGCCGCCACCGCGGCACAGGTCGGCGTCGTGTTCGGCTGGCTGCTCGTGGGTGCCGGCGCCGTGAGTTGGTTCGCCGGCCTCGGCTTCGGCGGGTTGTGGACCGCCCTGATCGGTTGGTTCCTGGTCAGCGCCGCCCGGGCCGAAGGGGAGATGGCGCGTTCACATCTCGCGTTCGGTGATCTGCGGGTGCGCGACGTGATGATCTCCAATCCGCCGCGAGTGCGCGGCTGGATCACGGTGAGCGATTTCCTCGAGGAGGATGCCCCCCACCTGCACGACCCGGTTGCCGTGGTCGAGCGCTTCGACGGCACGATCGCCGGGCTGGTCAGCGTCGACCGGTTGCGGTCGGCGCCGGCGGCCCCCGAAGGGGTCGCACGCCGCGTGCAGGACTACATGGTGCCCGTCGCGACGATCCGCGCTGCGCACCCCGACGACCGGCTCGCAGACGTCGCCGTGCGTCCTACGCGCGGTCGCGCCGGTCACATGCTGGTCTTCGACGGCGATCGGCTGGTCGGCCTCGTCTCCCCGGAGGCGGTCGCGTCGGGCCAGACGGTCAGTCGCGCAACCCCTTGAGGGCACGCTCGGCCTCGCGCTTCGCGTCGCGCTCCGCGATGGTTCGACGCTTGTCGTAGGCCCGCTTGCCCTTGGCCACGGCCAACTCGACCTTGGCACGGCCGTCCTTGAAGTACACGCGCAGCGGCACGAGGGTCACGCCCTTCTCGCCCGTGGCGCGGGCCAGCGTGTCGATCTCCTTGCGATGCAGGAGCAGCTTGCGACGACGCGTCGGGTCGAGCTCGGCGCGTGAGAACTCGTACGGCGCGATGTGCATGCCGTGGAGCCACAGCTCGCCGTCCTCCACCCGGGCGTAGGCGTCCTGGAGGTTGGCGCGGCCGGCTCGGATCGATTTGACCTCCGAGCCCGCGAGCACGATGCCGCACTCGAACGAGTCCAGCACGAGGTAGTCGTACCGGGCGCGCCGGTTCCGGATGACAACGGTGTCGGCGGGGCGCCCCATGAGTCGACTGTATAGATTTCCGACGTGGCAACTTCTGGATCGATCCTCGGCAACCCCGTCCGGCGCACCGAGGATCCGCGGATCCTGCGCGGCGACGCCGATTACTTCGATGACCTGCCCGTCGAGGGCCTGCTCCACGTGGCATTCGTCCGCTCGACGATGGCCCATGCGCGCATCGAAGCGGTCGACACGAGCGAATCGGCGGCGATGCCGGGCGTCGTCGCCGTGTACTCGGCCGACGGCCTCGGCCTCGAGCCGGGGCAAGGTTTTGCAATGGTCCCGGCGGCGCTGTCGCGTCCCCCGCTCGCTCGCGACGTCGTCCGTTTCGTCGGCGACATCGTGGCGGTCGTCGTCGCCGAGACGCGCGCGCAGGCCGTCGACGCCGCCGAGACGGTGATCGTCGACTACGACCCGCTGCCCACCGTGATCGATCCGGAGGCGGCGCTGGCCGACGACGCACCGCTGGTGTTCCCGGAGCACGGGTCGAACCTGGCCATCGAGTTCAACTTCGGCGACGACGCGTCGATCCTGCAGGATGCCGACGTCGTCGTGGAAGGCCGGTTCCTCAACCAGCGCCTGGCGCCGGTGCCGATGGAGCCGAACGGCATTCTCGTCGAGCTCGACGGCGACGACGGGCTCACCGCGCACGTCCCCACGCAGAACCCGCACGGCGTGCGCGACCCGCTCGCCGGCGTCGTGGGACTGAACGAAGAGCGGGTGCGAGTGGTGGCGACGGCCGTCGGCGGAGGGTTCGGCGCCAAAGCCGGCATGTACCCGGAGTTCGCGATCGTGGCCACCGCCGCCCGCAAGCTCGGACGACCGGTGAAATGGTCGGAGACCCGGTCCGAGAACATGACCGCGATGACGCACGGCCGCGGACAGATCCAGTACATCGAGCTCGGCCTGAAGCGCGACGGCACCTTCACCGGCCTGCGGGGACGGATCGTGTGCGACGGCGGCGCCTATCCCGGGGTCGGGGCGTTCCTCCCGTACCTCACCCGATCGATGAGCCAGGGCGTGTACCGCATCCCGAAAATCGAGATGAACTCCAAGAGCGCGATCACGAACACGACGCCGACCGCCGCGTACCGGGGTGCCGGCCGTCCCGAGGCCGCCGCGCTGCTCGAGCGCATCGTCGACATGGCCGCGGTGGAGCTGGGAAGGGATCCGGTCGATCTCAGGAAGCAGAACTTCCTTCGTCCCGAGGAGTTCCCGCTCACCACCGTCACGGGCGCCAACTACGACTCGGCGGATTACGTCAAGGCCCTCGACGAAGCGTGTCGCGTCGCGGGGTACGAGGAGCTGCGGCGCGACCAGGCGCAGCGGCGTGAGCGCGGCGACGTGAAGCAGCTCGGGATCGGAGTCTCCGTGTACACGGAGGTGACGGCGGGCGGACTGTTCCAGGAGTTTGGCGCGGTCGAGGTGCACACCGACGGCACCGTCACTGCGACCGTGGGTACTTCACCGCACGGTCAGGGTCTCGAGACGGCCTTCAAGATGATCGTGGCCGAGCTGCTCGGCGTGCCGATCGACGCGGTCACAGTCGTGCAGTCCGACACCGCGCTCGTTCCACGGGGGATGGGCACGATGGGGTCGCGCTCGCTCCAGATCGGTGGCACCGCCATCTACAAGACGAGCGAGCTCGTCGTCGACAAGGCCAAGCGGCTCGCGGCGCACCTGCTCGAGGCCGACGTCGCCGACATCGTCGTGCACGAAGGCGAGGGCGTCGGCGCGGCCGGTGCTCCCGCGACCGCGCTCTCGTGGGCGGAGCTGGCGTTGGCGGCCGGCGACCCGGCTCGACGCCCGGCCGACTTCGAAGAGGGCCTGCGGGCCGAGCTCGACTTCAACCAGGGAGAAGCCACCTACCCGTTCGGCGCCCATATCGCGGTCGTGGAGGTCGACACCGAGACGGGGCGCGTCGAGCTCCTGCGCCACGTCGCCGTCGACGACTGCGGCCGCGTCATCAACCCGCTCCTCGTCGCCGGGCAGCAGCACGGCGGCATCGCCCAGGGCGTCGCCCAGGCGCTCTACGAGAGCGTCGAGTACGACGACGACGGGAACCCGCAGACCGCAAACCTCATGGACTACGCGATGCCGAGCGCGGCCGAGCTCCCCAGCTTCGAAGCGTCGAACACCGAGACGCCGACCCCGCTCAACCCGCTCGGTGCGAAGGGAATCGGCGAGGCCGGGACGATCGGCTCGACGCCGGCGGCGCAGAACGCCGTCGTCGACGCCCTGTCGATCTACGGGATCCGCCACCTCGACATGCCGCTCACGTCCGAGCGGGTGTGGCGCGCGATCCGCGACGCCGCGGCCGCCACCGGCTGAGCTGCATGGGCTTCGCGTCACCGACGCTCCGGCTCGCGGAGGACCAGTACCGCACGATCGTCGCCCACTGCTACGACGGCCTTCCCGACGAAGCGTGCGGGCTGCTCATTGGGCCCGTGTCCGACAGCGAGCCGTTGGGCGTCCTCAGCGAAGTTCGGCCGTGCCGGAACGAGAACGCGTCCGCGATCACGTATCGAATCGACGGCCGAGACCAGGGCGCGGCGATGCGGGCGGCTCGCGAGCGCGGTCACGAGATCGTCGGCTGCTGGCACAGCCACACGCACACCGACGCTTACCCGTCGCCGACCGACGTCGAGCAGGCCAAGTACTACCCGGAGTGGATCTACGTGCTCGTGAGCCTGCGGGACGGCGACCCGATGCTGCGCGCGTACCGCATCCGCGATGGCGCGATCGCCGAGTGCCAGGTGGTCCTGGACCGCTGACGACAATCCCGACCCATCAGGTCGGACTTGTACACTCGTGCCGTGCCCGTCGAGGTTCGCCTGCCCACGCTCCTGCGCCCGCACGCCGACGGGGCGGCGTCGGTGTCCGCCGCCGGCGCCACCGTGGGCGAGGTATTCGCCGATCTGACTGGCCGCTACCCGGGCCTCGCCGACCAGCTCGTCGACGAGTCGGGCAGCATCCACAAGTTCGTGAACGTGTACCGCAACGACGACGACGTCCGGTACCTCGACCAGCTCGACACCAAGGTGGCCGACGGCGACGTCGTCTCCATCCTCCCCGCGGTCGCGGGCGGATAGGGCCGGGCCGATGGCCGCGACGATGGCGGCTCTGCCGACCGTCGTCGCAGGAGCCGGAACCTGCGACGGCGACCAGAGATGAGGTACGAGTCGATCCTCGATCTCATCGGCAACACGCCGCTCGTGGGCGTGCACGCGCTCTCGCCGAACCCGGCGGTGCACATTTACGCCAAGCTCGAGGGTCAGAACCCCGGCGGCTCGATGAAGGACCGCATCGCGTTGCGCATGGTCGAAGCAGCCGAACGCGACGGCGTGCTGCAGCCGGGCGACACGATCCTCGAGCCGTCGTCCGGCAACACGGGCATCGGGCTCGCGCTCGTCGCCCGCATGAAGGGGTACCGGCTGCGGGTCGTGCTCCCCGAGAACGTGTCCGAGGAGCGCCGGCAGATGCTCGAGATCTTCGGCGCCGAGGTGATCCCGTCACCCGGGGAAGAAGGCAGCAACGGCGCGATCCGCCAGGCGGAGAAGCTCGCGGCCGAGGATTCCTCGCTCGTGATGCTGTTCCAGTACGGGAACCCCGCCAACCCCGACGCCCACTACGCGACGACAGGTCCTGAGATCCTGCGCGACTGCCCGGAGCTCGACGTGTTCGTCGCCGGTCTCGGGACGAGCGGCACGCTGATGGGCGTGGGCCGATACCTCAAGGAGCAGAAGCCCGACGTGCGCGTCGTGGCCGTCGAGCCTCCGGCGGGTGAGCTGGTGCAGGGGCTGCGCTCGCTCGAGGACGGTTTCGTACCGCCGATCTTCGACCCGGCCGTCCTCGACCGGAAGTTCATCGTGCGGCCGCGCGAGTCGATCGAATGGACGCGCCGCCTGCTCGACGAGTGCGGGATCTTCGCCGGGATCTCGTCGGGCGCGGTCATGGCCGGCGTCGCGAAGATGGCGGCGACGATGGACGCGGGGACGATCGTCGCGCTCGTTCCCGACGCGGGGTGGAAGTACCTCTCGTCCGGGGCGTGGACCGACGACCTCGACGTCGTCACCGAGCGGGCGCGACGCATCAACTACTGGTAGCGAAGTCTGCGTTCCCATTCCAAGACCGTGCCTGATGTCACGCCTCGCTCCGACCCTGCCGCGGGTGAGGAAAGATGGTGGGGACATGGCGACTGACGCCGACATCTCCCGCGCCGCCGAGACGCTCCGGCGCGGAGGCCTGGTGGCCTTCCCGACCGAGACCGTGTACGGGCTGGGCGCCGACGCGGACAGCCCGGGCGCGCTCGCGCGGCTGTACGCGGTCAAGGGCCGCCCGGGCGAGCACCCGGTGATCGTCCACGTCGGCGCGCCCGGACAGCTCGACGACTGGGCGGCTGACGTCCCTCTCGCCGCCCGCCGCCTGGGCGACGCGCTCTGGCCCGGTCCGCTCACGATCGTCGCCCGGCGCGCGCCACGCGTGCTCGACGCTGTGACCGGCGGCGGCGACACGGTTGGTGTGCGCATGCCCGACCAACCGGTGGCGCTCGCGCTGCTCCGAGCGTTCGGCGGCGGCATCGCGGCGCCCTCGGCGAACCGTTTCGGGCACGTGAGCCCGACGACCGCCGGCGACGTCCGCGCCGACCTCGGTGACGACGTCGACGTCCTCCTCGACGACGGGCCGTGCACGGTCGGCGTGGAGTCCACGATCGTCGACTGCACCGGCGACGAGCTCGTGATCCTCCGGCCCGGCGGCATCACCCGCGAGCGTGTCGAAGAGGTGTCGGGGCAGCCGGTCGGGGTCCGGAGCGACGGGCTCGTACGAGCCCCCGGGACGCTCAAGTCGCACTACGCGCCGGAGGCCACCGTGCTCGTCGTCGACCGTCAGGACCTCGCCGAGCGCACGACCGCTCTGCTCGCTGCCGGCGAGCGTGTGGCGGTGCTCGCGCCGGACCCGATGCCGGCCCTCTCCGCCGACGTCGTCGTGCTCGACGCGCCCGCGAACGCCGACGAGTACGCGCGCGTCCTGTATGCGCGCTTGCGTGAAGCCGACCGGCGCGGCGTCGACGTGCTGCTCGCGGTGCCGCCCCCCGAGACCGGTATCGGCGTCGCGGTGGGGGACCGGCTGCGACGCGCGGCCGGCCGGGGGCATTCGTGAGCGATCGACCGATCGGCGTGATCGACTCCGGGCTCGGTGGCCTCACGGTGCTGCGCGCGCTCATCGACCTGCTTCCCGACGAGCCCGTCGTGTATTTCGGCGATACGGGCCGCTTCCCGTACGGTCCCAAGCCCGACCGTGATGTCACCAAGTACGCGTTCGAGATGGCCGACCTGCTGGCCGATCACGACGCGAAGTTGCTGGTCGTCGCGTGCAACCGAGTGTCGTCGGTCGCGTTGGACGCGTTGCGCCGCGACTACGACATGCCCGTCATCGGCGTGATCGAGCCGGCCCTGCGGGCGGCGATCCAGACGACCCAGACTCGGCGCGTCGGCGTGATCGGCACCGTCGGAACGATCGCGTCGGGCGCGTACCAGCGGGCCGCCGATGCGAGCGGCGCCGGCGTCGAGCTGACGTGCGCGGCGTGCCCCGGCTTCGCCGAGTTCGTCGAGGCCGGCGACGTCGACTCGCAGGAGGTGCACGTGCTGGCCGAGCGTCTGCTCGCTCCGGTGCGCGATGCCGGCGTCGACACGCTCGTCCTCGGCTGCACGCACTACCCGCTGCTCGCCCGCACGATCGGCGACGTGATGGGGCGCGACGTGGTGCTCGTCTCGAGCGGAGACGAGACCGCGTTCGAGACGCGCGCCCTGCTCGGCGGTGCGGGCCACGCCCGCCGGCCCGGGAGCGAGCCTCCCCGCCGGGTGTTCGTCACCAGCGGGGACCTCGCGACGTTCCGCACGCTCGGGGCGCGGTTCCTGGGCCCCGAGGTCGAGACGGTGGAGGCGTGGGAGTGGAGTTGACGGTCCTCGGGTGCTCGGGCTCGTACGGCGCGCAGCCCTTCGGCGCCTGCAGCGGCTACCTCGTTCGTGGCGGAGGGGCGGCCGTCTGGGTCGACTGCGGCAACGGAACGCTCCCGCACCTGCAGCAACACGCCAGGATCGAGGACCTGAGCGCGGTCGTCCTCACGCACCAGCACCCCGACCACTGCGCCGACATCTACGGTCTCCATGTGCTGATGCGGTACGGGCTCGAGCGTGGCGGTCTCCCGGTCTTCGCGCCGGAAGGCCTCGAGGAGCGGCTCGGCGCACTCGTCGACGACTGGGGTGACACCTTCGACTGGAAGGTCGTCGGCGACGGCGACGGCGTGGAGCTCGCGGATCTCACACTGCGTTTCTCCCGCACGGACCATCCACCGCCGACGTACGCCGTCGAGGTGAGCGCAGACGAGAAGCGACTCGTCTACACGGCCGACACCGGGCCGGACTGGACGGTCGGCGCGTTCGGTGCCGGTGCCGATCTCGTCCTGTCGGAGGCGACGTACCAGGAGGGCCACAAAGGCGTGCCGTGGCACCTGAGCGCGCACGAGGCCGGTCGCGACGCGCGCCAAGCCGACGCGTCACGCCTGATCCTCACGCACCTCTGGCCCGAGCTCGACGCAGTCGTGTCGGTCAAGGAAGGCTCGGAGTCGTTCGGCGAGCCGGTCACGCTGGCGACGCCGCATCTCGTCACGCCCGTGTAGCGAGGGAGCAGCGGCAATGGGGATCCGGAAGGACGGGCGAGAGCCCGACGAGCTGCGGCCGGTGTTGTTCGTCCGCGACTTCACCGAGTCGGCGATGGGCTCGGTGCTGGTCGACTTCGGCCGTACCCGCGTCCTGTGCACCGCGTCGCTCGAAGATCGCGTCCCGCCATGGTTGCGCGGCACGGGACGCGGCTGGGTGACGGCCGAGTACTCGATGCTCCCGGGATCGACCGTCGAGCGTTCGGACCGGGAGGCGGCGCGGGGCCGGCAGTCCGGGCGCACCCAGGAGATCCAGCGGCTCATCGGACGGTCGCTGCGCGCCGTCACGGATCTCGAGATGATCGCGGAGCTGCAGATCACGGTGGATTGCGATGTGCTGCAGGCCGACGGCGGCACGCGCACCGCTGCGATCTGCGGCGGGTACGTCGCCTTGCACGACGCGTTCTCACGGATGGTGGCTGGAGGCAAGATCCCGGCGCATCCGATGACCGACGCATGCGGCGCGATCTCGGTGGGCGTCGTGGACGCGCTGCCGCACCTGGACCTCGACTACTCCGAGGATGCGAGCGCCGAGGTCGACATGAACGTGGTCATGACGGGCGCGGGCCGTTTCGTCGAGGTGCAGGGGACCGCCGAAGGCAACCCGTTCTCGCGGTCGGAGCTCGACGAGCTGCTCGCCCTGGCGGAAAAGGGGATCACGGAGATCTTCGAGATCCAGCGGGCCACCCTGGCCGATCCGCCGCCGCCACGCCCGTCGTGACGACGTTCGTCCTCGCGACGGCCAATCCCGACAAGGCACGCGAGATCGTCGCCGTGCTCACCGACGAGGCGCCGTCGGTCGAGCTGGTCGCGCGCCCGCCCGAAGTCCCGGACGTCGACGAGGTCGGCGAGACGTTGGAGGACAACGCCCGCATCAAAGCGGTCGCGCTCTGCGACGCCACGGCGCTGCCCTCCGTCGCCGACGACACCGGCCTGCACGTCGACGCCCTCGGTGGCGCGCCCGGCGTCCACACCGCTCGCTACGCCGGCGAGGACGCAACCTACGCCGACAACGTCGAGAAGCTGCTCGGCGAGCTCGACGGACTACCGCTCGAGCAACGCGCGGCACGGTTCGCCACGGTGGCCGTCGCTCGCTGGCCGGACGGCCTCGAGGTCGCCGCGTTGGGCGAGGTCGAAGGAGTGATCACGACCGCGGCGCGCGGCGACGCGGGATTCGGGTACGACCCCGTGTTCGTGCCGCTCGAGGGGGACGGCCGTACCTTCGCGGAGATGACGGACCGGGAGAAGCAGGCGATCTCACACCGGGCCCGGGCGTTCCGCACGCTCGCCCAGGGGGTACGAGTCGTCCAGGAAACCGAAGGGCGCTAGCGATGGCCGTCATCGACATCGCCGGGTTCGTCGCCGATCTCAAGGACCATGCCGTCGAACACGGCTTTCACGTCCACGACGAGCGGCACTTCGTCGAGAGTTACTCGCTGCGCCAGACGTGGGAGGTCGACCTCCATCCCGAAGAGGGTTGCGAGGGGCCCGTCGACCTGTACCTCTCGCTGGAAGTCGATCCGCGCGTGCTCCTCGGCTTCGAGGACGCGGTGATGGGCCGTCCCGAGAGCGACGACCCGCCCGACGACTTCCACTTCCCCGTGAACTTCACGTGGGCGCTGCCGCCGCTGCCGCACGGCCCCGACCTGCTCCTGCTGGCGACCGAGCTCGCGGGGCTGGGCGGCCCCGACCTGCCGCTCGAGGTGTCCGCGATCGACTCGATCCCGGCTGCCACCGACGCGCCCGAGCGGTCGTTGCGCATCGTCGCCCACCAGCGCGTCTCGCTGTTGCACATCCGTGACGGCGACGCCGTTTCATGCGATGTGCTCGAGCGCTGCCTCGCGGTGAGCCGCTACCTGCTCGCGGGCGCGCCCGACTGGCTGTCCTGAGAGCGCGCTGGGAGTCGCGTCCGACGGCGTCGAATCCTGGGAACGCTCCGGTAGATTGAGGTCATGCCGATGCGGACCGACTGCCGCCACTACGAGAGTCGGACCTACCCGAGTGGGGAGACGGTCCGGAAGTGCCGCCTCGACCTGGCCCCGGACGCGCCCTGGCGTTGCCCCGACGACTGCCCGAAGTTCGAGAAGCGACGCTGGGACGCAGGCTGGCAGTACGGCAGCCTCGGCGCCTCGACGAAGCCGCCCGAGGCGGAGCCTCAGGGCAAGGAGGTCGACGCGCTCCTCGATGAAGCGGAGGACATCGTCAACCTGGCGGCGCCGGACATCCTGTCCGAGTTCGAGAAGAAGAGCCGCAAGCGGCGCCTCTTCGGCCGCAACAAGAAGAACAACAAGAAGAAGAGGAAGAAGTAGCGACGCACGGCGGCGCTTTCGCACCCGAGGCGCCGCAGCATTGAACCCCTCACGTGCCGCGCCGTGGTCTCGGTGCGAGCGGAGGGACTCGAACCCCCAAGCCCCGAAGGGCACCGGCTCCTAAGGCCGGCGCGTCTGCCAGTTCCGCCACGCTCGCTCGTCCCGAGTCTTTCACTCCGGCAGCTGCGGTAGCGTTCGGAAAGAGAAGGAGGGGGAATGGGCAAGCAGGTTCCGATCGTCGATTACCTCGTGCTCGACGACGGCGCGCCACACCTCGTCGCGAACCGGTGCGACACGTGCGGGGCGCTGTACTTCGATCGCCGCAATGCGTGCGCCAAGTGCAGCGGCCGATCGTTCTCGAAAGAACGACTCGCCGACGACGGCAAGGTGCGCAGCTACACCATCGTGCACCGTGCCGCGCCAGGCGTCCCGACGCCGTACGTGTCGGCGATCGTCGACCTGTCCGGCGGCGGTGTGGTCAAGGCGAACCTGCTGAACGTCGAGCCCAGCCCCGACACGGTGCGCTTCGGCATGGACGTCCGTCTGACGACCACGGTCGCCGGCGTCGACGACGAGGGGACCGAGGCGGTCCAGTTCGGCTACGAGCCGGCCTGACGGAGAGAAGGAGCACGCGAATGGCTGAGCGCGATGTCTGGATCCTGGGCGCGTCGATGACGAAGTTCGGACGGTATCCCGACAAGGACCTCATCGATCTGGGGGCCGAGGCGGCGCTCGCCGCCCTCGACGACGCCGGGGTCACGATGGCCGACATGGACGTCATGGGCGCCGGGAACCTCATGGAGGCGGCGAGCGGCGTCGGGCAGCGCATCCAGAAGCAGGTGGGCCAGAACGGCGTCCCCGTCTACAACGTCGCCAACGCGTGCGCCACGGGCGCGACCGCCATCCGCTGCGTGTACATGGCGATCAAGTCGGGTGAGGCCGACACCGGCATCGCCGTAGGCCTCGAGAAGATGGGCAAGGCCGGGCTCCTCGGGAGCGCCCCCCGCTCCGACAAGAACGTGTACGAGCCCTCGGGCCGGTACGGCTCGGTGATGAGCGTCGAGGGGCGCGTCGGCACCACGCTCATGCCCGGCGTGTTCGCGCAGGCGGGCATGGAGTACGCCAGCGAGCACGACGGCGTCGCCTTCGAGCAGTTCGCCAAGGTGGCAGAGAAGAACCACGCCCACTCCACGCTCAACCCGCTCGCGCAGTACCAGAAGCAGTTCTCGCTCGACGAGGTCATGGGTGCCGAGATGATGGCCTACCCGAACACACTGTTGATGTGCTGCCCGACCGGCGACGGGAGCGCGGCTCTCGTGCTCGTCTCGGAGGAGAAGCTCCAAAGCCTCTCCGACGAGCAGCGCAAGCGGGCGGTGAAGATCTCGGCGTCGGTGATGACCTCCGACCCGTGGACCGAGACCGACCAGGTGCAGCCGGACGTGAACACGCTGACGCGCGACGCCGCCAACCAGGCGTACGAGACGGCCGGCGTCGACCCGTCCGACCTCGACCTCGTCGAGCTCCACGACTGCTTCGCCACGGCCGAGCTCATCCACTACGACAACCTCGGGCTGTGCAAGCCGGGCGAGGCGGGCAAGTTCATCGACGAGCGCGGCCCGTGGCGCGACGGCGAGACGCCCGTCAACGCGTCGGGCGGGCTCATCTCGAAGGGCCATCCGCTCGGCGCGACCGGCGTCGCCAACCTGTACGAGGTCGCGACACACCTCCGGGGCGAAGCCGGCGACCGCCAGATCGAGGACGCCAAGGTCGGCCTGACCCACGTGATCGGGCTCGGCTCGGCGTGCGCCGTGCACGTGCTCGAGAAGGCGACCGTCTGAGCGCGGCAGCCCGATGGCCAGGCTGCCGCTTGTCGATCCCGACGACGAGTCGACGAACGAGAACGCCCGGCGCATCCTCGCTGCCGTCCGCGCCGGAGCCGGGCGCGACTACAACGTGTTCCGGGCCGTGGCGAATCACCCGGCGCTCCTCGAGGCGTTGGCATCGTTCTCGGCGTCGGCCTACTACCTGAATTCGCTGCCGCCGACACAGAGCGAGCTCGCCTATCTCACGGCGTCCGTTGTCAACGAGTGCCATTACTGAGTGCCGACGCACATCGCGCTCGGTCGGAGCGTGGGATTGAGCGAGGAGCAGCTCGCACACCTGGCGGACGAGCCGCTCCCCGCCGGTGTCTTCGACGATGCCGAGCGAGCCGTCGTCGAGTACGCCCGGCGCTCCACGTGCATGGAGCCAATCGACGACGATTTGTTCGCGCGCCTGCGGCGCCATCTCTCGCTCGAGCAGGTGATGGAGCTCTGTTTCACGGTCGGCGTGGCGAACGTGATCAACCGCTTTCACGCCACCTTCCTGACCGATCTCGACGCTGCCACGCTCGACGAGTTGGGCGACCAGCCACCCCTGCCGCTTCCCCCGCGCCCCGACGGTCCGGGTGTGATCTAGAGTCTCGCCATGCTGCAGTCCGGTACTGAAGCTCCGGATTTCACGCTTCCCGACCAGGACGGCAATCCCGTCAGGCTGTCCGATCTGCGCGGTCGTTGGGTGCTGCTCTGGTGGTACCCGATGGCCGACACCCCCGGTTGAACGATCGAGGGGAAGGGCCTGCGTGACCAGGCCGCCGACTTCGACAGCATGAACTGCGAGATCCTCGGGATCAGCTTCGACGCGCCCGAAGCGAACAAGGCGTTCCGCGAGAAGTACGACTTCCCGTTCCGGTTGCTGTCCGACTACGACGAGCAGGTCGGGGTGGAGTACGAGACGCGTGACCCGGGCACCGACAAGGTCAGCTTCGCCAAGCGGCTCAGCTACCTCATCGACCCCGACGGGATCATCCGGAAGTCGTACGAGGTGGCGGACATCCCCGCGCATCCGGCGGAGGTGCTCGTCGACCTGCACGAGCTCCAGAACGCCTGAACCTTCAAATCGCCGTCCATCCGCCGTCGACGCAGAGCACCTGTCCCGTCACGAAGCTGCTGGCGTCGCCGGCGAGGAACAGCAGCGCGCCGTCCAGCTCGTGCTCCTCGCCGCCGCGCCCCATCGGGGTCCGGTTGCGGATCCAGCGCTCGGCGCGTTCGTCGCCGAACATCCGGCCTTCGGTCATCTCGGTGTGGAACCAGCCCGGCGCCAGCGTGTTCACGCGTACACCCTGCCGTGCCCACTGGGCCGCCAGCTCGCGCGTGAGGTTCACGAGCCCGCCCTTCGACGCCGCGTAGCTGGCCATCGGGATCTGGCCCACCCCGACCAGCCCCCACAGCGATGCAACGTTGACGATCGTCCCGCCGGCGCCCGACTCGACCATCGAACGCGCCGACAGCTGCGCGAGCGCGAACGGCGCCACGAGGTTCACCTCGAGGACGTCCCGGAACGAGTCGACCGGCTCCTCCATGGCGGGGAACATGGCGTCCTTGCCGGCGTTGTTGACGAGCACGTCGACCCGGCCGAAGCGACCGAGCGCGGCATCGACGAGCGCGCCGGGTGCGTCCGGCTGCGAGAGATCGCACGCAACCGGCTCCGCGTCGGCGAGCTCGCTCGCCAGTTTCTCGAGGCGGTCGCGCCGCCGGGCGGCGAGCACGACGCGGGCGCCGGCGCCGTCGAGGACGCGAGCGAATCGAGCGCCGAGCCCGGAGCTCGCTCCGGTGACGATTGCGACGCGTCCGTCGAGACGGAACGCGGCCAGGGAATCGAGTTGCGGCACGGCCGGGAGTGTAGGAGGCCGGTGTCACGGGGGAGTTGACGCTGCGGGCTCGTCGACGTTTGACTCCCCGAACCAATGAAGCAAGCACTGCTGCCGCCCGGTCTCGACGAGACGGACGACGCGGCGATCGCCGAGTTCCGCGGCCGGTACGGGCAGCTCGAGCTCACGCCGGTCGTGGTCGTCATCGCGGCGTACGAGGAGGAGGCAGCGATCGGAGCGGTGCTCGACGAGCTCCCGGCGGAGGCGTGCGGACTCGCGACGAGCTGCATCGTCGTGGTCGACGGCGACACCGACCGCACCTCGTCAGTGGCGCGGGACCACGGCGCGTACGTCTCTGCCTTCCCGACGAATCGGGGCCAGGGCGCGGCGTTCCGCGTCGGCTACGCCCTCGCCAGAGGAGCGGGCGCGCGCTTCATCGTCACCACGGACGCCGACGGGCAGTACGTCGGAAGCGAGATCGAGCAGCTCCTGCAACCCCTGGTCGCCGGCGAGGCCGACTTCGTGGTCGGCTCCCGATGGCTGGGCCGCCAGGAGACGACCGACCGGATCCGCCGGTCCGGCTCGCGTTTCTTCGGGCGTCTCGCGAGCATCCTCACGGGCCGGCGCATCACCGACACGTCGTCCGGCTTCCGTGCCATGACCGTCGAGGTGACCGAGGCCGTCACGCTGCGACAGCGGCAGTACCAGGCATCGGAGTTGCTCATGGAAGCGCTCGCGAAGGGGTTCCGGTTCGTCGAGGTGCCGATGACCATGCGGAAACGCTCGCACGGGCAGACGAAGAAGGGATGGTGGCCCCTGTACGGCTTTCGCTACGCGCGTGTGCTCACGACGACGTGGCTGCGTGAACGACATCGAACGAGGCGCGCGACCGGGCATTCTTGACGAGCCGGGTCAAGAATGAGTGACGAGGCCGCGATCTTCTCACGCACAGGAAACATTGCTCTCAAGATCGCATGGTAAGAAAGGTGCAGCCCAGCCTGCGGACCGTCCTACGGCACGACAACAGCGCAACGCCGAGAGGTGGAGGGGACCGGATTGCGGATCTTGATTCTCGGCGGCGACGGGTACCTCGGGTGGCCGACGGCGTTGCATTTGTCCGATCGGGGCCACGATGTCGCGATCGGTGACAACTTCGTGCGGCGGCAGTACGACCACGAGATGGGAGTCGAGAGCCTCGTTCCCATCGCGCCGCTGCATACGCGCATCAAGACGTGGCACGAGCACACGGGCCGGCTGATCGACACCTTCGTCACGGATCTGACGGACGCGCACGCGACATTCGACATGGTCGATGGTTTCCGCCCCGACACCATCATCCATTTCGCCGAACAGCGCGCCGCGCCCTATTCGATGATCGACCGCGCGCACGCCGTCTACACCCAGTACAACAACGTGATCGGCACCCTGAATGTTCTCTACGCCATCAAGGAGACCGATCCGGACATCCACCTCGTCAAGCTCGGAACGATGGGTGAGTACGGCACGCCGAACGTCGACATCGAGGAGGGCTGGCTGGAGCTGTCGCACAAGGGCCGGACGGACCGTGTCCTGTACCCGAAGCGGCCGGGATCCTTCTATCACCTGAGCAAGGTCCACGACAGCCACAACATCGAGTTCGCGTGCCGCGTGTGGGGGCTACGCGCAACCGATCTGAACCAGGGGGTCGTGTACGGGCAGCAGACGCCGCAGACCGCTCTCGACGACCGGCTCGCCACCCGTTTCGATTACGACGCGATCTTCGGGACGGTGCTGAACCGCTTCGTCGTTCAGTCGGTGCTCGGCGAGCCGCTGACGATCTACGGCGAGGGCGGCCAGACGCGGGGCGTCATCGACATCCGCGACACCGTCGAATGTGTGCGCCTGACCTCCGAACAGCCCGCGGAGCGGGGCGAGTTCCGCGTGTTCAACCAGATGACCGAGAGCTTCACCGTGAACGAGATCGCAAAGGTCGTCGCGACGTCGTATCCGGGCGAGGCGAGCATCGAGAACATCGAGAACCCGCGCGTCGAAGCCGAGACGCACTACTACAATGTCGTGCACAGCGGTCTCGTGGAACTCGGACTGACCCCGCACCACCTGTCGGAGACGCTCATCACGTCGATGTTCGACGTCGCCGAGCGATACAAGCGTCGCGTCGACCGCGAAGCGCTGTTGCCGCTGGTCAACTGGCGACGGACGGCGAACAAGGTGCGTCCCGCGGAGCCGCAGCCGGACTGGGACTCGGACTGGTTGGTGTCACCCGAGCGGTGAGAGCGGTGATCGCCAGCGCTCCCGCCAGCGGCGCCAGGGTGAGCGCGGGGAGCTGGTAGCGCCAGGAGAACAGGAACAGGTCCGCCGCCAGCAGCAGACCTAGCCCAGAGAGGGTCGGGAGCAAGCACGCGGCGCGGAGCCCCGAGCGTCGGGCCCGCCCGACGCCGGCCGCGGCCAGCAGCCCGGCGATGAACGCGATGCCGAGGACCGTCCCGGGCACGTAGCCGACGCTGAGCTGGTAGTCGCGGAGAAACGTGGCCAGAGGTTCGACAGCGCGCGGTGTGCCACCCCCGTACGTCCGGGTTATCGAGGTCGCGTCCTGCCCGAGAGTCGGGTAGTGACGCTGAAACTGCCACCGATCGAGGGGGACGTCGCGGGGGAACGTCGTGCGTCGAAACACGAACAACTTCACGAAGTCGGTCCCGACCGCCTTCACGTAGTCGAGCGGTTGGTGAAGGATCACCCGGCGTCCGAAGTCACGCAGCACCTCGTCGCGGGACTTGCCGGGCGGCAGCACGACTTGCATGGGGTACGGGCTGTGGTGGGCATATTCGTCGGAGCCCAAGCGGTGCCCGAGAGGTTCCGGGGGGCACAGCACGCGCTCGTAGTCCGGGAGGTCGAGACCACGGCAGTCGACGAAGGTCGCGGCCCGGCCGTAGATGAGGTACGCATCGCCGCGGCTCAACCTGACGTCCCCCGCCTTGATCCAGGCGTACGCGCCGTACGTCGCGAGGACGAGCACGAACGCCAGTCCGATCGTGGCGGCGCGGACGAGCCGCTGCCACCCGCCCGGACCGGCGACGAGCGCGAACACGACCGCAGGAACGACGAGGACCGCGCCGACCGAGCGGACGGTCACGGCGAGGCCGAACAGAGCTCCTCCCGTCGCGAGGGCGGCAATGGGAGGAGGACGCGTCCAGAGCAGCAGCACGATCGCGGCGAGGATGAGTGCCTCGAACAGCGCCTCGGACATGATGTTCTGCTCGATCTGGAGCTGGTACGCGTCGAGCAGGACCGGTACCGCGGCGAGCACTGCAATCCATCGCCGGACGCCGAGCCGGATGAGCAGGGCGTAGATCGCAACGCCCATGCCCAACCCGAGGATGTGCTGCAGGCCGGCGACGACCGCGAGGTTGCCGACGGAGAGGACCGGACGCAGCAGGAGAGCGATGTACCCGATGGGTTGCGAGTTCTGCGCTGGGTCGAGGTTGTGCAGATTCCCGAGGTACCGGTACGAGTCGATATAGAGCAGGGCGGGCCGGTAGGCGATCTGGGTCACGACCCGCATCGCGAAGCCGAGCCCCAGAACCGCGAGGAAGATCCAATGTCGCCGCGCGCTGATGCGAAGGTGCTGCCGCCGTGCTGCACCGAACCAGCGCTCGCGCCAGTTGTGTGGCTGCTCGCGGAGCGGCGGATGGGAGGCGTTCACGGCGACATCTCGACACCCGCGGCTCGGACGGTGGCGAATCTGTACGCCCCCAGGGACTCGAACCCTGAACCCGCGGATTAAGAGTCCGCTGCTCTATCCAGTTGAGCTAGGGGCGCTGGAAACGTCCATGCTATCGGCATGGACATCGCGATCACGGGGTCGCGCGGGCTCGTCGGATCGGCGCTCGTTCCCGCGCTCGCGCGGGCCGGACATCACCCGGTGCGGCTCGTGCGCGGCGCCCCGGCCGGGACCGACGAGCTCGGTTGGGACCCCGACAAGGGTGCGATCGACGCCGCCGGTCTCGAGGGGATCGGCGCCGTCGTCCATCTCGCCGGCGCCGGCATCGGTGACAAGCGCTGGACGCCGGCGCGCAAGCGGCTGATCCTCGAGTCGCGCACGAAGGGCACGGGAGTGCTCGCCCGCGCGCTCGCCGGTCTCTCGGACAAGCCGGCGGTGCTGATCTCGGCGTCCGGCGTGGACTACTACGGACCGCATGGCGGCGAGTCGCTCACCGAGGCATCCCCGCCCGGCGGCGGGTTCCTCGCCGACGTGTGCAAGCAATGGGAAGACGCGACGAGACCGGCGGCGGACGCGGGCGTCCGGGTCGTGCATATCCGCACCGGCCCGGTGCTCTCGGCCGACGGCGGCCTGCTCGGGCGCCTCCTGCTCCCGTTCCGCATGGGGCTGGGCGGCCGCGTCGGCACCGGCGAGCAGTACATGAGCTGGATCGCGCTCGACGACCACGTCGCCGCGATCCTCTATCTGCTCACGCGTGACGACAGCACCGGGCCCTACAACCTGACGGCGCCGAATCCCGTCACGAACGGCGAGTTCACCACGACGCTCGGCCGCGTCCTCCACCGCCCGACGAAGATCCCGACCCCGCTGCTTCCGCTGAAGGTGCGCTACGGAGGCGAGCTGGTGGACGAGCTGCTGCTCACGGGGCAACGAGTGCTCCCGGCACGCCTCGGCGAGGCCGGCTACCGCTTCGCCCATCCGATGCTCGAGGAGGCGCTGCGTGCGGCTCTGGATCGACACCGACGTCGGCACCAACCCTGACGACGCCGTCGCGCTGCTCTGCGCGGCGGGGCACAGTGACGTCGATCTCGTGGGCGTGAGCACAGTCGACGGCGACACCGAATGGCGCGCCGAGATCGCCCGCACGCTCGTCGACGCACCGGTCGTGCCCGGCGCGCGACTGGCCGTCCGCGACTTCGCCGACGCGCAGGCCGAGGCGCTCCTTGCCATAGGACCGCTCGAGAACGTCGCCCGTCTGCTCGCCGCCGGCGCCCTTCCGCCCCGCGTGTGCGTGATGGGTGGCGTCGTCAAACCGGTTCACCACCGAG
This sequence comes from Acidimicrobiia bacterium, assembly GCA_036498645.1. Classification (GTDB taxonomy): domain Bacteria; phylum Actinomycetota; class Acidimicrobiia; order IMCC26256; family JACDBD01; genus JALZAA01. Next base: position 20,665 of record DASYFC010000116.1, on the reverse strand, counting down.
GGGCTGTGCGGGACGTAGAGCACAACTTCGCGTCGGAACCGGCTGCCGCCGGCGCGGTGATCGGGCACACGCCGGGCCTTCTGCTGTGTCCGCTCGACGTGACGGTTCGCATGCGACCCTCCGCCGCCGATCTCGAGACCCTCGTCGATGCTGCCCCGGTGCTCGGCGCGATGCTCGACGATTGGCGGACGAGGCAGCGCGCCGCGGGCGTCACCGATGACGAAGTTGTCGTGCGCCTCCACGACCCGCTGGCACTGCTCGCGCTCGCCGGCGAGCCCGTGGTGACGAGCGAGCCTCGACCTCTCGTCGTGGACGACGAGGGGCGGGTGCACGAAGACCCCGGGCGCGGCCGCATCGTCGACGTCGTCAGCGACGTGGACGCGGTGCGAGCGATGGAGCGGATCGTCGAGCTCCTCGCGCTCTCGAATCGGCGCGGTCGGTAGCGCTCAAGCCGCAAAGGCGTAGTAGCTCACGGGAGTGAGGGCGCCGATCGACCCGGGGCGTCGACTAGCGCTGTATCTGCCGCTTCTATGATCGTGCGCGTGTCACAGAGGCAGGGATCCTGCGAAATGCATCCGCGCGCAAGACGTTCGTTCCTGACCGTTACGACTCGGTGTCACTCTCAACGACACCGACCGCCCAAACCCCTTGGGATCGACGTAGTAGCAGGCCCGCGTGTCAGGGCAGTAGATACAGACAACATCGACATCCCGCTTGTCGAGCGCTTGCACGTAGGTTCCTTTCGAGTCCGACCATGAACTTCGGAACTGGACATCGAGAGTCCCGTTGGCAGAAAGCGCCCGATATTTGACTTGCACGCGAACGAATGTGTCGTTTCGGTAGCCGACGACGTCGAACGGTGCGTGTTCGCAGAGGACCGTAAGAACCAAGAATCCCTGATCGGCGAGATCTGCGATCGCGTGTGCGACACCGACGTCACCCTTGTCCTTCGTGTGATGAGCCCGCACAACCACCAGAGCACCCGTCTACCGCTATGCGGCGCCGGTATCCTTGGTTGATCCTCGCCCCCGTAGCTCAGTCGGACAGAGCGAGTCACTTCTAATGACGAGGTCGCAGGTTCGAGTCCTGCCGGGGGCGCCGAGGCTCTCGCGTGGGCGGATCGATCCGCCGCCAGACCCGCGGGGTCTCAACCCTTGATGGAGGGGTGAAACGTTAGACACTGTCGACAAACGACGTGGGCCCTAGCCGGTGAACCTCGGGACGACCGCCACGGGCGTCGGCGGCGTCGGCGGCACCGGCGGGACGACGACCTCGACCTCGACGGCGCCGATGTCGCACCCGGTGCCCTGTGGCCGCGTCACACCGCGCTGATCATTCGTGATCCCGCCGGCGCCGTCGGCTTGACATGACCCGATCGGGATCGCGTCGATCAGCGGGCTTCCTGACTCGGGAAGGAGGGTCGGCGTAGGGCCGCCGTTGGCGGCGAGCGGACCGAGCTGCGGAGGCGGCGCGTTCTCGTGGTCTGTCGGGTCGGTGAACCCGCACAGGTCGTCGTCGCTGTAGTTGTACCCGTGGGAAGTCGTCGCGGCGAGGCAGTTGCCGGTCCCTTCGCTCTCGGCGACGACCGACCCGAAGCTCTCCAGCCTGGCTGTGTCGATGTTCCCGAAGTTCCCTGCGACATTGCGCGCGACTGTCGTGTACACGAGCGTCGTCGATCCGCCGCTGAAGATCCCGCTGCCCAGGCTCGAGCCGCCGTTGGTGTTCCCGGTGATCGTCGAGTTCACGGCGGTGACCGAAGCCTGCTGCGCGTTCGGGATGGTCGCGATCCCGCCGCCGACGTTGTTGCTCACCGTCGAGTTGGTGAACGTCGCACCGGGACTGTCCGGACCGATGGAGACGCCGCCGCCGACTCCACTGCTGACGTTCGAATCGATCGTCGAGCCCGTCACCGTGATCAATCCCTGCGAGGCGATACCCCCGCCGGCGGCATTGGCCCGATTGCCGGAGATCGTCGTGTTCTGCACCGTGAGCGGGCCGGCGGCGAAGAGCCCGCCGCCGTTGCCCGTCGCATGGCCCCCGGTGATGGTGAGGTTCTTCACGGTGAACAGGCCGGAGCCGTCCTGCAGGAACACGTTGTCTGCGCAGGTCTGGAGGATGCTGTGTCCGTGTCCGTCGACGGTCACGGGGTCGGTGACCGCGGCAGCCCGCTCGACGGCGCCACCGCCCGTGCAGTCGGTCAGCACGATGTCGGCCTGGAGATCGACCTGCGTGTCGGTGGAGAACGCGGCCTTGAGCTCGGCCTCGTTCGAGACCGTCACCGCCGCGGCCGGACTCGCCAACCCCACGAGCATGCTCCCGGCGGCGATCCCGGCGACCAGGAGCGAGAGTCCCGCGCGATACAGCATTCGAGGACGCTAACAAGCGAGTCACCCCAATGGACGGACCGGTAGCATCGGTCGGCGCGCACACGGGACCACCCGTTCCGTGCGCCCACATGGTGGCCGTAGCTCAGTTGGTGAGAGCGCCGGGTTGTGGTCCCGGAGGTCGGGGGTTCGAATCCCCTCGGTCACCCCATTCACTCGGACGCGAGCACCGTTGAGTCGCGGCGACGCCGGTGGGAGGCTGACGGGAACGTCAGGGAGGCGCGATGCCCGACGAGGCCGTGGTCGTCGACGCCGACGGCCACACGATGGAGCCCGACGACCTCTGGTCCGCGCGCATGGACCAGAAACGGTGGGGCGACTGGATCCCGCGCAAGATCGTCGAAGACGACGTGTACGAGACGTATTACGCGGGCGGTGCGGTGCGGGGCGGAGGTCGCGAGCTGCAGGACGCCATGGCCGCCGCGGTCGGCATGACGCCGAAGCAGTTCCACGACATGCTGCAGAGCCTGCGCGTCCCGGGTGGCCACGATCCCGACGCCCGCGTCGCCGACATGGACCGCGACGGCATCGACGTCGCCGTGCTCTACCCGTCGACGGCGTTGTTCTTCGGACCGGATGACCCGATCGACGCGTTCCACGACGTCGAGTTCGTGCTCGACTGCCAGCGCGCGTACAACGACTGGGTCGCCGAGTATTGCGCCGCTCATCCGCGACGGCTGTTCGCGATGGCGGGCGTGCCGCTCCAGGCGCCCGAGCTCGCGGTGATCGAAGCCGAGCGCGCGGTGCGGGAGCGGGGGCTGCAAGGCGTCTTCGTCCGCCCGTCGGCGTACGTCGACGAGCTGCCGCTCAACCACTCCGCCTACGACCCGTTCTGGGCTGCGTGCCAGGACCTCGACGTCCCGGTCGCGTTCCACCCCGGCGTGCACGTCGACACGCCGGGCGCGTGCCGCAAGTTCCGCCTCGTCGCCGAGAGCGAGAACATGATGGTCACCAACATGGCGATGGACGAGCTGCACGGTGGATCCGGTCTGGGTCAGGCCGTCGGCAACACCGTCGACATGATCGTGACGCTGGGGCGGCTCCTGATGGGGGGCGTCTGCGAACGGTTCCCGCGCCTGCGGTTCTTGTTCCTCGAGTCCGGTGGCGGATGGATCCCCACGCAGCTGGAGCGCATGGACGAGCAGGTGAAGGCGTTCCCGCTCGAGAAGCGATGGCTCAGCCTCCTGCCCAGCGAGTACTTCCGGCGCCAGTGCTGGGCCGGCTTCGAGCCCGAGGAATGGAACCTCGCGGCGTGCGCCGAGTGGCTCGGCCCCGGTCGCGTGCTGTGGGCTTCGGACTACCCGCACCCGGAGTTCCACTCCGAGGTCGTGAAGGAGCTGCGCGAGGCGATCGCGCCGCTGCCCGACGACGCGCAGCGCAAGATCCTGGGCGACAACGCGATCTCGGCGTACAAGCTCCCACTGTGACCGGCGACCTCGACCTCGCCCGTATGCGGCGCGATCGGCATCGCAAGGTCGTCGACGCGCTGGACGCAGAGGGACTCGCCGCCGCCGTGCTGCTCGGCCAGCCCGCGGTTGCATACGCGGTCGGTGCTCGCGCACCCGCCGCCGACGCCGCCCGCGCCGCTCAACAACGGATGACCGCGATCGTCACCGCCGACGGCGATGCGCCGCACCTCTACACCGCGTTCCCCGAGGGGGTGCCACCGGAGCTCCCGGCCGAACACGTGCACGACGCGTTGCCGATGGAGTGGCCCGAGGGCGCGGCCGCGCTCCTCGAAGCGCTGCCTGACGGACCGATCGCGCTCGACGAGTACACGATGCCGCTGTACGCCGCGCTGCACGGGCGGGAGATCACCGACGCGACAGCGGTGCTCGGCCCGTCCAAGATCGTGAAGACCGCCGACGAGCTCGAGTGCATTCGGCGCGCCCAGGCGGTCAACGAGCAGGCCATGCTCACGGTCGAGCCATTCGTCGCGCCCGGGGTCCGCGGCACCGAACTGTCGGGAGTGTTCCTTCGCCGCATCTTCGAGCTTGGTGCATCCGCGAACACGGTCGACCCCATCTGGCAGGTGATGCCGCCACGCGTCGCGGACGGCCCGTATTCCGTCACGGGCGATGTCGTGTTCCCGACGCCGACCACCGACCGGCCGTTCGCGGCGGGCGACGTCATCTGGGTCGACACCGGCATCGACTACGAGGGCTACGCGTCTGATTTCGGCTGCACGTTCGTCGCCGGCGGCCCCGAGAGCCGTCATCGCGGCCAGGGAGCGCGGTGGCGCGAGATCGTCGACCGATGCCTCGACGTGCTCAAGCCGGGCGCGACCGCCGGCGACCTCGTACGAGCCGCGAGCGCTGACGAGGTCCGCCGCCCGTGGATGCCGCACCTGTACCTCGCCCACGGGATCGGCACGAACAGCGCCGAGATGCCACTGGTCGGCACCGACCTCGGCGACGAGTTCGACGACGCGCTCGTGCTCGCGCCGGGCATGGTGCTCGTGTTCGAGCCCGTCGTGTGGGACGACGGGAACGCCGGCTTCCGGGCGGAGGAGATCCTCGCCGTCACCGACGACGGGTACGAGCACCTGAGCGCGCGCGACGGCGGCCCGCGTGGCTGAAGGGCTTGCCCGCGCCCTCGACGAGATGGCGCGCCACGATGTCGACGTGCTCGTCCTCGGGCGCGAGGGCAACGCCCGGTTCGTGGCCGGGGCGACGCGCCTCTGGCTGGCGGGTACCCGCCCGTTCGCGCCGGGCTGCGTTGTCGTGCGCGAGACCGGAGCCGTCCACTTGATGAGCGTCACCGACTTCGGCGTACCCGCCGAGATCCCGCCCGCGCGCCTGTACTCGATGAGCTGGAACCCGGTGGACATCATGGGCGCCGTCGCCGCCATACCCGGCGTCGCGAGTGCCCGGCGTATCGGTGTCGACGGGCTCACCCCGCTGTTCGAGCAGTTGTTCACGGCGACGTTCCCGGGCGCGCACGTCGCCGACGGCGAGGCGGTGATGCGAGCCGCGCGCCGGGTCAAGAGCGCCCGCGAGATCGAGAGCATCCGCGCCGCGATCTCTGTCGCCGAGGACGCGTTCGCAGTCGCGGTGGAGGCTCTGCGCTCCGGTGTGCGCGAGCTCGAGCTGAAGGGCGTCTTCGAGGAGCGCATGTGCCAGGGAGGCACGACGACGCCCGCGTTCGAAGGCGCGTTCTGCGTCGTCGACGACGACGGGCCTCTCCGCCGCCTCACCTCCGACCGCGTCATCGCCGACGGCGACCTCGTCGCGATGAGTGCGGGCGCGCTGCTCGACGGGTGGGAAGGATCCCTCGCGCGCACCTGGCGGTGCGGAGCGCCGACCGGCGAAGACGGTGGTCGGCGGTCCCGCTGGGCCGGGCATTGGACGCCCCTCGTCGACCGGTGTCGGGCCGGCGTCCGCGTCGGGGACCTTCGAGCGACGGCGGGCGCGTCCGTCCACGGCGTCGGCCTCGGCGTCGAGGCGCTCGACGACAACGCTGTCCTCGAGCCCGGGATGGTCGTTCAGCTGGAGCTCGAGGCCGACGGTGTCCTCGGCGCCGACACGTTGCTCGTCGGCGACGGCGGGGCGGAAGTGCTGACGGCCTTCCCGTACGCCGCAGGGGGCGAGTAGCTTCCGCAGGCGCGTGCTCTCGAAGGCTCGGGAGCCGCGGGACCTGAGGAGGCTCGATGGCCGACGTCGAAGCGGGGCAAGGAGCGGGTGCCGGGGTCGTGGCGACCTGGCGGACGCCGTTGGAGACGACCGCGCTGATCCTGTTGGGCGCGCTCGGGTTCAGCATCGTCGGCGGGATCGTGAGCGCGGTGTTCACGCCCGGCGCGAGCGCCTGGCGGAAGCTGACCTTCCTCGGGTTCAACGTGGTCAGCATCTGGCACGTGGCGGTGCTGGCGATTGCGGTCGGGCTCGTTCTCGCGCTGCGCATCCCGTTCCCGCCCGACGCCCGCGGGGCCCCGGCGGCGCGGGCCGCGCTCCTCGGCGCGGTCGTGCTCGGTGCGGTGATCGCTTTGAGCGCGTTGATCGCCTGCATCGGCGCACTCGGCGACAACCAGGCGTTCGTCGGCCTCTCGTGGCCGGAAAAGATCGGGAACATCATGCAGTGGCTCGGTGGCGCTGCGGTTGCAGGCGCGGTCGCGCTGCTTGCCCTGCGGAGTCAGAGCGTCCTGCCCGCCCCCGCGCGACCTGCGCCGGCTCCTGCCCCGCCTCCGCCCGTCGCCGCACCGGCGGCGGCGCCGGGCGCGCCGGGCTGGGCCGCCGACCCCTACGGGCGTCACCAGTGGCGCTACTGGGACGGCAACCGTTGGACCGACCAGGTCGCCGACGGGTCGACGCAGAGCACCGACCCGGCCCGGTAGGCGCGCTGGCGCGGTCACGCGCGACGGTGCGGTCAAGCGCGATCTGGAGCGGGTGACGGGAATCGAACCCGCGTCATCAGCTTGGAAGGCTGAGGCTCTGCCATTGAGCTACACCCGCGCGGTCCCGGGACCGTAGTCACCGGGATCGGTCGGGGAGGGCGGATTCGAACCGCCGACCGCCTGCCCCCAAAGCAGGTGCGCTACCAGCTGCGCCACTCCCCGGCGCGCCCAAGCGTAGGCGCAACGGAAATTCTCACCGGGCTCACAGGTCGGCCTCAGGGCCGCTTCAAAGGCGACCCGCATGATGCGACCGTGGACGATCTCGCCGGCCCGTGGGGTGGCACGGCAACAGCCGAGCTCGAACCGCGTACCAGCGGCATCGCCCATGCAACACCCCCAACCCCCCAAGCACCGGTCACCCCTGCCAGCCGCGCTCGTGAGCGAGTGGGACCCGTCCGCCGCATGCTGCTCGCGTCGACGGCTGGGGGGTTGGCCGGTGCCGTCATCGCGTCGGGGGCGTTGATCCTCACGGACCGCTCGAGCGGTTCGCCCTTTCCCCCGCAGCCGGCGCGGCAGGTGCAGGCGACCGGCTCGACGCCGGCCGCGCAAGGCAACATATCGACGATCCTCGCCAAGGACGTGCCCGCAGTGGTCGCGATCACGACCGACGGCGGGCCGGCCCTCGGACGCGGCGGAGGCGGCGGCGCCGCGACCGGATTCGTGATCGACGCCGGCGGCGTGATCGTCACGAACGACCACGTCGTCGCGGACGCGCGCAGCATCAACGTGACGACGTCGGACGGCAAGAAGCTCTCCGCTCGGGTCCTGGGCCAGGACGCCTCGCACGATCTGGCGGTGCTGCGGGTCGACGCGTCAAAGCTGCCCGCGGTCGAGCTCGGGAACTCCGACCAGGTTCAGGTCGGTGATGACGTCGTCGCCATCGGCAACGCGCTCGACCTCGACGGTGGGCTGAGCGCCACGCGCGGGATCGTCTCCGGGCTGCACCGGCAGATCCCCACCGAGACCGGCGCACAGCTCCAAGGACTGATCCAGACCGACGCCGCCATCAACCCGGGCAACTCCGGCGGGCCGCTGGTCGACGCCCAGGGACGCGTCGTCGGCATCAACACCGCGATCGCCAACCCCAACACCGCGCAGAACGTCGGCTTCGTGATCCCGATCTCGCAGGCGAAGCCGATCATCGACAGGCTGCGCGGCGGCCAGTAGGCGACACGCCGCGTCGCCTCGTACGCCGTGGATTACCGTCGTCAGCGAACCCAGGTGGCTTTTCGATGGCTTCAGACGTAAACGGTCGGGCACGGATCGTCGTGGTCGACGACGAGCCGTCGATCACCGACGCGGTCTCGACCGCGCTCGGGTACGAGGGCTTCGACGTCGAGCAGGTGCACGGCGGACGCGACGCGCTCGAGATCGTCAGCGACCTGCGGCCAGATCTCGTGGTCCTCGACATCATGCTCCCGGACATCGACGGGGTGACGCTCCTCAAGCGACTGCGCCAGGACGGTGTGAACGTCCCGGTGCTCTTCCTGACGGCCCGGGACGAGCCGTCCAACCGGGTCGAGGGCCTGGTGGCCGGCGGCGACGACTACGTCACCAAGCCGTTCACGCTCGCGGAGGTCGTCGCGCGTGTGCATGCCATCTTGCGTCGTACCCGCGGTGAAACCCGGGGTGACAGCACGTTGCGCTTCGCGGATCTCGTGATGGACGACGACACCCGCGAGGTCTGGCGTGGGGACGACGTGCTCCAGCTGACCGCGACCGAGTTCAACCTGCTGCGCTTCTTCATGCGCAACCCCAAGCGTGTGCTCTCCAAGGCGCAGATCCTGGACGCGGTGTGGCACTACGACTTCGGCGGCAACCCCAACGTCGTCGAGACGTACGTGAGCTATCTGCGCAAGAAGCTCGACCGTCTCGGCCCGCCGCTCATCCAGACGATCCGGCTCGTCGGGTACGCGTTGCGAGAACCGGAGTCTTGAGGCGGGCGCGGCCGTGAGGCTGTCGTTACGGGCCCGTCTCCTGATCGCTGTCGCCGCCGTTGCGCTCGTCGGCCTCGTCCTCGCCGACATCGCCACGTACACGGCGTTGCGTTCTTTCCTCGTCGACCGCGTCGACGAGAGCCTCACCGCGGCGCACCGTCCCCTGATCCAATCGCTCTTCGGGCCGCTGGATCGCAGTCCCGGCAGCGACGCGGGTGCGCTGGCGTCAGCCGCGCCCGGCGCCTACATCGAGCTGCGCGCGCCGGACGGCTCGGCCCTCGTGAGCCAGTCGACCCGGGGCGAGTTCGCGACGGCGCGGCCGCGCCTCCCGGACCGGGTATCGGGGCTCGGCTCGAACAGCGGCGAAAGCGCGACCTTCTTCACCGTCGACTCCGCCCCCGGCGGGAACGGGGAGTTCCGCGTGCGAGCCGAGCGGCTGCCCGACGATTCGGTGCTCATGGTCGCGCTGCCGCTGAGCGACGTGAGCTCGACGCTGCACCGGTTGCTCTGGACCGAGATCCTCGTCACTGCGGCCGTGCTCCTCGGCGCGGTCGGGCTCGGCCTGTGGCTGGTACGGGTGGGTCTGCGGCCACTGCGCAACATCGAGAGCACGGCGGCGAACATCGCCGGCGGCGAGCTCAGCCTGCGCGTCCCCCAAGCCGACGAACGCACCGAGGTCGGCCGGCTCGGCATGGCGCTGAACACGATGCTGGAACGCATCGAGGACGCGTTCGGCAAGCAGCGGGCATCCGAGGAGCGCCTCCGGCGCTTCGTCGCCGATGCCTCGCACGAGCTGCGCACGCCGGTCAGCGCGGTGGGCGCCTACGCCGAGCTGTTCGAACGGGGAGCGCAGCAGCGGCCCGCCGACCTGGCCCGGGTGCTGCGAGGCATCCGCGTCGAGACGGCGCGGATGCAGGCTCTCATCGAGGACCTGCTCCTCCTCACGCGACTCGACGAGGGACGGCCGCTCGAACGTCAGCCGGTGGAGCTGGTCGGCCTGGCCGGGGAGGCCGTCGAGGCGGCGCAGACGATCGGCGGCGAGTGGCCCGTCTCGATCGAGGCGGACGAGCCGGTCGAGGTGACGGGCGACCGGATGCGACTGCGCGAGATCCTCGACAACCTGCTCGCCAACGTCCGGACCCACACACCGCCGGGCACGCGGACCACGGTCCGCGTGCGCAAGGAAGGCGACGAGGCGGTCCTCGAGGTGGCCGACCAGGGACCGGGGCTGGAGGCCGAGGACGCCGCCCGGGTGTTCGAGCGCTTCTACCGCGCCGACCCGTCCCGCGCCCGCGACCGGGGCGGCACGGGCCTCGGCCTGGCGGTGGTCGCGGCCCTCATCGAGGCGCACGGCGGCCGGGTGGAGCTCGACACGACTCCCGGGTCGGGCGCCACGTTCCGGATTCGCCTGCCGGTGGAGCCGGTCACGGCGGCGGAGCCTGCTCGACCGTGAGGCCGACCTCCTGGCCGTGGGACAGCTCCAGGTTGTTGCCGTCCGGATCGGTGATGAACGCCCAGTAGCCGACCGGGGGACCCGAGTCGTGGGGGCCGAGAACGGTGCGGCCCTCGTCCCGGGCGAGCCCGCAGCGTCGGTCCACCTCCGCCCGGGTCTCGCAACCGACCCCGAGGTGCGAGAAACCCGTCAGCCCGCCGCCGGCGCCGTGCTCGATCAGCACGACGACGAACGGCCGGGTGCGATCGCTCACCCATACGACCTCGTCGCCGGTCTCGTCGTCGCGGCGGCGGTGCACCACGTCCATGTCGGCGAAACGCCGGTAGAAGTCGAGGCTCGCGGCGACGTCGCCGACGGGGAGCGCCACGTGCGTGAGCCCGCGGTCGATGGGCATCCGTTCGCAGCGTAGGGGAGCGCGGGCCCTCCACCGGAAGTCACGGAGCCCGCGAAGGGCCGCAGTACACTCGCACTCCCCATGTCCCCCGTGACAACTTCGGTCGAGGAGCTTCCCGAGAACAAGGTGAAGCTCCATGTGTCGATCCCCGCCTCGGAGTTCGAGCGGGCGATCGACGCCGCGTTCCGCAAGCTGGCCGGAGAGGTGAAGATCCCGGGCTTTCGCCCCGGCAAGGCGCCCCGCCAGCTCCTCGAGGCCCGCCTCGGCTCCGACGTCGCCCGCGACCAGGCGCTCCGTGACTCCCTCCCCGGCTACTACGCCGACGCCATCCAGTCGGAGGACCTCGACACGATCGCCCCGCCCGACATCGACATCACCGCGGGAGAGGAGACCGGCGACGTCGAGTTCGACGCGGTCGTCGAGGTGCGTCCGGTGGTCGAGCTGCAGGACTATCTGGGCCTGCGGGTGGAGGTGCCCACCCCGGCCGTCACCGACGAGATCGTCGACACGCAGCTCGACGCGCTGCGCGACCGGTTCGCCGACCTCGAGGACTCTTCCCGTCCGCTCGCCGAAGGCGAGTTCGCCGAGATCGACATCAAGGGCTACGTCCACGACGAGGCCATCGACGCCCTCACCGCCACCGACTATCTGTACGAGGTCGGCTCGGGCATGCTCGTCCCGAAGCTCGACGAGGAGCTGACAGGGAAGCGCCCGGGCGACATCCTCAAGTTCAACGACAAGCTGCCCGAGCGCTTCGCCGAGCGCGCGGGGGAAGACGTCTCGTTCCAGGTGCTGATCAAGCAGACCAAGCGCAAGGTCCTGCCCGAGGTCACCGACGAATGGGCGTCGGAGGTGAGCGAGTTCGACACGGTCGACGAGCTGCGCGCCGACATCCGCAAGCGGCTCGAGCTCGTGAACAAGGTGCAGGCGCAGGTGGCCGCGCGCGACAAGGTGCTCGACGCCGCCGCCGATCTCGTCACGATCGACCTTTCCGACGCGTTGGTGCAGCGAGAGATGGAGCAGCGCCTCCACGACATCGCCCATCGTCTCGAAGCGCAGGGCGTGACGATCCAGCAGTACCTGCAGGCGACCGGCACGGAGGAGCAGGCGTTCGTCCAGCAGGTGCGTGAAGCGGCGGAGCGGGGAGTGCGCGCCGACCTCGCGTTGCGCGCGGTCGGGGCGCAGGAAGGCATCGTCGCGAGCGACGAGGAGCTCGACGAAGAGGTCGAGCGATTGGCCGAGCGCATGGAGGAGAAACCCAAGAAGGTCCGGCGCGATCTTGAACGCAGGGGCATTCTGGAGGCGGTACGCTCGGACATCGCCAGAGGGAAGACGCTCCGGTACCTCGTCGACCACGCCGAAGTCGTCGACGAAGCCGGGAACGCGCTGGACCTGAAGGTTCCGGAGGGCGAGCCGGCAGCCTCCGACCAGCAATCATCCGAGGACGAAGCACCCGAGGACCAGTCATCCAAGGTGCAGACAGAGGAGCCCCAGGCGTGAGCGAGATCGAGCCCATCCGCAACTACCTCGTCCCCACGGTCATCGAGCAGACCAACCGCGGCGAGCGTGCCTTCGACATCTACTCCCGGCTGCTGAAGGAACGCATCATCTTCCTCGGGACGCCGATCGACGACACGATCTCGAACCTGATGATCGCCCAGTTGCTGCACCTCGAGAGCGAGGATCCCGACAAGGACATCTCGGTGTACGTCAACTCGCCCGGCGGCGAGATCACTGCGCTGTTCGCGATCTACGACACGATGCAGTACATCAAGCCCGACGTGCAGACCATCTGCGTCGGGCAGGCCGCGTCGGCGGCGGCGGTGCTGCTCACCGCGGGAGCAAAGGGCAAGCGCTACGCGCTGCCGCACGCCCGGATCCTGATCCACCAGCCGCACGGTGGCGCGTCCGGCCAGGCCGTCGACATCGAGATCCAGGCCAAGGAGATCATCCGGATGCGCGAGCTCCTCGACGAGATCATGGCGCACCACACCGGCCAGCCCGTCGAGAAGGTCGCCCATGACACCGACCGTGACTTCATCATGAGCGCGGTGGAGGCGCAGGACTACGGAATCGTCGACGAAGTGATCAGCAATCGGGAGCTCGCGTCGGTGGCGACCGCCGCCGGGGTGAGCTAGGCGTCGCCGGACCGGCGGGGGAGCGAGGAGACGTCGTGGCGAAGTTCGGTGACGGTGGCGATCTGCTGAAGTGCTCGTTCTGCGGGAAGAGCCAGAAGCAGGTCAAGAAGCTCATCGCCGGTCCCGGTGTGTACATCTGCGACGAGTGCATCGATCTCTGCAACGAGATCATCGAAGAGGAGCTCTCGCAGAGCACCGAGGTCAAGTTCGACGACCTCCCCAAGCCGCGTGAGATCTACGAATACCTGAACGACTATGTCATCGGGCAGGAGCAAGCCAAGAAGATCCTGTCGGTCGCCGTCTACAACCACTACAAGCGCGTGCAGGCCGGCGCCTACGGCGACCCCGACGTCGAGCTGCAGAAGAGCAACATCCTGCTCATCGGCCCGACCGGCTGCGGGAAGACGCTGCTCGCACAGACGCTGGCGCGCTTGCTGAAGGTTCCGTTCGCGATCGCGGACGCGACTGCGTTGACGGAAGCGGGCTACGTCGGCGAGGACGTCGAGAACATCCTGCTCAAGCTCATCCAGGCCGCCGACTACGACGTCAAGAAGGCCGAGACCGGCATCATCTACATCGACGAGATCGACAAGATCGCGCGCAAGGCCGAGAACCCCTCGATCACGCGTGACGTCTCGGGCGAGGGCGTGCAGCAGGCGCTGCTGAAGATCCTCGAGGGGACGACGGCGTCGGTGCCGCCCCAGGGCGGGCGCAAGCACCCGCACCAGGAGTTCATCCAGATCGACACAACGAACATCCTGTTCATCTGCGGCGGCGCGTTCGCGGGCATCGACAAGATCATCGAAAGCCGCGTCGGCAACCACGGCGTCGGCTTCGGCGCCGACATCCGCAAGGCGGACGAGAAGGACCTCGGCATGATCCTCGCCGGCGTGCTCCCCGAGGACCTGCTGAAGTTCGGCTTGATCCCCGAGTTCGTCGGCCGCCTGCCCGTCATCGGCGCCGTGCACAGCCTCGACCAGGAGGCGCTCATCCGCATTCTCGTCGAGCCGAAGAACGCGCTGTTGAAGCAGTACCAGAAGTTCTTCCAGTTCGACGACGTCGACCTCGTCTTCGCCGACGACGCGCTCGAAGCCGTCGGCGAGGAGGCGCTCAAACGCGGGACCGGGGCCCGCGGGCTGAGAGCGATCCTCGAAGAGGTGCTCCTCGAGGTGATGTACGACCTCCCGAGCCGCTCCGACATCGCTCAGTGCGTGATCGACCGCACCGTCGTCCTCGAGCGCGTCACGCCCACGCTCGTCACCACCGAGACCGGGACGCGCCGCACCGCCTGACGCCCGTCGGCCCACCGACGTCTCCGCCCCGGTTGCGGCACCGCCGGGACACCGTCGACGGGGCCCACCCGCCCACCTCCGGCGCCTCGCTGACGCTCGGCGCCGAACCCCGCCGACGGCACCCGTCGGCGCCGCCTTCGCACATCGGCGTCATGACGTGCTTTCGTAGACTCGCCGCATGACCCGCGTCCCGGAGAAGCCGAGTCTCGACGGGCTCGAAGCGCGCTGGAGCGAGCGGTGGGACGCCGACGGGACGTACCGGTTCGACCGGACGAAGACGCGGGAGGAGATCTATTCGATCGACACGCCGCCGCCGACCGTCAGCGGGTCGCTGCACATGGGGTCGGTGTTCGGGTATGCGCAGACGGATTCGATCGTCCGGTACCGGCGTATGCGCGGCGCCGAGGTCTTCTATCCGATGGGGTGGGACGACAACGGGCTCGCCACGGAACGGCGAGTCCAGAACTACTTCGGGGTGCGCTGCGACCCGTCGCTGGCGTACGCCCCGGATTTCGTGCCGCCGGAGAAGCCGGGCAAAGACGCGGTGCCGGTGTCGAGGCCGAACTTCGTGGAGCTCTGCGAGCGGCTGACGGAGATCGACGAGCAGGCGTTCGAGGAGCTGTGGCGGCGGCTCGGGCTGTCGGTCGACTGGGCGTTGATCTACACGACGATCGGCGAGAGCGCCCAGCGCGTGTCGCAACGTGCGTTCCTCCGGAACTTGGCCCGCGGCGAGGCGTACCAGGCGGAGGCGCCGACGCTGTGGGACGTCGACGATCGCACTGCCGTTGCGCAGGCCGAGCTCGAAGACCGGGAGCAGCCGGGGGCGACGCACCGGGTGCGTTTCGGCGGGGTCGACGGCGACTCCGACATCGTCATCGAGACGACCCGACCGGAGCTGATCCCGGCGTGCGTGGCGCTGGTCGCGCATCCCGACGACGCCCGGTTCCGCGACCGCTTCGGCGACGAGGTGAGCACACCGCTGTTCGGTGTGCGGGTGCCGGTCGTCGCCCACCATCTGGCGGACCCCGAGAAGGGGACCGGCATCGCGATGATCTGCACGTTCGGCGACGTGACCGACGTGGTCTGGTGGCGTGAGCTGCGCCTGCCGACCCGGAGCGTGATGGGTCGCGACGGACGGCTGACGCCCGATCCCCCGGACTGGGAGGCGACCGACCCCGAGGCCGACGCGCGCTACCGCGAGCTCGGCGGGAAGACCGTCAAGCAGGCGCGGGCGCGGGTCGTCGACCTCCTGCGCGACGCGGGGCGCCTCGAGGGAGAGCCGGTGCCGATCACCCACCCGGTGAAGTTCTACGAGCGAGGCTCGCGCCCGCTCGAGATCGTCACGACCCGCCAGTGGTACATCCGCAACGGTGCCGACGACCCGGAGCTGCGCGCCGTGCTGCTCGAGCGCGGCCGGGAGCTGCATTGGCACCCGCCGCACATGCGGACGCGCTATGAGAGCTGGGTCGAGGGCCTCAACACCGACTGGCTCATCAGCCGCCAGCGGTTCTTCGGCGTTCCGTTCCCCGTCTGGTACCCGATCGACGACGACGGCGAGGTCGACCACGCCCGGCCGCTTCTCGCGCGCGAGGACCAGTTGCCCGTCGACCCGTCGAACGATGCACCCGACGGCTACGACGACGAGCAGCGCGGGAAACCTGGAGGGTTCGTCGGTGACACCGACGTGATGGACACGTGGGCGACATCGTCGCTCACACCCCAGATCGGGACGCGATGGGAAGACGACCGTGACCTCTTCACGCGCACGTTCCCGATGAACCTTCGGCCCCAGGGTGGCGACATCATCCGCACGTGGCTGTTCGCCACGCTGCTGCGCTCGCACTACGAGCACGGCACGCTGCCGTGGAGCGATACGACGATCAACGGCTGGATTCTCGACCCCGACCGCAAGAAGATGTCCAAGTCGAAGGGCAACGTGGTCACGCCGGTCGAGTACTTCGAACGGTTCGGCTCCGACGCCGTGCGCTACTGGGCACAGAGCGGCCGGCCGGGCGTCGATACCGCCATCGACGAGGGCCAGATCAAAGTCGGCCGCCGGCTTGCGATCAAGATCCTGAACGCATCGAAGTTCGCGCTCGGGGTGATCGGCGACGACTCTGGCGGCGACGTGACCGAGCCGATCGACCGGTCGATGCTGCGAACGCTCACGGACCTCGTCGAGGAGGCCACCGGCGCATTCGAGGGTTACGACTATTCGCGCGCGCTGGAGCGGACGGAGCGGTTCTTCTGGGGCTTTTGCGACGACTACCTCGAGCTCGTGAAGCAGCGTGCGTACGGTGCGGGCGACGAGGGCGGTGCCCGCTCGGCCCGCCGCGCGCTGGAGCTGGCGCTCTCCACGCAGGTGCGGCTGTTCGCGCCGCACCTGCCGTTCGTCAGCGAAGAGGTGTGGTCGTGGTGGCAGGACGGCTCGATCCATCGAGCTGGATGGCCTGACCCGGGCACGCTCCTCGCGGACACCGGCGACGCCGACCGTCTCACCTACCACGTTGCGGCCGACGTTCTCGGGGAGATCCGCAAGGCCAAGACGTCACGCCAGAAGTCGCTACGCGCCGAGGTCGATCTCGCCGTCGTGCGCGATACCGCCGAGCGGCTACACGCACTCGAGCCCGCGCTCGCCGACGTACGACATGCCGGTCGCGTCAACGCGATCGAGCTCCTCGAGGCCGCCGAGTTCGCGGTCGAGGTCGATCTCACCGAAGACGCGGCCTGACTTGGACATCAGCGCCGCCCGGGCCTGGCTCGACGCCCACGTCAACCTCGAGTCGACGGGGCTCCCGCCCGGCGCGGACCGGCGCGCCACCGCGCCGACGCTCGATCGAATCCGGGCGCTCGTCGAGCTGCTCGGGTCGCCGCAGCAGTCGTATCCCGAGATCCACCTGACCGGCACGAACGGCAAGACGTCGGCTGCGCGCATGACCTCCGCGCTCCTGGAGGCGTCGGGCCTCTCGGTCGGCACGTACACGAGCCCGCACCTCGAGGACGTCAACGAGCGCCTCGTATGGAACGGGCAACCGGTCGACGACGCGACGCTCGCTCAGCTCCTGTCCCGCATCGGCGACATCGAGGCCCACCTTCCCGAGCGGCCGAGCTACTTCGAGATCCTCACGGCCGCCGCGCTCTTGTGGTTCTCCGACGTCGCGGTGGACGTGGCCGTTGTCGAGGTCGGCGTGGGCGGTACGTGGGACGCGACGAACGTCGTCGATGGGCGCATCGCGGTCGTCACGAACGTGAGCGTCGACCACGTCGAGTACCTCGGCCCGACGCGCGAGCAGATCGCGACCGACAAGGCCGGCATCATCAAGCCCGGCTCGACGCTCGTGCTGGGGGAGACCGATCCGGCGCTCGTCCCGCGATTCCTCGATCGTGGCGCGACGGAAGTCGTCATCCGAGACGACAACTTCGGGGTGACGGCGAATCGCCCCGCGCACGGGGGGCGCGTCGCCGACCTGTTCACGCCGAACGGCCGGTACGACGCCGTGTACGTGCCGCTCCACGGTGCGTACCAGGCCGACAACGCGGCCGCGGCCTTGACCGCCGCCGAGTGCTTCCTCGGCCGTCCCGTGACCGAGGAGGTCGTCGCGGACGCGTTCCGCGCCGTGCGGTCACCCGGCCGGCTCGAGGTCCTCGGCCACCAGCCGCTGGTGCTCCTGGACGGCGCGCACAACGTTGCCGGCGCCCACGCGCTGCGGGCGGCCTTGACCGAGGAGTTCCCCGAGTCACCACGCACCCTGGTGATCGGTCTGTTGCGCGAGAAGGAGCCCCACGAGATGCTCGAGGCGCTCGATGCCAAGCACGCCGAGCGCCTCCTGTGTTGCCGGCCGCCGAGCCCCCGCGCGCTCGATCCCGCCCTGGTCGCGGCCGCCGGCGCCGACGTCGGTGTCGATCCGGCCCGGATCGAGACGTTCGACACGGTCGACGACGCCGTAGCCCGAGCTCGAGCGGTGACGGACGACGACGCCCAGATCGTGGTGACGGGCTCGCTGTACACGGTCGGCGCCGCCCGGCACGCGCTCGTTCGCGGCGAGTGATGACGCTCGCGCCCTCGCACTAGGGTCTGCCGCCGATGAGTGATCGCACGCTGTTCCTCTGCAAGCCCGACGCCGTCGAGCGCGGGCTCGTCGGCGAGATCGTGGGCCGCCTCGAGCGGCGCGGCCTCACGATCGTGGCCATGGACCTGCGCCACATCGACGTCGAGCTCGCGACCGCCCACTACGCCGAGCACGACGGCAAGCCGTTCTTCGACGAGCTCGTGACGTTCATCACTCGTGGCCCGCTCGTCGCGATGATCGTCGCCGGTGGACCGGACACGTGGCAGGTTGTGCGAACGGTGATGGGCGCGACGAACCCGCGCGAGGCGGCGCCGGGAACGATCCGCGGCGACCTCGCGCTCGAGACGGGTCAGAACCTCGTGCACGGTTCGGACGGGCCCGAGTCCGCCGAGCGGGAAATCGCGCTGTTCTTCCCCGACCTCGCATGATCCGCGTTTCGCGGAGGCCGCCCCGGTAGCTTGACCGCGTGAGCCGACCGTGGCTGTCCTCCGTCGTCGGGAACGACATGGCGGTCGACCTCGGCACCGCCAACACCGTGGTCTACGTGCGAGGGAAGGGCATCGTCCTCAACGAGCCGTCGGTCGTCGCAGTCAACACGAGGGACAACCAGCCCCTGGCGGTCGGCACGGAGGCGAAGCGGATGGTCGGGCGCACGCCCGTCCACATCGAGGCCATCCGGCCGTTGAAGGACGGCGTGATCGCCGACTTCGACGTCTGCGAGAAGATGCTCCGCTACTTCATCGAGCGGGTGCACCACCGGCGATGGGCGAAGCCGCGCATGGTGATCTGCGTCCCGTCGGGCATCACCGGCGTCGAACAGCGCGCCGTGCAGGAGGCGGCCGAGTACGCCGGCGCCCGAAAGCCCGCCTACATCATCGAGGAGCCCATGGCCGCCGCGATCGGCGCCGGCCTGCCGGTGCACGAGCCCAGCGGCAACATGGTCGTCGACATCGGTGGCGGCACCACGGAGGTCGCGGTCATCTCGCTCGGCGGGATCGTCGCCAGCGAGTCGATACGCGTCGCGGGGGACGAGATCGACCAAGCGCTGATGAGCTTCTGTAAGAAGGAGTACTCGCTGGCGCTCGGCGAGCGCACAGCCGAGGACATCAAGACCCAGCTCGCGAGTGCGTGGCCGCTCAAGGAGGAGCTCTACGCGGAGGTCCGCGGGCGCGACCTCGTGACCGGGTTGCCGAAGACGATCGTCGTGTCCACGGTTGGGCTGCGGGAGGCCATCGAGGAGCCCGTGCAGGCCATCTGCGACGCGATCAAGTACACGCTCGATCGGACGCCGCCCGAGCTCGCCGCCGACATGATGGAGAAGGGCATCGTCATCACCGGTGGGGGCTCGCTGCTACACGGGCTCGACGCCCGGCTGGCGACGGAGACGGGGATGCCCGTCCGGCGGGCCAAGAACCCGCTGTACACCGTCGTGCTCGGCTCGGGGCAGTGCCTCGAGGAGTTCGAAGTGCTCAAGGAAGTTCTGCTCGCATCGCGACACCACTGAGCGAACGGGGGGCGGGCGCTCGCCTGGACCGGCGGAGAGCCGGCGGCTGAAAACCCGAACAGAATGCGGGAAAGGGGAACGAGCGGACCGGTGGTCGTGTACCAGCCTGCGAACCGACGGCGCACGATCCTGGCGCTGATCGTCGTCACGGCGGTCACTCTCATCACGCTCGACGTGCGCGGCTCGGGCCCGATCTCGGACCTGCGCGGTGGCGCGCACGACGTGGTCAACCCGATCGCGGGCGCGTTCGACACGGTGTTCTCGCCGGTCGGTGACTGGATCGACGGCGTCACGAGCGCAGCGTCGTTGAAGGACGAGAACGCGCAGCTGCGTCGCCGCCTCGACGCCGCGCGCGGGCAGGAGGCGGCTGCTCGTGCCGCGACCCAGGAGAACAAGGACCTGAAGAAGCTCCTGGACCTGCCGTTCGTGGAGAACGCCGACGCGATCGCGGCGCAGGTCGTGGCGGGCGCGCCGAGCAACTTCGAGTTCACGGTGCAGATCGGCAAAGGCGAGGCCGACGGGGTGGGCGTCGACATGCCGGTCGTGACGGGCGCGGGGCTCGTCGGGCGCGTGCTCGCGGTCTCGCGCGACCGCGCCACAGTGCTCCTGGTCGAGGATCCCCAGTCGGGTGTCGGGGTGCGGATCGAGAAGAGCAGCACGCCCGGCGTGGTGAAGGGGAGAGGCGACAGCGACACCCTGCGCGTCGACTTCGTCGATCCCAACGCCGACGTGACCAAGGGTGAGGTCGTGTACACCTCGGGCCAGCAGGACAGTCCCTTCCCGGCCGCCATACCGATCGGCACCGTGAGCAAGGTCACGAAGGCACTGGGTGACCTGCAACAAGACGTCCTCGTCAAGCCGCTGGTCGACTTCTCGCACCTCGACTACGTCAAGGTGCTGCGCCCTCCGCCTGGACGATGAGTCGACTCGCAAGGGCCCGACGGTGACCTGGCTGTCGCGCCTGCGGCTCGGCCTGTTGATCCTCGCGGTGGTCGTGCTCCAGACGACGCTCTTCTCGGCCGGGCTGCGGGTCTTCGGCGTCATGCCCGACCTCGGCCTCGTCCTGACCGTCGCGGTGGCGTTCTATCTCGGGCCGGAGCGGG
>DASYFC010000115.1:0-5670 GCA_036498645.1 Acidimicrobiia bacterium | reverse complement strand
TCGGATTGAGGCCGCCGGCCACCGTCGGGGGCGACTCGCACCGGGCGACACCGCGCGGGCACAGTGGGGAGATGGACCCGTTGGTCCTCTTCGGGTTGCCGCTCCTCCCCGTGGCGCTGGTGCTCTGGATGCGCCGCCGCCACCCCGCCATGCCCCGTGGATGGTGGGTCTCGCAGAGCGAGGCGGCGATCCTCCACCGGCGTCTCCATCGCGGCGTCGACGAGACCCGCCGCGCCGTCGCCCGGGCGGGCACCGGCGTCTCCACCGACCAGCTCGAGTCGCTGACGGAGGACCTCGACCGGCAGGCGATCGCCATCGACGGCAAGCTCGTGGAGGCGTCACGGTTGCCCGGCAAGGCGCGCCACAAGGCGGTCGTCGAGCTGAAATACCGGGTGATCGAGACGGAGAAGCTCGCCGGGCGGGTGCGCGCGCTCGCCGTCGACGTGGCAAAGCCGCAGGTCGAGGACGCCGATGACGGCAACCGCCGGATCCGTGACAAACTGGACGCGATCGACCTGGCACGCCGCGAGGCATACGGCATCGGCCGTCCGCCCATCCACGAACCGAGGGATGGCCACCCCTAGAGTCCGGGTCGAGCGGCAGGGAAATCGGCCCGGGACGGAAGAGACGAGCGCGACCGACGTCACCATCCGCAAGCGCGGCCGGCGTACGACCGGGTCTGGAGCGCCTGGCGGCGGGTTTTGGGAGCTGACCCGCCGGCAGAAGCGCAAGGAACGACGCGCCCGGCGTTCGCCGCGCCACAGGTTCATTCTGCGCGCCCTGGCCGTGATCGCCGCCGTGCTGATGATCGGCACCGGCTGGTCGTATGCCCATGCCCTGACGGCCCCGGGCACGGACCCGTGGACCGCACGCAGCGTCGAGTGGTTCAGCGATCACGGCGGCCGCGGCATCGTGAACCGGATCGAGCACTGGTGGTACACGAATCACCCGCCGCCGGTCGGTGGCCGGCCCGCGCACGGGCTCCCGAAGGTGGCGGCGCCGGGGGCCGAAGCGGTCGGCAAGAAGGCGAACGGGCCGAAGACGCCCGCGGTGACCGCCCCGCCCGTCCCGGCGCACCTCAACCCGCCGCCGAACGCGCAGCCGTTCACCGATCCGCTCCCGGACGAGGGGATCTGGCATCCGACCGGGCGCACCGTGCAGGGGCTGCCGAGCGTCTACACGACGTTCATGCGTCCCGACCCGGTCCATACCAGTCTCGTGACCGGTTTGGCGTGGATGGACACCAAGCTCCTGCGGACGGTGTTCGTCCCCGGTCTCCAGGAGCCGGGCGGCGGCCCGAACCCGTGGGGTTCCCAGATCCCGGAGGACCAGCGCGCAGGCCTCGTGGCGGCGTTCAACTCGGGATTCAAGATGGACGGCGCGCGCGGGGGTTACTACACGGACGGCGAGATGGTGAAGCCCTTGCGCGACGGGGCCGCGTCGCTCGTGATCCTCCAGGACGGCACCGCCAACGTCGGCATGTGGGGGCGCGACTTCGCGATGGATCCCCGGATCAAGACGGTGCGCCAGAACCTCGACCTCATGGTCGATGGTGGGCAGCCCGTGCCCGGCCTCGACTCCGACTCCAACAACAAGTGGGGTGCCACGCTCGGCAACAAGGTGTTCGTGTGGCGGTCGGCGGTCGGGGTGGACGCGAACGGAGGTCTCATCTTCGTCGCGGGCAACGGCCTCAACGCCAAGACGCTCGGCGACGTGCTCGTTCGGGCGGGCGCCGTTCGGGCCATGGAGCTCGACATCAACTCGCAGTGGGTGTCGTACTTCACCTACGACCAGGTCTACCCGACGGCCCCCAACGCGGTGGCGGGCCACAAGCTCCTGCCGGACATGCAGCGTGCCGAAGACCGGTACCTTCAGCCCGGCGAACGCGACTTCATCGCGCTGTTCGCGCGCTAGCCGCGCCGCTCCTGGAGCATCCAGCCGTTGCCGTCGGGATCGGTGAACGACGCGAACGATCCGTAATCGGCGCGCTGGGGATCGAGTCCCGGTTCCTGTCCTCCGGGGCCGAAGTGGAAGAGCTCGCTGACGTCGACGCCGCGCCCGACGAGGTCGGCCCGTGCCGCTTCGATGTCCGTGACGACGAGGTGCAGGCCTTGGGCGGAACCCGGGGTCACGCTGGACACGCCCGTCCCGATGATGATCGAGCACGCCGATCCCGGCGGCGTCAGCTGCACCACCCGGAAGCTCTCGTTGGGTCGGTGGTCGACGTCGAGGTTGAACCCCGCCCGCTCGTAGAACTCTTTCGCCGTGTCGACGTCGGAGACCGGAACCACGATCGCCTCGAGCTTCAGATCCACGGGCGACCCTCGGTGCTCAGACACCCACGCGCTCGAGCGCCTGCTCGGCGAGGCGGCGGGCGATCACCCGCAGGCAGAGGGTCTCGTCGGCGCCTTCGAAGATCGACAGCACTCGGGCGTCGACGAAGTAGCGGGACACGGGGAACTCCTCCGCGTATCCCATGCCGCCGTGGAGTTGCATCGCCTCGCGCGTCACCCATTCGGCGGCGCGGCAGACGTACGCCTTCACCATCGACGCCTGCAGCGCACCTTCGCCCTTGGCCATCCGGCGGGCGACGTCGTATGCGAACTGCCGGCCCGCCTGGATGAGCGTCGCCATCCGGGCGAGCTTCGCCTGGCTCAGCTGGTAGTCGAAGACCGACTGGCCGAACACACGTCGTTCCTGGGCGTAGGCCAAGCCCGCCTCGAAGGCGGCTTGCATCAGTCCCACGGCGCGGGCCGCCGTCTGCAGGCGGCCGTTCTCGAACCCTTCCATCTGGAGGTAGAAGCCGCGTCCGAGCCCGGCCTCGCCGCCGACGAGGTTCTCGGCGGGCACGAACCAGTCGTCGAAGGCGACCTCGTAGGAGTGCATGCCGCGGTACCCGAGCGTGTCGATGGCTCTGCCTTCGACCTTGCCCCCGCCCGGCTGCTCGAACGCGAACGCGTGCCCCGGGGCGGGCTCCTTCTCCACCACGAACAGCGAGAGGCCACGGTGGCCGGAAGTCCGGTCGGCGTCGGTGCGGGCGAGGAGCATGAGGACGTTGGCGCGACCGGCGAACGTCGCCCACGTCTTCACGCCGCTGATGAGATAGCCGCCCTCGGTCGGCGTCGCCGTCACCTTGATGTGGGCGACGTCGGAGCCGTAGTCGGGCTCGGTGACCATGACGCCGACCATCAGCTCGCCGCTGGCGATGCCCGGCAGCCACCGCCGCTTCTGCTCGTCGGTGCCGCCCTGCACGATGGCCCGCGTGAGGATCTCTGGCCGGGTGATGAGCGAGCCGCCCACGCCGAGCGACCCCCACGACAGCTCCTCGGTGGCGACGACCATGCCCAGGTAGTCGTGCTCGCCGCCGGCCGCGAAGCCGCCGTACTCCTCGGGCACCGACAGGCCGAACCCGCCGATCTCGGCCAGGCCGGCGATGACGTCCTCCGGGATGTCGGCGTTCGCGCGATGGACGTGCTCCGCGACCGGCCGCACCTTCTCGGCGGCGAAACGGTGGAACGTCTCGCGGACGAGCTCGAAGTCGTCGGACAGGTGTGGGGAGCCGGTCCCATCCTTGGGAAGGCGTGCCGCGATCGACTCGAGGAACTCGGGCGAGCGGCGGTCGGCGACGAAGTCGAGCGCGGGCTTGAGCGCGTCGGCCGACACGCCCCAGATCTCCTCGCGAGCGACGATCCTGCTGGCGACGTCGGCGACCACGTCGGCGACGAATGCGCCCGCCAGCATCCCTTCGAGCTCGCCGTGCGCGCCGTAGTCGAGCATCACGCGGCACCCTTCGAGGGCGCTGGCGGCGTGCGCGAGGTCGTACGCCAGGACCTGGTGCCGATCGAGCTTGGCGACGGAGATGCGCCCCTCTTCGGCCGCGCCCCGAGCCAGGTGCTCGGTCGCAGCGGTGGTGAGCTCGGCGGCGGCGTCCACGGCCGCCGCGGCCGCTTCCAGCCGCGCTGTCATGCGGGGAGACTACCGATGGGCGCGACGGACGGACCTACCCGCCCGATCCCGCCTCGTCAGCGGCGGGAATTGCCCGTCGCCGACCTCGTCGTCGCCGTGGGCGCGCCGCGCCGCGACCCGGGCACGGACGAGCTTCCCGGCGCCTCGATGGTCGCCTTGACCGCGCCCGGCACCGCCTGCTGCGTGATCTGACACGTCGGGTCGAGGCGTTCGAACACCGTCTCTGCGAGCAGGTCGCCCCCTTCGGGAGTGAGGTGGATGCCGTCGGCGCCGCGCACGCGCGCGACCTTGCCGCCCGGGACGGGCAGCACCGACGCGTACGTCCCGTCGGGCGCGGAGAACAGGGCGTAGGCGTCGACGTACGTGACTTCGGGGTGCTTCGCCGCGACCTCGCGGAAGACGTCGTTCACACCCTGCACGCGTTCCGAGTACGCGGCGTCGGCCATCACGGGAGCGCCGACCCAGTACACCGCGCGACCGTTCCCCCCGATGACGGTCAACATCTCTTCGACGAGCGCCGAGTACTGCGCGCGCCATCCCGGATCGCGCGTGGCCCCATCGGGGAGGTTCATGGCGTCGTTTGCGCCGACGATGAAGACCGTGACCTCGGGGTTGTAGAGCGACATGTCGTCGGCGCCCTGCCGGGGCCAGTTCACGAAGTCCGGCGACAGCAGGCCGCTGGAGACGCGGGAGTCGAAGACGGGCTGCACGACTCCGGTGGACCCGGTGCGCTGGCCGAGCGACGGGCCGAGCGATCCGGCCAGCGAGTCGCCCCCGATCCAGAGTCGCAACGGGTCGTCCGGATTCAGTGGCGCACGGCACGTCTGCGCGGCTGCCGTCCCGGCGACGGAGGCGCTGGTCGGGCCCGGTCGCGATGCGCGGCCACCGCCGTGGTCATCGTGCTGGAGCGGACCGGTCACGGCGTACGCGGTGCCGGCGGCGAGCAGCACGACGGCGAGTCCGACGATGAGGCCGCGTCGCCAGATGCGCCGGCGGCGAGACCGTTGCTCGCGACGGGACGCGTTCGGCGTGGTTTCGTCCGACGGCATGGATCAACGGCTTCCGATGGAGGGAGCCGGGGCGAGCGTACCGGCGACGAGCGTCGCCGCCGCGTCTTCGGAGCGTCTACGCGGGCTCGGCCGCCTGGTCGAGCTGGGTGCGGTAGAGGTCGGCGTACAGACCACGCTCGCGCAGCAGATCGGCGTGACGGCCCTGCTCGACGATGCGGCCCTCGTCCATCACGAGGATCCGATCGGCGTTCACGATCGTCGACAACCGGTGCGCGATCACCAGCGCGGTCCGCCCGCGCAGCGCCTCGGCGAGAGCCCGTTGGATCGCGAGCTCCGACTCGGAATCGAGGTGCGACGTCGCCTCGTCGAGGATCACGATCGCCGGGTCCTTCAAAAGCATCCTCGCGATCGCGAGTCGCTGCTTCTCGCCACCCGACATCCGGTAACCGCGCTCGCCGACGAGGGTGCCGTAGCCCTCGGGCAGGCTCATGATCAGGTCGTTGATCCTGGCCGCCTTGCACGCGGCGACGATCTCGTCGTCGGTTGCATCAGATCGTGCATATCGCAGGTTGTTGATGATCGTGTCGTGGAACAGGTGCGGGTCCTGCATGACGAACCCCACGGCATCGCGCACGGAGTCGAGCGTGAGATCACGCACGTCGTGGCCGTCGAGGAGCACGCGGCCTTCGCTCAC
>DASYFC010000114.1:0-22012 GCA_036498645.1 Acidimicrobiia bacterium | reverse complement strand
GGTCGCCGACCTCAAGCCCGACCTGCTGCTCACCCAGGAGCACAACATGTGCCCGGGCTGCGGCGAGCCGCTGGCGCTGCGCGTCTATCTCGAAGCGCTCCAGGAGCTCGGGGTCACGCAGCGCTCGATCATGGTCGCCGGCATCGGTTGCTACACGGCGTTCACGAGCACGATCGACGTCGACCTGGTGCAGGCGTTGCACGGTCGGGCCCCCTCGGTCGCGACGGGTGCGAAGCGCATGCGACCGGACGCCGTCGTGTTCACGCTCCAGGGCGACGGCGACATGGTGAACGAGGGTCTGCAGGAGGTACTGCACACGGCGGCGCGGGGCGAGAAAGTCACGTGCATCCTGCTGAACAACGGGGTGTTCGGCGAGACCGGCGGCCACATGACGGCCACCAGCGTCCTCGGCCAACGCACGAAGAACTCCCTCGACGGGCGCGACGCCGAATACCACGGCTACCCGATCCTGATCGGCGACCTGATCGCCCGGCTGCAGGGCGCCGCGTACGTCGCCCGGGGCTCCGTGCACAACGCGGGCGCAGTCGCTCGTACGAAGAGGATGTTCCGCCGCGCCTTCGAATCGCAGCTGCGGGGGGACGGATTCACGTTCGTCGAGGTGCTGACGATGTGTCC
Source organism: Acidimicrobiia bacterium (assembly GCA_036498645.1). Taxonomy (GTDB): domain Bacteria; phylum Actinomycetota; class Acidimicrobiia; order IMCC26256; family JACDBD01; genus JALZAA01. The sequence continues at coordinate 21,376 of DASYFC010000114.1, read as the reverse complement.
GACGGGGTGGTTCATCCCGACCGGGGACGGGCCCGACTACATGCACGAGACGCTGGGCGAGGTGCACGTCATGGGCGAGCTCAAGGTGGACGGCGTCGTGAAGACGACCGAGCAGCTGCACGAGGAGAACGCGGCCCGACAGCGGGAAGTCGAGCACGCGCTCGAACGCGGCGGCCTCGACCGATAGCGGGCTCGGCTCAGCTCTTCGGGCAGCTCTTGGGAGAGACCCGCCCGGGTGCGGTGGCATCGGCGGCGGGCGTCCACGTTCCGGTCTGCGTCCACCGCGGGCTCTTCCCGTGCCGGCAGACGGACCAGAAGGCGTACGGGGTCGACACCCGGTCACCCGCAGGGTCGAGGTGGATCGTCCCGGTGGTGCCCTTGGCGCCTTCGGCGGTCCGCGCGAATGCCGCTCGCAGCGTGGCGGCGTCGGCGTCGGCGGGCGTGTCGGAGAGCGTGCGCGCCGCGACATTGAACGCGTCGTACGCGGCTAGCGTGAAGGCGTCGGCCGGATTCTTGGCGCGTTTCGTGATCTGGCTCACCAGCTTCGTGTCGCGCTTGGCTTCGGCGGCCGGCACGGCGACGAGCGGGCTCGGGTAGCCCTTGACCTTGACGCCGGTGGCGAACGTCGCCGGTCCGCTGGCGAGGAGCGCTTTGCTCTGGGCCGAGCCGTCGCCGCCGTACCAGCGCACGCCGTCGAGCCCGGTGACCGTGCGCGCCGCGGTGAACACGCCCGCGACCTCCTCGAACCCGGCCAGGTACACCGCCACCTTGTCGGGCCCGGCGCTTCCCACGGCGGCCTGGACTTGCGTGCTGAGGTCTGCGAGCGCGGCGCTGAAGTCGGTCGTGTCCGGCTCGTACCGGACCCCGTCGGTCACGGTGGCGCCGGACGCGGTGGCCGCGGCGCGCACGGAGTCGGCAAGGCCGTTGTTGCCGCGGTCGTTGCGCCACATCGGGACGATCGTGGTGGCGCCGTTCTTCAGCATGAGATCGACGCTCGCTCGTCCTTCCACCCGATCGGTGGGAACGAAGCGGAAGACGTTGTCGTCGGGAAGCCCGAGTGACGACGCCGTGCTGCCTTGCGACACGACGAGCACGCCGCGGGCGTCGGCCTGATCGCCGATTGCCGCGACCTCGGAACTGGACTGGGGACCGATCACGATCCGCACGCCCTTGTCGGCGAGCCGGGTGAGCGCGGCCTGGGCCTGGTCGGCCTCGAGGTTCGTGTTCTCGACGTCGAGCACGACCTTGACCTGTTTGCCTTGCGGAGACGAGTTCCAGCGCTGTGCCGCGATCTCCAGCGCGGCTTTGCTGGTTGTCCCGAGGGTTGCCCCGCCGCCCGTCAGCGAGAGCAGCGCGCCGATGTGGACTTCCTTGGCGCCTTGCGCCGCGCCGGCGGATGGTGTGGCGACTCCGATCGACCCGACGACGAACAGCATCGCCACCATGGCGTGCCGCCATCGATGCGCAGATCTCAACACTCGGATACCTGCCCCGCTCGCTGCGAAGGCAAGACTCTACACGCCGTCGCGCGCGACACCGGTTCGACGCATCACAGATTCGGCGTACGCGTGCGTGCGGAAGCGGAGGATCGGGTCGTCCGAGAGCTCGATGCCGTCGGTCACGCGTGTCGGATCGAACACGAGCACGTCGCCACCTTGCTCGCGGTCGTGTGCGAGCCAGGTGACCTCGAGCCGGCCCATCGTGACTCGCGGCCGCTCCTCGGGCCACGGGATGCTGGGATCGTCGACCGCGTCGCCGTCCTCGGCGATCTGCACCGACAGCGCGAACGCGGCCGGCGCGTCCGCCAGTCGTGTGGCGAGGTCGTCCTGGAGGTAGTCGGGACCGCGCGCTTCGGCATCCTCGGCGCTGAGATTCGCCTCGCCGGCTTCGGGCTCCCACCGATAACGGACGTACCGGCTGCTGCCGGTGTCGTCGACGAAGCGGTAGGCGTGCAGTGAGTTGTACGCGCAGCGTAGGTAGCTCTCGGGCGGCGTCGCGCTCAGCGCCGCGGCGCCGGCGGTCAGTGCTTCGGGATGCTGCTCCAGGAACGCGCCGATCGCGGCAGGGTCGGGCTCGCCCGTCTCGGCGTCAGGGGTGCGGGCGCGGCAGAAGTCGAAGAACCCGTCGAGCGCTCCCACGAAGAACGCCGGCAACGTGATCCCGATGAGGTCGGTCGTCGAGCCGTCGGCGAGGTAGAACTTCGTCGCCATGCCGCGGGCCTCGCGGGGCTCGAAGTCGGGATCGTTCGGGTTCCCGCTCCCGTTCGAGAACCGAACGTGTGCACGCACGGGACCGTCCCGGAAGTGCGCGGCGCGGGTCAAGCGCGCCGCGTCGGCGCTCGGGGTGAACGTCGCCGCGCACAACGTGCCCTTGGCGTGGGCGGCACGGAACCCCGGATGGTGCCCGCTGATCCCCTCGATGGCGTCGACCGCCTGCCGTGCGAGCTCGTCGGTGGCCATCGTCGTCTTCCTCCCGCTCACGGTCCCCCACTTAGGATGACGCCAACATGGACTTTACGTATCCGCAGGAAGCCGAGGCGTTCCGCAAGGAGTTCCGGGCCTGGCTCGACGGGCACCTCACCGACGATCTCCGCCAGCTGGCGAAGCATCCCGTCGGAGACGACCCCGACCGGATCGAGCGACTGAAGGAATGGAACCGCACGCTCGCCGACGCCCGGTACGCCGCCATCGCCTGGCCTCCGGAGTACGGCGGGCGGGGCGCGTCGCTCATGGAGCAGGTCGTCTACGCCGAGGAGATGCACCGCGCCGGGGCGCCGGGGACGGTGAACGTCATCGGCTTGTCGAACATCGCGCCGGCGATCATGGAGCACGGCACCGAGGAGCAGAAGCGGGACCTGCTCCCCCGCATGCTGCGCGGCGACGACATCTGGTGCCAGGGCTTCTCGGAGCCCGACGCCGGGTCCGACCTCGCGTCGCTGTCGACGTCGGCCGTGATCGACGGCGACGCCTTCGTGATCAACGGACAGAAGACCTGGAACACGCTCGGCGCGTTCGCCAACCGGTGCGAGCTGCTCGTTCGGACCGACCGCGACGCGCCGAAGCATCGGGGGATCTCGTGCCTTCTCGTCGACATGCGGCTCGCCGGCATCGAGGCACGTCCGCTCGTCACCATCACCGGTGAACGGGAGTTCGCCGAGATCTTCTTCACCGACGTACGCGTCCCGAGGGATGCGCTGCTCGGGCCGGTGAACGAGGGTTGGCGTGTGGCGATGACGACGCTTTCGCACGAACGGGGCACCGTCGCGAACTTGCACCTCGGCCTGCGCAAGAAGATTGCCGACCTGCTGGAGACAGCGGAGGCAACCTCCGCCGCGCACGACGCAGTGGTGCGGCAGAAGCTGGCGCGCGTCTATCTCGAGGGCGAGTTGCTGAAGCTGGTGTCCCAGCGGGCGATCTCGGGCGCGTTGCACGGCCGCGAGGTGGGGCCGGAGTCGAGCATCGCCAAGCTCGTCTGGAGCGAAGCCGAGCAGCACCTCGGCGAGGTCGCCGGCGACGTGCTCGGCCCCGACGCCAACACCGGCCGCTGGGGCCGCGATCGACTCGCCATGCGCTCATACACGATCGCGGGCGGAACCACGCAGGTGAACAAGAACATCATCGCCCAGCGCATCCTGGGACTGCCGCGCGAATAACCGTCACACGCTTGCGCTATTGATGCGTACATGAAGCCCACTCAGCGAGCACGTGGTACGCATTGGCGCGACGTAATCATCAGCCGTCATGCCAAGCGGCAGCATGGTGTCTTCACGCGCCGTCAGGCCATCGACGCCGGCTTCAGCGCTAGCGCCATTTCGCGCCGGCTCGCATCCAGAGTCTGGGAGAGGGTCGACTTTGGCGCGTATCGGTTCGCCGGCACACCGCCGTCCTTAAAGCAACGACTCACGGCTGCCTGCTTGCTCGGACCAGCGGTCGCGTCGCATAGGTCCGCCGCGCTTCTCTGGGACCTTGCGGGCATGCCGGCAGAGATCGTCGAGGTCACGGCTCTGCGACACCAGCGGCGACGCCAGGCAGGCATCACTTGGCACGAGTCCTACCACCTGACAGAACGTGACGTGACCCAGATCGATGGCATCCCGGTCACCCGCCCGGTCCGCACTTTCCTGGATCTTGCAGTCGTGCTCTCCGCTCCAGCCCTCGAGGAGATACTCGACGAGGGTCGTAGGCGGAACCTCCTTGAAATCGAGCCCATCTGGCGTCGACTCGAAGAACTCGGTGACCTCCGTCCAGGCACGAAGCGTGCGCGCAACGTGCTTGCATCTCAGGTCGACAGCGACCGTCCCGCAGAGAGCGTCCTCGAGACGCGCTTCCGTCAGCTCCTACGCGACGCCGGCGTGCCCACCCCCAAGCCGCAGGCGGAAATCGATATGAACGGCACGACGGCGCGAGTCGACTTCGCGTATCCCGAAGTCAAACTCGCGATCGAACTCGACGGCGCCGCGTATCACTCCAGTCAGAAGGCGCTTCGACGTGATCGAAACCGAGAGAACCGACTCGTGGCCCTCGGCTGGCGAGTTCTCCGCTTCACGTGGGAAGACGTGCGCGACGATCCCAAAGCAGTGCTGAGATGCGTGCAAAGGGCCCGCTGAGCGGGCTCCCTGCACGCATCAGTCGCGGCTACAGGTTGCCGACCTCGAGATCGAGCATGTGCGCGAACTTCGCCCGCGCTTCGGCGCGCCGCTCGGGCAGGTGCGAGGGCGGGAACAGTCCTTCGTACGGCTGGTACCGCTTCAGGACCTGTCGGGCGATCGTCACCTTGTGCACCTCGGTCGGGCCATCGGCGATGCCCATGATCGGCGCCGCCAGCCACATACCGGCGAACGGCATCTCGTTCGACACGCCGAGCGCGCCGTGGATGTGCATCGCGCGGTAGACGACGTCGTGCATCACCTTCGGCGTCGCCACCTTCACGCCCGCGATCTCGGTGCGGGACTTGTGCCCGCCGACCTGGTCGATCGTCCAGGCGGCGTGCAGCACTTGGAGCCGGAACTGGAGCAGCTGGATCCAGGACTCCGCGATCGCGTCCTGCACCATCTGCTTCTTCGCCAGCACCTCGCCCTGGGTCTGCCGGCTGAGCGCCCGCTCGCACATCATGTCGAAGGCGCGCTGTGCCACCCCGATCGACCGCATCGCGTGGTGGATCCGCCCGCCACCCAATCGGGTCTGTGCGATCACGAACGCCTGCCCCTCGCCTCCGAGCAGGTTCTCGGTCGGCACGCGCACGTTCTCGTACCGGACGTACGCGTGCGCCCCCTCTCCCTCGCTCTCGCCGCCGAGGCCGACGTTGCGGATGATGTTGACGCCCGGCGTGTCGGTCGGCACGAGGAACATCGATGCGCCCTGGTACACGGGAACGTCCGGGTCGGTGATCGCCATGACGATCGCGAACTTGGCGTAGCGCAGGTTCGACGAGAACCACTTCTCGCCGTTGATGACCCACTCGTCGCCGTCGCGCTCCGCGCGGCACCGGAACTGCTGCGGGTCGGAGCCCGCCTGCGGCTCGGTCATCGAGTAGCAGGACGAGATGCGGCCGTCGAGCAGAGGTTGGAGGTATTTCTCCTTCTGCTCCTCGGTGCCGTAGTGGGCGATGATCTCGGCATTGCCCGAGTCGGGCGCCTGGCTGCCGAACACGCTCGGCGCCCAGTTCGATCGTCCGAGGATCTCGTTCATCAACCCGAGCTTCAGCTGCCCGTAGCCCTTGCCCCCGAGGTCCGGGCCGAGGTGACACGCCCAGAGGTCGCGCGCCTTCACCTCGTCCTGGAGCGGCCGAACGACCTTCTCGTGGACGGGATGGTCCTTGTCGTACACGAGGTGCGAGCTGAACGCGAGGTCGAGCGGCTCGATCTCGGTCCGCACGAACTCCGTCATCCAGTCGAGCTTCTGCTGGAACTCGGGATCGGTCGAGAAGTCCCACGCCATGCGTCACCTTCTCCTTGTCGCGGGCGCCGTCACATCGTCGCCACGTTGATCTGCTGTTTCCCCGCCGCCGTCTCGGCCTCGGTCGGCGTCAGGGTGACCTTGCGTCCGACGAGCTCGTCGCGCTCGATCGACCCCAGCATGTCAGCGTCGAGCACCTTGCCGTAGGCACGATCGCCTTCGGGGACGTCGCAGATGACGACACCCCACTCCGGCTCGCCGTCGCGACCGTGCACGACCGAGTATGCGGCCACAGTCGCCGCGCCGTCGTACACGTCACGAATCCCGCGCTTCCCCTCGGCGTCGACGGCCGCCTGCACGCCCTGCTGCTCGGGCGGCGCGACCGGGCCGGGCTCCGTCGAGTAGAGCCCGTAGACGTGCTTCGTCATGTGCATGCCCACTCCGCTGACGAGCCCGTACGAGCCGGGGTCGCGGCGGAGGACCTCCGCCATCGTCGCGATCGAGTGCGTCATGTAGTCACTGCCGGCGCCACCGTGGTACGGCAACCCGCCTGTGACCGTCAGGGATCGCGAATCGCTGTCACGCAACCCCAGGGCGTCGCGTGCGAAGTTCACCGAGCTCCCGAAGCAGCTGTACACGTCGAGGTGGGCGACGTCGTCGACGCCGACCCCTCCGACGCGCAACGCCTCGCTCGCCGCCGCTGCCATCGCCGGCGAGCGCCACATCTCGTCGTGCTCGGCGAGATAGACGGGATCCGTCGCATAGCACCACCCACGCAGGTAGACGCGCCGCTCCGGCGGCACGCCCAACGCGTCGGCGGCTTCGTGACTGGCGACGAGCACGGCGGCCGCCATGTCGACGTCCATGATCGAGATCATGTACTTCGTGTACGGGTAGCCGACCATCCGGTTCTCGGGCGTGGCGGTGATGATCTCGTCGGCCGACCGCGAGACCGGGAACCACGCGAGCGGGTTGGCGGCGGCGATCTCGGTGAACGGGGCGAGCAGGTCGCCGAGTTCCCGGCGGTACTCGTCGAGCTCGACGCCCAGGTGGCCGCGCCGGGCGTTGTCGAAGATCGCGAACGTGAGCCACGCCTGGAACACCTCGTGGGCGACCTCGGCGGGATGGAACGGTGCCTCCCACGGGAAAGGCCGCCGCTCCTCCGGCTTGAAGCTGTACGGGTAGCGGTCACCCCGGCGCTTGTACCGGCGCTGCGTGGCCAGCGCCTCGGCGCCACAGACCAGCGCGACGTCGAGCTCGCCCGCGAGGACCTGCTCGGCCACGCCGTCGACGAGCACCTGCGGCGTCGTCCCGCCGATGCCCGAGTAGTAGGTGTGTCGGGGCTCGATGCCGAGGCGCGCCGCGAGCCGCGCCGTCGGGTCGTCGTACTGCCACGTCTGGCAGTACACGATCTGCAGGCCGTCGAGGCGGTCGAGCACGGCCGCGCCGGCGACGCCCGTGTCGCCGGCGGCGAGGCGGGCGACGTCCTCCCACATCACGAGCGGTTCCGGCGCACCTTCGTCTCCGACCTCGTCGGGATGCCAGGTGCGCTGCCCGACGCCGATCAGGCACGGTGCGCGTGGGTCGACCGCGGGCACTGCTACTTCCCCTGCCAGTTCGGCTTGCGCTTCTCTCGGAACGCCTTGGGGCCCTCCTTGGCGTCTTCGGTCTGGAAGATCATCGAGCTGAGCGCGCTCTCGTTCTTGTACGCGTCGCGCAGGCTCATGCCGAGACCCTCCCACACGCTCTGCTTCGTGGCCTGCACGGCGAGCGGCGCGTTGGCAGTGATGCGGTGTGCGTACTCGTACGCCTTGTCGATGAGCTGGTCGCGAGGAACGATCGCGTTCAGCAGTCCCATCTCGAGCGCACGGTCCGCGGGAATGAGATCCGCGCACAGCAGGAACTCCATTGCCTGCGGGAAGGGGATCTGGCGCGGCAGCCGCACCGTCGTGCCGCCGCCGGCGAACAGCCCGCGCTTCGGCTCCATCACGGAGAACTTCGCCTCCGGGCACGCGACGCGGATGTCGACGCCTCCCAGCATCTCCATCCCGCCGGCGGTACAGAACCCGTTCACGGCGGCGATGATCGGCTTCCAGATCTTGGCGCCCCGCAGCACCGACTTCGTCCCGTCGTCGAGGCGGTACCCGTCGACCTCGGCGAGCCCCTCCTTCTGGATGCGCTCGGCCACCTTCGTGATCTCCGGGACGTAGGTCTTGAGGTCGGCGCCGGTGAAGAACGCGTCGCCGACGCCGGTGATGATCGCGACCCAGGCGTCGGCGTCGGCGTCGAAGCGCTCCCACGCCATCCGGAGCTGTTTGAAGTGCTCCATGTCGGCCGAGTTCCGGGCCTCGGGCCGGTCGATCGTGATGCGGACGACGTGCTTCTCGTCCCGCTCGTAGTGGATCGGCATCCCTACCTTCCCGCGCCTTCCTGCCTGCCTCGCGAACCTGACACGATAGTCAGGGAATGCCGGGAGCAGCCCGGAGGGAGGACCGTGCGCGAACACCGCTACTCGTTCGAGATCCCGCATGCCGCGGCGCGCATCTGGGCACTGTTCCAGGACTACGAACGCTGGACCGACTACGCGCCGATGGTGAAGCGCGTCGACGTCCTCTGGCCCGGCGACGAGCACCACAACGGTCGCCTCCGCCGCGTGATCTACGAGATGCCGTTCGGTCGCGAAGGCTCCGCGCTCGAGCTCGTCACCGACGTCGAGCCGGAGCGCGGCTACACGTACACGATGATCTCGAAGGACGCCGGCAACGACCAGACCGGCAAGATCCGCCTGGAGCCGATCGGGCCCAACCGGACGCGCTTTCACTTCGAGGAGCGCTACCACCTCACGAAGGCGCCGTGGAAGTGGTTCGAGGGGCCGATCTACGGGTTCATCAACAAGAAGAACGAGGAGAGCATGCGGCGCGCCGGAGAGTGGCTCTCCGCGCACCCCGACTACCGTTCCGACCTCGTGGAGCACGAAGCACCCGCACAGAAGCACGCCGAGACGTAGCCGAGAGGAACCCGCGTGGCCGACCGATCCAAAGCGCTCGTCACGGCGCCGTTCCGTGGTGAAGGGCTCGACAAGCTGGAGCAGCTCGCCGACGTCGTCTACGACCCGTGGATCGAGCAGCAACCACTGCGCATCTACAACTCTTCGCAGCTCGCCGAACGCATCAAAGGTGAAGGCGCGAACGTCGTCGTCGTCGAGAGCGACTCCGTGAAGGGCCCCGTGCTCGACCTTCCCCTCGTGGCCGTCGGCTCCTGCCGCGGCGATCCGAACAACGTCGACGTCGCCGCCGCCACCGCCCGTGGCATCCCCGTGCTGCGGGCACCCGGCCGCAATGCCGACGCCGTGGCCGAGCTCACCGTCGCGCTCCTCTTCGCCGTCAACCGTGGCGTCGTGCGCGCCGATCGCGACGTGCGCGAAGGCGAGATCTACCGCGACGGGACGATCCCCTACCAGCGCTTCCGGGCCTGGCAGCTGGCGGGACGGACCGCGGGGCTCGTCGGCCTCGGCGCCGTCGGCCGCGCTACCCGCTGGCGCCTCGAGGGGCTCGGCATGCGCGTCATCGCCTACGACCCGTACGCCGACGACGCGACGCATTCGCTCGACGACCTGCTCGCCGAGGCAGACGTGGTCTCGATGCACGCCATGGTCACGCCCGAGACGCAGGGCATGATCGGCGCCGAGCAGTTCGCTCGCATGAAGGACGAGGCCATCTTCGTCAACACCGCCCGGGCCATGCTGCACGACACCGACGCGCTCGTCGGAGCGCTCGAATCAGGCACGCTCGCGGGCGCGGGCCTCGACCACTTCGAGGGTGAGCACCTCCCAGCCCACCACCCGCTCCAGTCCATGCCGAACGTCGTGTTGACCCCGCACATCGGTGGCGCGACCTACGACACCGAGGCCAACCACTCCAAGCTCATTGCCGACGGGCTGGAGCAGCTCCTCGGCGGGGGCAAGCCCGACAACCTCGTGAACCCGGAGGTCCTCTCGTGAGCCCGGAGACCAAGCTGACCGCGCAGGAGACGAAGGAAGCGGTCCTGTGGGTCGCCAAGGAGATGTTGAGCACGAACCTGGTGGAGGGTACGGCGGGGAACCTCGGCGCGCGCCTCCCGGACGGGAACGCGGTCCTCACGCCGTCGTCGGTCGACTACACGGAGATGACGCTCGACGATCTCGTCGTTACCGACCTCGACGGCAACGTGCTCGAGGGTGAGCGCGGCCCCACGACCGAGAAGGCGCTGCACCTCTCGGCGCTGCGGTTGCACGACGAGATCAACGCCACCATGCACTGCCACGCCCGGTTCGCCACGATGTTCGCCCTCACACGCCAGACGATTCCGGCCGTGATCGAGGAGTTCGTCGTGTTCGTAGGCGGCGACGTCGAGGTCGCCGATTACAAGACGACCGGTACCGACGAGCTGGCCGACGAGGTCGCGAAGCGAGTCGGCGACCGGTCGGCGGTGCTGATGGCGAACCACGGGTTGTTCGCGGTCGGGAAGGACCCCAAGCATGTCCTCCACGTCGCGCACCTCGTCGAACGCACCGCCGAGATCATCTGGGGCGCCCGGCAGCTCGGCGAGATTGTCCCCATCCCCGACGAGGTCAACGAGACCTTCGCCGGCTACTACCGCTTCGGCCGCACCGGGAAGTTCTGAGCCTCAGGCCGCGATCGCGGCGAGGAACGGGTCGTTGAACCCGGCGCTCCCGACGGTCGTCGCCTCGAGCTCGTAGTGCTCACCGGTGGACGCGACGTCAAAGACGACCTTCGTCGCCAGCTTGCCGCGGGTTGTCTCGACCTCGAGATCCGACCGGTTCCAGACCCCGAGCTGACCCTCGACCTTCCAGTTGCGGCCCTTCTGCTTCGCGGCGAACGCGTAGAGCTTGTCGCCTGCGAGAGCGAGGATCACCGTCTTCGTGCCTTTCCACGACGTCCGGGCGAGACCGCCGGCGTCCTTGTTGACCTTGCGGCGCTTGAACATGGCGGCCACGCCGCTCACCTGATCGAGCCCGAACGTCCCCCATGTGCCGGCCGGCTGCAGGATTCCCGCTGCCTGCACCGGTTCAGTCACCTGCTCCTGCGCGATCTCCTTGACCTTCGCGACCCAGTCCGTTCCCACGGTGCTGCTCCTTTTGTGACGGCTGGCGTTCGGACCGTTCCAGCAGACCACGACGCGCCAGGCACGCCTTGAGTAGCGCCTACTCATTTCTCGCCGCACGGCTACCGTCCGCGGATGGGCAGCACCGAGCGGCGCTACTTCTCACCTGAGATCGAGACCATGCCCCGGTCGGAGATCGCGACGCTGCGCGAGGAACGCCTCCTAGGCGACCTCCTCCCGTGGGCGTACCAGCGCTCGGCCCTCATACGCGAGACGTGGGACGCCGCCGGCATCACAGCCGACGACGTGCAATCGATGGACGACTTTCGGGAGAAAGTCCCTTTCATCGACAAGGACGCGATCCGTGCCTTTCGCGACCGTCACCGCGATCCGTACGGCGGGATGCTGTGCCTCGACCCGAAGATGACCGAGATCTTCAGCGCGATCTTCTCGACGTCGGGCACCACCGGCGACCCGACGCCGGCGCCGTACGCGGGGCGCGGTCCGAGCATGCTCGTGCGCGAATTCTGGGAGCTCGGCAGCCGGCCCGGCGACTACTTCACGTATTGTCTGTTCACGTTCCGCGGCCCCGGCATCCACGACACGATCCGTGGCGTCGGCGCGACGCCGATCTTCGTCGACCACCAGCCGGCCGACGTGCCGCAGCTGGTGCGCTTCAGCCGCGAGCTCCGCCCGACGGCTTGGTACAACCTCTCGGGCCCGCTGGTCCTGGCCCTCCAGCAGCACGCGGCGAGCGCCAAGGTCGATCTCGCCGAGGCGTTCTCGAGCTACCGGGGTGTCACGTTCGCGGGCGAGCCGATCGGCCCGCGTGCGCGCCGCCTCGTCGAGGACGACTGGGGCCTCGAGCTGTTCGTGCACACAGGCGTCGGGGACGTCGGCGCCGCCACCGAGTGCCGCGAGCACGACGGCTGCCACTACTGGGAGGACACCTGCTTCCTCGAGTCGCTCGAACCCGACGGCACCGAGCCGGTCGGCGACGGCGAGCGCGGCGAGCTGGTGTCGACGACGCTTCTCGACAAGATCGCGCCGCTCGTCCGCTACCGGTCCGACGATCTCGTGCGCATCACGCACGAGCAGTGCGCGTGCGGGCGCACGCACGGACGGGTGTGGCCGCTCGGCCGCAAGGGCGACGAGGTCGTCGTGGACGGGCGGTCAGTGCTCCCGGGCGACCTCTGGGAGGCGGTCGAGCGAATCCCGGAGACGAGCGCGGGCTTGTTCCAGGTGATCCGGGCGGGGCGCGAGGTCGACCGTCTCCGGCTGCGCGTCGGCTACGCGACGGAGAGCGCACGCGGCGTCGGCGACGTACGGACGCGGGTCACCGAGTCCGTGCACGAGGCGGTCGGAGTCGAGCCCGAGGTCGAGCTCGTCGAGAACGAGGTGCTGCTGCGTCAGGGCCCTCCGCACAAGATCCCGCGGGTGGCGAAGCAGTGACATGGTGATGTTCGCGAAGCGGTACGAGGATCCGCCGGGCGTGTGGGGAGTCAGCCGTGTCGTCGTCGACGGCGAGGTGACGCCGTGGCCGGTCTCGGAGGATGACATCGAGGACGAGGCCCAGTCGCTCGCGCCGCGGCTCGCCGCGTTGGGGCTCGAGCCCGGCGGGCTCGTGCTCGTCGTGGCGATGCTCTCGCAGGCGGTGCACGCGGTCCCGTTCGAGCGGGCGGCCGGCAAGCTCGGCGCGTTGTATTCGTCCGCCGACGCCACTCCGTTCGACGCGTTCAGGGTCGCGGTTCTGACTCGCCAGCTCGAGCCCCGGGTCGTCCTCGGGATCACAGGCAGCGTGCTCGACGGGCTGGTCGAGGCGGGACGCGATCCGGCCGAGGTTCTCGGGCCGGTGCCCGCGGTGGTCGCCGCCGACGACGATGCCCACGTGCGACTCCGTGCCGCCGGGTTGCCGCCCCGGCGATCGGTGCAGCTGGGACCGACCACGGCCATCGAAGGCCTGGACGTCGACGGTCCGGTCTACGACGCCAGGCGCTGGAGTGTCGAGGAGGTCGACGCCGAGCTCGTGATCAGCAATCTCGTGCCGCGGTTGACCGAGGCTAGACGGCTCCGAACCGGCGTTCGCGGGCGAGTGGTCGGAGAAGGCCGGGTCAGCGTTTCCGGATCAGGGTGAGCCCGTCGCCGACCGTGAGGATGGTGCTCTCGACACGATCGTCGGCGGCGACGGCATCGTTGAACGCACGGATGGCCTTGCTGTTGTCGTCGGTTGCCTTCGCGTCGGCGACGGCGCCGCCCCACAGCGTGTTGTCGACGAGGATCACGCCGTTGCGCCGCAATCGGGCGAGGACCTCTTCGTAGTAGTTGGGGTAGTTCGGCTTGTCGGCGTCGATGAACGCGAGGTCGAACCGCTCCCCCGCCGGCAGCGATCGCAGCGTCTCGGTCGCGGGGGCGATGCGCAGCTCGATCTTGTCGTCGAGGCCGGCACGCTCCCAGTACTTCCGGGCGATGCCGGTCCACTCCTTGTTCACGTCGCAGCACAACAGCGAGCCGTCGTCGGGGAGGCCACGGGCGATGCTGATCGCCGAGTACCCGGTGAACGTCCCGACCTCGATCGCGTCGCGCGCCCCGATCAGGCGCGTCAGCAGAGTCATGAACGCACCTTGCTCGGGAGCGATCTGCATCATCGAGATGCCGCCGAGCGCTTCTGTCTCGACGATGAGGTCCCGCTGCACGTCGTCGAGCGGCGGCGCGTGGGCGACGAGGTAGTCGTGGACGGGCTTGGTGAGGAAGAAGGACTTCGGTGCGTCGGCCATATGCCGGGCAGGCTACGCGAGCCTGAACCGGGGCAGTCCCACCTCGTCGGTCAGCTTGTCGCACGCGAGCGTGACCCTCGACCCGACCCGCAACGTCTCCTCGGTCGCGTCGACGACGTTGCTCACCAGCCGGACGGGCTCGTCTGACGCCCCGTCGACCTCGACGACGCTCACGTTGTACGGCACGACGCTCTCGACGGCCGGATGCAGCGGCTGCACCACCCACGTGTACGTGAAAACGGTGCCCGTCCCCGGGAGCGTGGCCCAGTCCCAGTGGAGCGACCCGCACCGGTAGCAGCCCTCGGTCGGCGGGTGCCGGTGGGCGCCGCAGTCTCGGCACTGCTGCACGTCGAGCCGACCGTCCGACGCCGCCTTCCAGAAGCCGGCGTTGGTGCTGGTGACGGGCGGGAGCGGCAGGTCGGCCGGCAGGTAGGGCGCGCCGTCGCGCAGCGCGGTCACGAGCTCGCCCCGACCGGAGCTTCGAGCCCGTACAGCTTCGCCGTCGTGTCGTACGTGATGCGCCGCCGCTCCCCCGGGTCCACGGAGGCGAAGATCCGCTCGAGCGTCTCCTGCGTGTGCGGCCACGTGCCCTCGGGGTGCGGGTAGTCGGACGCCCACAGCAGCGGCTCGACGCCGGTGAAGTCGCGGTTCACGACTCCGGCGGCGTCGTTGCCGAACGTGACGTGCCCCTGGCGCCGCACGTAGAAGCTGGGCGGCTCGGCCAGCTTCGGCTTCACCCACTGCTCGTGCTCTTCGAACGCCTCGTCCATGCGTTCGAGCAACCACGAGAGCCACCCGGCCCCGCACTCGACCATCACGACGTGCAGTTGGGGGAACCGCTCGAGGACGCCCGACGCGGCGAGGTACGCGAGCGTGCGCTGCGCGCCCAGCCCCACCTCGACATAGTTGATGACGGCGCCGCCGGCGCCGCGCTCGGTCACCGGGTTGGCGCCCGTGCCGACGTGGAAGCTCACCGGCATCCCGTACGCCTGCGCCGCCGCCCAGACCGAGTCGTACCGGTCGCTGTTGTACGGCGCGTCGGCGGGCGCCTGCATCGGGAGCATCACCGACCGCAGGCCGAGCCCGGCGACCCGCTCGATCTCGCGCACCGCTTCGTCCGGTTCCTGCACCGGGATCAGCGCCGCGCCCGCGAACCGTTTCGACGCGGCCGTGAACGTCTCGGCCAGCCAGTCGTTGTATGCGCGAGCGGTCGCCCACCTGAGCTCCGGATCCGGGATCACGAACCCGAACAGCGCGATCGTCGGGTACAGAACCTCGCCCCACACGCCGTCCTCGTCGAGGTCCTTCGCTCGCACGTCCGGGTCGGCACCGCCGGCCCGGAATCCCGTCCCTCTTGCCTCGTCCCTCCCCTTCTCGGCCTCCTCCGTCGGGGGGCCCATACGGCGCGGCGGCGAGCCCTCGACCAGGAACAGCCAGCGGCCGTCGACCTCCTCGATGCGCGGCGCGCGCGCACGAAGATGCTCCGGCAGTCGGTGCACCCAGAGATCCAGCGGCTCGACGACGTGCGAGTCGGCGCTGTTCACGAGTCTGGTCACGGCCTCACTTCCTCAGGATCATCGAGCCCGAGGGCGTCGGGCCGGCGCCGGCGACGACCAGCGCGACCTCGGCTCCCGCGATCTGGTTGGCGGCCGTGCCGCGAAGTTGCCGGACGGCCTCGAGCACGTGCGTCACGCCGTGGAGGTACACCTCGGCGAGGTTGCCGCCGTGGGTGTTGACCGGCAGCGAGCCCTCGCGGCGGATGCTGCCGTCGGCGACGAACGGGCCGCTCTCGCCCGGCTTGCAGAACCCGAAGTCCTCGAGCCCCATGAGCACGAGCGGCGTGAAGTGGTCGTAGATCTCGGCCACGTCGATGTCGTCCGGGCCGACGCCGGCGAGGCGGTACGCCTCCTCGGCCGTGGCGCGCTGCCCGGCGGTCGGGTAGTCGGCCTCGGGCATGTTGTGGCCCGACAACATCCCCTCACCCCAGCGGTAGCCGCCCGCCATCGATGCCGACCGCACGTACACCGGAGCCTGCCGCAGGTCGCGGGCACGCTCGGGCGTCGTGAGGATCATCGCCCCGGCCCCGTCGCTCTCCATGCAGATGTCGAGGAGTCGCAATGGGTCGGCGATCATCCGCGAGTTGTGATGATCCTCGACGGTGATCTCGGTGCGGAAGAGCGCGTCGGGGTTCGTGGCCGCGTTGCGGCGGGCGTTGATCGACACCTCGGCGAAGTGGTCGGGCGTGGTGCCGTACACCGCCATGTGACGCCGAGCCGGCAGCGCGAACATCTGCGCCGGCGACATCAGCCCGAACGGCAGCGCGTAGCCGAACGGCGCCGGGAGCTGGCCCTGCAAGCCCGCGAGTGATCGTCCGAAGCGCTGCTTCCCCTGGCTGATCGCGCGGACGACGACGACGTACTCGGCGACGCCGCTGGCGACGGCCATCGCCGCGTTGACGAACGCGCCGCCCATTCCCGCGCCGCCCCCTCCCCACACCATCGCCGCGTAGCGGATCCGCGGCGTCCCCAGGGCCATCTGCAGCATCGATGGGTGGGCGGCGTCGTCGGAGTAAGAGGAGAACCCGTCGATCTCCTTGGGATCGATTCCGGCGTCACGGCAGGCATCGTGGATCGCGTGGAGCGCGAGTCGGAGCGTGCCTTCAGACTCGAGCGCGCCGCGCTTCCCGTACGCGGACCGCCCGATGCCGACGATGCAAGCCTTGTCGCGCAGCAGATCGTCGTGACTCATGCGTCGGCCCGCAGCGTCGCCAGCGCGAAGCGCGTCGCGAGGGCGACGGCATGGTCGCGGGCCATGGTTCCCGTACCGAGGAGCTTGTCGGTCATCAGCCCGGAGCACAGGTGATGGATCGCAAGGGCGTCACGCTCGGGCTCCGCGGCCGGGAACGCGCCCGAGGCCCGACCCTCGTCGATCGCCGCCTCGAGCGGTGCAAGCTGCTGCCGCACACAGCGGATCACGTCGTCCGGGAACTCCGACGCGATGATCTGACGCTCGACAAGGAACACGCGCGTGCGGCGGGCAACCCGCGCGTCGTACGCGAGCGCCAGGGTCGCCGCGACCCATGCTTCGACCTTGTCGGTCGGCGCACGCGCCGCGGCGACCTTCCGCCGGAGCCGCTCACCGGCGAGCGCCGCCTCGCGATCGAACAACGCGAGGAACAGCTCGGATTTGCCGTGGAAGTGACGGTAGAAGGCCCGGGTCGAGAGCCCCGCCTCGTCGAGCACGTCGTCGACTCGCAGCCGCGCGTACCCGCCCCGGGCCATCACCGCTTCCGCTGCTGTGAGCAGCTGTTCCACCTCGTCGACGGACCCCTGTCCTACCGACGAGACCGAGCGGCCACTCGGACTGTCCATCGCCGTACGCCCCGCCACTGAAAACGATGTTTTCACACGGGGCTCTGCCCCGTCAATGAGTGCGAGGGGGTAGGCGATAAGGGCGTCGCGGAGGGAACACCTTGGCGGCGGGCGGCGCGTGCGCGGCTCGGGCGAGGGCCGCGGACGTCGCGGGGACGCCATATGTGCCGATAGGCCGCGCCCGGCGGGACTCATCTGGTGACGTTCTGTGCGCGCGTTCGGTGCGCGGAGGTCAGGCGCAGATCGGCAGTTCTGGCGCGGGCAGTCGCGTCGTAGGTCAGGCCCTATGCGGTCGTGATCCCGCCGTCCCACTCTCCGCCTGCCGGAACGGACGCGTGCTGATGGATCAACTCCCAACCGTTCTCTCGCCGCTCGAAGCAGTCGGTTTGGCGCGCTATGACGTGCTTGGAGGCGCCGCCCTTGAGCACGATGTTCGTGCTCTGCACCGTGCAGACGATGCCCATGTCCCCGTTGACCGTTGCGTCCAGTTCGAGGATGTCGACCTTGCAGGACTCGAAGTTGGCGAAGGTGTCGTCGAACAACTTCCGCGCAGGCGCGACACCACGCGATGCGAACGGGGGAATGTCGAACCACAGCACGTCTGGGGCCCAGTGCCGAGTGCTCTGCGCGCCGGTCATCGACTCCGCCATCTCCCGAACGATCGCAACGATGGCTTCCTTGTCGCGCTCAGTCGTCGTCATGTCATGCTCCCTTCATCACGAGGCCGCGGTCGAGTACCTCTCTGGAAGCTTCGGGCGTGCCCTCGCGGGAGGCGCAAGACCCCAATCGGGACTTGTTTCTCCCCTTGGGGGAGATCTCATACTAAGTCGATGCCGCCATCGCTAACGATCGGGGACTTCTCCCGAGCCACCCACCTCACGATCAAGACGCTGCGCCACTACCACCGGATCGGCCTGCTCGAGCCCGCCGAGGTCGACCCCACGACCGGCCGCCGTCGTTACACCACCGAACAGATCCCGACCGCCCAGGTCATCCGCCGGTTCCGGTCCCTCGATATGCCCCTCGAAGAGATCCACGCCGTCATCACCACCCCCGACCTAGCCGCCCGCAACAAGCTCGTCGCCGACCATCTCTCTCGACTCGAAACGACTCTCGAGCGCACACAGGCAACCGTGGCGTCGTTACGCGAGCTGCTCGAACCACCGACCAACGCGACACCGGAAGCAATCGAGCACCGCCGGATTCCGGCCACACCAGCGGCGGCCATTCGAGAGGTCATCGACGTCAGAGATGCCACCGCCTGGTACCAAGGGGCGCTGGGCGAGCTGCACGCCCTCCTGGCCGCCCAAAAGATCGGTCCCACGGGGTCGGGAGGCGCCATGTACGCCAACGATCTGTTCACCCACGAGCGGGGAGAGGCCACCGTCTTCGTACCTTGCGACGGATCGGTGCGGGAGACCGGGCGAGTGACGGCGCTTGTAGTGCCCGAAGTCGAGCTCGCCGTCACCGTGCATCTCGGGCCTCACAGCGGCGAGTTAGACCGAGCCTACGGATCGCTCGGTTCCTATGTGACCGATCATGCCCTCGCTGTTGAGGGCCCGATACGCGAGTACTACCTGGTCGGTCCACACGAGACCATCGACGAGGACCAGTGGCGCACCGAGATCGGCTGGCCCATCTTCCACACAGGTCAACCGGACAACCCCACCGCGAGCAGAGACCTCGCCTGAGGTAGACGACGCGCCAGATTGCCCGTTCCGCCTCGGGATGCTCGCCTGAGAGCCGCACAGAACGACGCGGCAGCCAGCAGTCAAGCGGAGCACAGAACCCGCGATATGCGCGCCCGGTCGCTAAGGCGTCCATGCCCGCGGCCGCGGTGGCGCGCAGCCTGTGACGCATCCCGCCCTCGAGCCGTCAGCGGAAGGCTCGCCCTGAGGGCGCTCATCCGCCGATCGGGGCGCGAGCGGAGGGCCCATGGAAGCGGCTGGCGATTGGCGCACGACGCAATCGTCGTACGCTGCTCGCCGTGCCCGCCGAGGTGGAACCAGCCGAACTGGCGCAGCTGCTCGACTTCGCGGAGCGGCCCCACACCGAGAACTGGAGCCTGCGCGCCGCACTGGTGCGCTACGCGCAACCGCAGCCTCAGCGCGTGAACGACCTGCTGGAGCTCGTGCGGCGGATCCAGGGCGCGCTCGGCGCGCAGTCCCGGATACTCCAGCGCGATGGCGAGGAGATCTGGGACGCTCTCGAGCACAACACGACGCCGGCCGACGTCGTCCCACTCGTCGAGCTGTTGGACGCGGCGAGGGAAATCGATCGTCTCGGCGACGCACTCGCAGAGTGGGCAGTCGACATCTCCCGCCCGCGTCCGGACGACGCGGTTGACGCCGTCATCGCCGATGTCGCTGGGCGCCTTGAGCGGCTCGACATCCCGCCAGAGGTGCGCGTCCCTCCGAGGCGTTCACGCGGTTGAGGCACCCCTCGCGAGGGTTCGGTACCGTCGTCGAGTTCTCTTCATGGCCTGTTGCCGAAGACCGGGCACGGATCGGTGAGACCCTTTCGTACTCGCGCTACGCCCGAGCCGGCGTTCAGGGATGCTTCAGACGCGTGGTCCGATTCGCGGTTCTGGGACGTTCGGCGGGAACACTGCAGCGGGTCGGTACCCTCCGGGCATGGACTTGCGGATGAGCGAAGACGAACGGCAAGCCTTTCTCGCGGGTGTGCACATCGGAGTGATCTCGATCGAACGGGAGGACGGGCCCCCGCTCACCGTGCCGATCTGGTACGGCTACGAGCCCGGCGGCAACGTCTGGGTCACCACGGGCACCGACTCGTTGAAGAGCAAGCTGCTGCACAAGGCGCAGCGCTTCAGCCTCTGCGCGCAGACCGAAGAGGCGCCGTTCTACTCCTACGTGAGCGTCGACGGGCCGGTCGTGTCGGTCGAGCCGACGGACGAAGACGGCGTTGGCCGACCCATGGCCCACCGCTACTTCGGCGCCGAGCTCGGCGACTTGTATATCGAGAGCATCAAGGGCGAGGCGTCCCTCACCTGGACCATGCGCCCCGAACGCTGGTGGTCGGTGGACTACTCCAAGACGGGGCGTGTCGACCCCCGAACAACCTGACGAACGCGCCCATCACTATCGGCTGCACCGCCACCCGCCGCTGAAGTCCAAAGTGCCGGTTTCGCCGAGCTCTCCGGCCGCGGGCATAACACTCATAGCGTTGAGGACTTCGAGTCGCAGAGGGTTGAGCGCGCTCGGGCCGCACTTCGGCGTCAGGAGTTCGTGGCTAGCACGAGTCGGCGGCGCAGATGTCCGAACGATTCGCCACGGGTCAGAACGTTCCTGTTCGAGTCCCTCCCTCCGCGGGTGGCCGGGCGAGTAGGGCGAGCGCAGCGCGCTTGGCGTGAGCGAGGTGACTCAGTTGCCCGCTCACGCGACCAAGCAGCAGTGCGCCCTCGACGAGGGCGAGCACTGCCGATGCCGCCTCCGAGGCGGAGCCGTCGGGCCATCCGTCGGCGCGAAGCCGCGCGGCGATCAGGGCTTCCTGTTCGTCGAAGCACCGCGCCGCGACGGCGCGTAGACGGGGGCTGATGATGGGTGATTCGAGTGCGGTCGGCGCGATTGGGCACCCGGCGCACTGTTCCGTCGCCGGTCCCCAAGCGATGTCGAGGAATCGGACGACCCCTTCGCCTGTGTTGGGTGCCGCGTTCAATGCTTCGCGGAGCGCATGGGCGACGACGGCGCCGGAAGCCTCGAGGGCAGCTTCGGCCAGCTCTCCCATGCCGCCCGGGAAGTGGTGATACAGCGATCCGTTGGACACGCCGCTCTCCACCAACAGCTGCGCTCGAGTCGTGGCGGTGTAGCCCTGGTCACGCAGCAGCCGGGCCATCGTCTGCACGAGCTCTGCGCGAGAGTCCCGATCGCGACCCACTTTCTTGACTCTACTGGACCGAATGCTCTAGAAATTGGAGTGATCGCTCCAGTCGGGGGTCGCGGCTCCGTGCGGGCTGGACGACCAATGGAGGCTGAAGAAAGGAGAGCTGTCGGATGGGTACGGACGCAGTTTCGACGATCAGTACGTACTTCCGAGTCTGCGACGGGGTGCGGGTGAGGTTTGCAGACAACACGGCGGATTCGGACCGCACTGTGTTGCTGCTGGCGCCGTGGCCCGAGAGCCTTTGGGCCTTCCGCCGCATCTGGAACCGCGTCGCGGCAGTCGGGCGGGTGGTCGCCATCGACCTGCCGGGATTCGGCCACTCCGACGGTCG
>DASYFC010000113.1:0-2090 GCA_036498645.1 Acidimicrobiia bacterium | reverse complement strand
CGATACCGACGATCTTCCTGTTCATCGCCCTCCTCGCCGTGCCGCAGGCGCGTATCGCGCTGCGCCGGGCCCCGCCCGACCCGAAGCTCCACCAGCCGCGGGTGCCGAAGATCCGGGAGACCGCGCTCGGCATGGCCGCCGCGTTCCTCGTCGTGTGGTTCATTTCACGCGGCATGGGCCAGGTGAACCTCAACCGCGTGACGCTCGCGATCGTCATCGCCGTTCTCATGCTCTCGCTGGTGCCGCTCACCGGGTGGGCCGGCCAGGTGTCGCTGGCTCAGATCACATTCGCGGGCGCCGGCGCGTTCGCGATGTATCAGTGGTCGCCGTTCGGGAGCGGGAGCCCGGTCGGTCTGATCGTCGCGGCAGCCTTCGCCATTCCGTTCGGCTTCCTCATGACGATCCCGGCCCTGCGTCTCCAGGGTCTGTATCTCGCGCTGGCGTCGCTGGCGTTCGCCCGCATGGCCGAATCTCTGTTCTTCGACCAACCCGAGGTCTTCGGCAACGGCGCGAAGAGCGTCCCCCGGCTGTCGGTGCTCGGCTACCGGTTCACGGACCAGCGCGCCTACCTGTTGCTGGTCACCGGCATCTTCGGTGTGATGGCGATCTTCGTGGTGTGGTTGCGCCGCGGCCGGTTCGGTCGCCGCCTCATCGCGCTCCGCGACAGCGAGGCCGCGTGCGCGACGCTCGGCGTGAACCGCTTCACGACCAAACTCGCCGTCTACGGGCTGGCGGCCGCCATGGCCGGGTTCGCCGGCGCGCTGCTCGGCATGCAGCGCGGCACCGCCGCGACCCAGGACTTCGCGTTGCTGAGCCCGCTCGCGATCCCGATCGTGCTGCTCGTCGTGGTCGGCGGCGTCGAGACGGTCAGTGGTGCCCTCATCGGCGGGATCACGTACATCCTGTTCGTCATCATGAAGGAGAACTTCGATACGTCGTGGCTCATCTGGGTGGGGGTGATCGTGGGTCTCACGGTCGCCGTCATCTTGTTCTCGGAGCTCAGGCTCAGTCCTTCGCGGCGAGCCGCGATCGCGGCGTTCAGCGGCACGTTGATAGGGCTCGGGGCGTTCCTGATATTGGACGCGACGTTCCAGACGTCCTGGCTGGCCGCGTTGGAACGCCTCGGACCGGGGCTGCTCGCGATCAACGTGGCGCTCAGGCCGAACGGCGCGTCGGTCGAGCTCGGCTTCGCGCTCGCGCCGCTGCTGCCGTGGCGCCCCGATGCGCGCCGTGCGTTCATGGCCGAGATGCGCCAGCGGATGGCGGGGAAGGGCCCGCGGGACAGCGAGCCGCCGTCCGGGCCGGTCGAGCCCGCCCCGGAGGTGGCTGTGCCCTCGGCCGTGACCACCGGTGACGCGCCCGAGCGTGGGGTCAGCTGGAAGGCGCCGACCTGAGATGGCCCTCCTCGACGTGCGCCAGGTGTCGGTCAGCTTCGGCGGCCTGCAAGCCCTCAGCGAGGTGTCGATCGACGTCCAGGTCGGTCACGTCACGGGGCTGATCGGGCCCAACGGGGCGGGCAAGACGACGCTGTTCAACGTCGTCACCGGGCTGCTCGGGCCGAACTCGGGCCGGGTCGAGCTCGACGGTCGCGACATCACGCGCCGCAAGCCCCACCAGCGGGCGCGGCTCGGGATCGGCCGCACGTTCCAGCGGCTCGAGACGTTCGGGAGCCTGACCGCGCGCGAGAACGTCCTCGTCGCGGCCGAGATGCGGCGGGGATGGTCGCACGATCGCAAGCGCTCACCCGGGGTGATCGCCGACGAGATCCTCGAGCGGGTAGGGCTCCAAGCGGTGGCGGACGCCCGCGTCGACCGGCTCCCGACCGGAACCGCGCGCCTCGTCGAGCTGGGACGGGCGCTGGCGACACAACCGCGTGTGTTGCTGCTCGACGAGCCGTCAGCGGGGCTCAACGAGTCCGAGACCGCCACCCTCGGCACCTTGTTGCGCGAGGTTGCCGGCTCGGGTCTGGCGGTGCTGCTCGTCGAACACGACATGTCGTTCGTCATGGGGACGTGCGAGCGGATCCATGTGCTCGACTTCGGGCGCATCATCTCGGTCGGGACGCCGACCGAGGTGCAGGGCGACCACAC
>DASYFC010000112.1:0-9684 GCA_036498645.1 Acidimicrobiia bacterium | reverse complement strand
CGACCCACGGCCAGCCGTCGGAGGTGGCGCGGCCGAGCCCCGCCTCCCAGGCCCGGGTGGCGCCAAGCATCACCGGGGCCACCACCGGCAGCAGCAGCAACGGGACGAGCGTCTCGCGCACGCGCAAACCTGCAGCCAGAACGCCGTAGAGGGTACCGGTGGCGGCCACGCCGGCCGTCGCGGCCACCGCCGCCGCCACGAGCAACCCGAGCGAGCGCAGCTCGACGTCGTACAGGAGGGCGACGCCGGCGCCGAGCGCGACCTCGAGCACCGCCAGCTGCACTGCGATCGCGCCCGCCTTCCCGAGGAACACCGCCGCCGGGTCGAGGCCGGAGAGTCGGAGCCCGTCGCGGGCGGCGTTCTCGGTCTCGACCTGGAAGGAGCGCGAGACCGCCAGCAACGCCGCCAGCAGCACCGCCACCCAGAACAGGCCGGGCGCGACGCGAGCGAGCACGCCGCGGCTGGGGTCGAGCGCGAACGCGAACAGGAGGACGACGATCAGCCCGAACGGCAGCACCTGGTACAGCGTCACGCGCGAGCGGGCCTCGATGCGCAGGTCCTTGCCCGCGACCAGCATCGCCTCCCGCCAGAGGTTCATCCGGTCCGCACCTCTTCTTCTGTCTTGGCGTCGATGGCCGGGGGGGTGCGCGGTTCGGCGACGCCGAAGTGGGCGACGCCGCCGGCGAGGACGACCTCCCGGCCGGCGAGGGCGCGGGTCCGGTCGAGCTCGTGGGAGGCGAGGATCACGGTGCGGTCCTCGGCGGGGGCGGCCGCCACCACGGCGTCGAGCACGGCGCGGCCGGCGGCGTCGAGGCCGGCGTGCGGCTCGTCGAGGAGCAGCAGCCGCGGGTCGCGCGCCAGAGCCACGGCGAGCGCGAGCCGGCGGCGCTGTCCCGCGGAGAGGCGGCCGTGCGCGACGTCGCGCTGCGCGGTGAGTCCGACGCGCTCGAGGACGGCGTCGGTCGCGGCGGCGTCGGACCCGGCGGCGCGCGCCGCGAAGCGGAGGTTCTCGCGCACCGTGAGGTCGTCGTAACAGCCCGTCTCGTGCCCGAGAAGCCCGATCGCACGTCGCGCGCCACGCCGGTCGATCGCAAGGTCGTGCCCGAGCACAACACCCGTTCCCGAGTGCAGCGGGTGCAGCCCGGCGAGGACACGCAACAGGGTCGTCTTCCCGGAGCCGTTTGCACCGGAGAGCAGCACGACTTCGCCTGCCTCCACATCGAGGTCGACGCCCGCCAGGGCCGGGAACCGACCCAGGAGGCACACGGCGGAACGCAGGCGAACAACGAGGGGCACGCAAGCCTCCACGGGCTTCACCCCGGGTAGCTGCTTCAAGGCACGATGAGTGTACGAAGCGCCCTCTGACCTGGGCGAACCGTTCTCGGGCCACCAAAGGAGGCAAAAGCCCCGAAGTAGCCTCTCGCCCCGTGCGCACCGTGATCGGGGCGGTCGGTCGAGTCCTCATCGCGGTCGGGCTGCTGATCCTCCTGTTCGTCGGATACCAGTTGTGGGGAACAGGCATCTACGAAGCGCGCGCACAGTCCGACCTCAAGAGCCAGTTCAACCGCGACCTGGCCCGTCAGGGGTCGCCGAGCACGACGACGACCTCGGGCGCAACGCCGACAACTGCGCCGACCGCTACGACCGCGCCGGCGGCGCTCTCTCCCGCGCCGGCCGATGGAGACCCGGTCGGTGTGATCAAGATCGACAAGATCGGTGTGGACAAGGTGGTGGTGGAGGGCACGTCCGTCCCCGATCTGCGCAAGGGACCCGGTCACTACACCGGGTCCCCGCTGCCGGGTCAGCTCGGGAACGCCGCGATCGCCGGGCACCGCACGACCTACGGCGCGCCTTTCGGTGATCTCGACCAGCTCGCCGGCGGCGACACCATCTCGGTGCGAACGCTGACGGGAACGTGGAAGTACGTCGTCCTCGACGACTACCCGATCGCCGTCAAACCCACCCAGACCGAGGTCCTCGATCCGACGATCGACCCGGCCACGGGTCGGGCGGTGGCGACGCTCACGCTCACGACGTGCGAGCCGAAGTACCAGGCGACGGAGCGACTCGTCGTGAAGGCGAAGCTGAGCGACGCGAACCAGCAGCAGCCCCTCCCCGGGCCCGACAGGACGAAGCTCGTCCTCGGCGCCGGCCTCTCCGGCGGTGACGAGTCACGCACGCCGGTGCTCATCTGGGGTCTGATCGCGGCGGCGGTCGGCGCGCTGTGGTGGCTCCTCTTCCACCGGTACCCGCGCTGGACCACCTGGCTGGCGGGCGTGATCCCGTTCCTCGTCGTGCTATTCGTCTTCTACACGTACCTCGAGCGCGTCCTGCCCAACAACTATTGAGGCGCGCCGCGCCCCGCCGCTATTTCTGACCGGGGAACACGTCGACCTCGGACTCGTGCCACACCGGGTGATCACCCGACGTCTCCACGTTGAAGCCGTAGTCGAATGCAAGTGAGCCGCCGTACGTCGCCCCGAACGCGGTGAGCACTCCGACAATGATCGACAGGATCATCACGAGCGTCGACGTCGCTTCGTTGTTCCCCCATTGCGCGAGTCGGATGATGATGTCGACGATCACGATGCCTGTCACCGTGAGCATGACCGTCATGTGCCAGTTGGCGGTACGACGGGCCTGGTTCCCCGGCTCCGTCGACCTCCACCAGTCCCAGAAGCCCGTCAGCGCCGCTCCGAGCGACACGATCGCGCCGGCGATGATCACGTGCGTGCCGGAGATGAAGAAGTCGCGCCCGACCGTCGAGTCGTTGCCCGCGATCCGGGAGATCACGTCGAACACCGCGACCAGCACGTAGGCCCCCACCGGGACGTCGGTGAGCGGTGGATGGGAGGGCTTCCCCGCCCACCCTCGCAGGCCCTTGAACTGCCTCCCTTTGAACGTGATTCCGGGGCGGATCGAGAACTTGCGCCTCATGGTGGCTCCCTTCCGTCGGCCGGCTCGGGCCGGGACCGGATTCTCACACGCGCGCTGCGGACCTCGCCGGTACCGTCACACGATGACCCGACACGTGCGCCTCCGCGAGTTCCTCGTCGGAGTCGAGGGCCTCGCTCTGTTCCGCCACCTCGTCGAAGGAGACGACGAGACGGCCGAGACGCGCATCGACGAGGTGCGACGCATGGTCGGCTCGGACGAAGAGTCGACATTCGGGCTCGGCACCGACATCCCGGAGTTCGACGCGCGCCGCGGGTACGCGCGCTGGGCGGCGACGTACGACCGCGCCGGCAACCCGTTGATCAGCGTCGAGCAGCCCGTGGTCTGGGCGCTGATCGACGAGCTCCCGGTCGGACGGGCGCTGGACGCCGCGTGCGGGACCGGCCGGCACAGCGGTCATCTGGCCGAGTGCGGCCACGAAGTGACCGGTGTCGACGGGTCACCGGAGATGCTGGAACTCGCGTGCGCCCACGTTCCGAACGCTCGCTTCCTCGAAGGCGACCTGCACGCACTCCCGGTGGACGACGGCGAGTTCGATCTCGCCGTGTGCGCGCTCGCGCTCGGCCACATCGAGCTCGTTACTCCCCCTGTTTGCGAGCTCGCCCGCGCCGTGCGCCCGGGCGGGACCATCGTGATGTCGGACCTCCATCCGGTGATGTCGGTCGCAGGAGGACAGGCGCTCTTCGAGTCGGCCGACGGCAGCCTCGCGTTCGTCCGCGAGCACGTCCACCTTCACAGCGAGTACCTCGACGCGTTCGGCGCCGCCGGGCTCGACGTCGTCCGCTGCGTCGAGCCGCGCTTCGGCCCGGAGGAGGCCGGCATGCAGGGGATGGCCGCCCAGTTCATCCCCGAAGCGACGCAGGCGGCGTTCGCCGGCCTGCCCGGTGCCCTGATCTGGGAGCTCCGGCGCCGCTAACGCCCCTCGAAGCGTGGCGAGCGTTTCTCGGTGAACGCGGCGAGGCCCTCCTGGAGGTCTTCGCTGGCGAAGGCGCGAGCCTCGAGCTCCCGCATCTCGGCCAGGGCGGTCGCGTCCGCGCCACCGGCCACGAGGTTGAGCGCGCGCTTGTGACCCTGGACGGTCAGCGGCGCGAGCTCGGCGATCTCTTCGGCGATTGCGAGCGCGGCCACGAGGGCGTCCGGCACCCGTCGCTGCACGAGACCGACCGCGGCGGCGTCGTCGGCATCGAGCGTGCGCGCCGTGAGGAGCACGTCGCGGGCGGCGCCCTGGCCCACGAGCGTGGTCAGCCGCTGCACGTTCGCCGGGCTCAGGAACACGCCGAGGCGCGCCGCCGGGATGGAGAAGGTCGCGGTGAACGCGGCGATGCGAAGGTCGCACGCCACGGCGAGCTGCATGCCGGCGCCGATCGCGGGGCCGTTGACGGCCGCCAGCACCGGCGCCGGGTAGTCGACGATCGCGTCGAGAAGTCGATCGAACGCGGGCCGGAACGTGTCGCCGCCGCCAGGCTCGGACGCGTCCTCGGCCCGCACAACGAGATCGGCCCCGGCGCAGAACGCCTTGTTGCCGGCGCCGGTGATCACGACCGTCCGCAGGTCGGGTTCACTTTCGAGGTCGGCCAGCAACTGGACGCAGAGGTCGGCGTTGAGTGCGTTCCTGCGCTCGGGTCGGTCGATCGTCGCGATCCCGACCCGGTCACGCACCTCCCACCGAATCATCACCCTCCTGTCGGCGCCGGTTAGCCAAGCCGCAGGCCGCCGCGCGCGCTAGCTCTCGTCGATGATCGCGATGAGATCGCCCTCTTGCACCACCTGCTCGGGCTCGACGTGGAGCTCGCGCACGACGCCGGGGATCTCGGTCACCACTGGGATCTCCATCTTCATGGACTCGAGGATGACGATCTCGTCGCCCTCGGCGACCATCTGCCCCTCTTCCGCCACCACTTGCCACACGTTCGCCGCGATCTCGGCGCGAATCTCAGCCATGGCGCCGCAGCCTAGATGCGGAGGTCAGACGGGCAGGACGCCGTGCTTGCGCCAAGGGCGGTCGACCCGCTTGGCGCGGGACACCTGGAGGCCGCGCCAGATCGCGTGGCGCGTTTCGGCGGGGTCGATCACGTCGTCGAGCTGCCCGTGCCCGGCGGCGATGTACGGGTCGATGTTCTGGCGGATCTCCTCGGCCAGTTCCAGCCGCTTCGCCGTCCGCTCTTCTTCGGGAACGGCTTCGATCGTCTTGCGGTGGATGATGTTGACCGCGCCGTCCGGGCCCATCACGGCGATCTCCGCCGTCGGCCACGCGACGATGAAGTCGGCCTCGTACGCGGTGCCGTTCATCACGAAGTACCCGGCGCCGTAGCTCTTGCGCATCACCACGCTGATCTTGGGGACTGTCGCCTCCGAGACGGCGAACAGCATCTTGGCGCCGTGGCGGATGATCCCCTGCTTCTCGACCGCCGAGCCGACGATGAACCCGGGCACATCGTGGAGGAACACGAGCGGGATCCCGAACGCGTCGCACATCCACACGAAGCGCGCCACCTTGTCGGCCGCGTTCACGTCGAGCGCGCCACCGAGCACTATCGGCTGGCTCCCGACGATCCCGACGGGCTGCCCGCCGACCCGAGCGAGACCGGTGACGACGTTCTTCGCCCACTCCGGCTTGATCCAGAGCACGTCGCCGTCGTCGACGACCGCGGTGACCACCCTGCGCATGTCGTACGCCCGTCTGGGCGCGGTCGGCACGATCTCGTACAGCTCCTCGACCCGCCGGTCGACGGGATCGGCGCTCTCCTGCACCGGTGGCGACTCCTGGTTGTGCGAAGGGAAGAAGGAGAGGTATTTGCGGACGATCTCGAGGCATTCCTTGTCGTCGGCCACTTCCAGGTCGGCGACGCCTGAGATCTTCGTGTGCACGGCGGAACCGCCCATCTCCTCCTCGGTGACGTCCTCCCCCACCGCTGCCTTCACCAGGTGGCGCCCGCCGAGCGCCATCGACGAGGTGCCCTTCACCATCGGCACGAAGTCCGCCAGCGCCGGGATGTACGCGGTGCCGGCAGCGCAGTGGCCGAGCATCGCCGCCACCATCGGCACTACGCCGCTCATCGCGACCTGCTCGCGGAACAGCGCGCCTGCGCCTGCGAACGTCGAGCCGCTCGTCGTCTGGATGCGTGCGCCGGCCGAGTCGAGCAGCCACACGAACGGGATGCGCTGGCGGATCGACAGCTCGCGCAGACGGGCCATCTTGTGCTCGCCCACCTGGCCCATCGAGCCCGCCATCACGGTGAAGTCGTACGCGCCGATTGCAACGGGCCGGCCGTCGATCTCGCCCACGCCGGTGACCACGCCGTCGGCGGCGAGGTAGCGGTCGCCGAGCCCGCCGTCCATATGATCGGCGAGCATCGCGTACTCGACCCACGTGCCCGGGTCGAGCAGAAGGTCGAGTCGCTCGCGCACGGTGAGCTTGCCCAGCGAATGCTGGCGCTCGACGCGCTCCGGCCCACCCATCTCGAGGGCGCGGTCGCGGCGCGCCTCGAGGTCGCCGACCAGCGGCCCCCAGTCGTGAACGTCGCCGCCCCCCGTTGCGGTCATCGGCCCTTCCATTCTGGTGCACGCTTCTCGGCGAAGGCGGCGACGCCCTCGGCGGTGTCCTCGGAGGCGCTCGTGATCGTCAGCATGGCCTGGAGGTAGGCGAGGGCGTCGTCGGGATCCATGTCGAGGGTCCGGTAGAAGCTCTCGCGGCCCCACCGCAGGATCAGCGGCGACTTCGACGCCAACGTCGCGGCGAGCTCGTCGACGGCGGCGTCGAGCTCGACGACGGGCACGACGCGCGTCACGAAGCCGATGCGCTCGGCTTCGGCGGCGTCGACCCGGCGTCCCGTCATCATGAGCTCGAGCACGCGCTTGGGTGGCATCGACCGTACGAGCGGCACAGTGATCATGTACGGCCACAAGCCGACATTGACCTCCGGCGTGCCGAACTGGGCATCATCGGCGGCGACCACGAAGTCGCACGCCAGCGCGAGCCCGAAGCCGCCCGCGAGCGCATACCCGCGCACCCGCGCGATCGTCGGCTTCCCCAGGGCCCACATGTCGCGGAACACCTCGGCGAGCACGCCCCGACCCTCGTGCGCGGCGGATGCCCTGTCCGCGATCCCGCCGCTGCCGAGGTCGGCGCCGGCGCAGAAGGCCATCTCCCCCGCGCCCGTGAGGACGAGCACCCGCACCGCGTCGTCGGCCTTGGCCGCTGCGAGCGATTCCCGCAGCCCCTGCATCACGCCGAACGACATCGCGTTCCGCCGCTCCGGCCGGTCGATCGTCACTCGCGCGACCGACCCCACGACCTCGTAGCGAACGTCACTCATGCGAGCATCGTAGGGATTCGGGACCCTCCGTTGTACGGTGGCGCGGCGTGACCACCATCGCCGTCGTCGGTGGCGTCGCTCTCGTCGTCGTCCTCGTCACCAGGGGCAGTTTCAGCCAGCTGTTCCGGCTCCCGATCCAGTCGATCTGGATGGTGCTCGTCGCGCTCGCCATCCAGATCCTGCTCGCGTTCGTCGACATCCCCGCCAGCCGGCTGGACGATCTCGGGTTCGGGCTCGTGATGGCCTCGTACGCGTTCCTGCTCGCGTTCTGCTTCGTCAACCTGCGGATCTCGATGATGTGGGTCATCGGCGTGGGCATCGCGCTGAACGCGCTCGTCATCGGGCTCAACCAGGGGATGCCCACCCGCGCCAACGAGGTGACGACCCGCTCGGGCCGGACCGTCGAGGAGCCCATAGAGCGCACCGCCAAGCACCGTCCCGAGAGCGGCGCCGACCTGCTCCCGTTCCTCGGCGACCGATTGCAGGTGCCCTATCCGATCGACGAGGTAATCTCGATCGGCGACGTCGTGATCGGCCTCGGCATCATCCTCGTCTGCTACCAGGGCAGCCGTGTACGCCGCCGCCGGTCCTCGAGCTCTCGATCGGAGCGGATGGCACGCATCGCCGAGCGGATGCGGCAGCGCGAAGGCGAGCACGGCGCGGCGCCCGAGCGGGAGCCGGCGGGGCAGCGGGCAACCCCGGCCGAGCCGTTGCCACCGGTGGCGCCCGTCGCACCGCCCGACGTGAAGGAGACGCACGTGTTGTCGCACGACTCGGCCGACGACACGCTGGGCGTCGAGCTCGACCAGGTCTACGCGCGACTGGCGGGGGACGAGCACGGCCCCGACGCGTTGCCGAAGGCCGACGAGGACGAGTCGCGCGGACCCTGAGCCGGGCCGGGTGTGACGGCCCGGGCGACCGGTATCGTCCGGTCGATGGCGCACACGGCGGTGTTGCTCTCGTACCGGCTCGGGGGCACCGACGGCGTGTCCGTGGAAGCGGGCAAGTGGGAATGGGCTCTGCACACCCTCGGGTTCACGACGCGGCGGGTCGCAGGCCAGCTCTGTGACCGGCCCCGTCCCGACGATGTTGCACTGCCGGGCATCGCCATCGACTCGCCGGACGGCGCGGCGGACGCCCACCAGATCGCGACGGCGTTGGACGGCGCAGACCTGGTCGTCGCCGAGAACATCTGCTCGCTCCCGCTCAACCTGCGCGCGTCCTACGCGGCGTCCGACGCGCTCGCGCACCATCCGGGACGCGTCGCCTTCCACCACCATGACCTGCCCTGGCAGCGGTCCGAGCTCGCAGCCATCCGCGGCCTCCCGCCCGACCTCCCCGGGGCGCTCCACGTCGTCGTGAACGACCGCTCGCGCGACGAGCTGGCGGCGCGTGACATCACGGCCCACACGATCCACAACACGTTCGATTTCGACGCACCCACCGGTGATCGTGATGCCGCCCGCGCCGAGCTCGGTTTTGGGGCCGACGATCTCGTCGTGCTCCAGCCCACGCGCGCCATCCCCCGCAAGAACGTGCCCGGCGGTTTGCGATTCGCCGAGGCGCTCGCCGGCTTCGTCCCCGACCGGCCCGTCGTGTACTGGCTCACCGGACCGGCCGAGGACGGCTACGACCGCGAGCTCGCCCGGGCCTTGGCGACGACGACCCTCCGCGTCGTGCACGGTCGCGCCGGTCGCACGGTGGACGCCTACGCCGCCGCCGACGTCGTCGTGTTCCCCTCGACCTGGGAGGGCTTCGGCAACCCCGTGATCGAGTCGGTGGTCGCCCGCCGCCCCCTCGCCGTCCACCGGTACCCCGTGCTCGGCGAGATCCTCGCCGGCGTGCGCGTCTTCAGCGTGGACGACGCCGGCGAGGTGGCGGTCTGGCTCCGGGCGCCCGACCCCTCCCTGCTCGAAGCCAATCGCGAGATCGCCCGACGCCACTTCTCTCTCACCGATCTGCCGGACCGCCTCGACGCCGCCTTCGCGACGAACGGCTGGACATCGTGGTGAGCGGACCCGAGCCCGACCCCGTCCTCGCCCGCCGGGCCCGGATCGCCCGCGTCGTTCGCTACGGCCAGCGGGCCGGGTACGCGGCGCTGGTGGTTGCCGTCGTGAGCTTCGTCGTCGCGGCCGCCACCGACTTCCCTGCCGCGGCGGTGGACCTGTCGATCGCCGCCCTGGTCGCCGCCATCGTGATCCTGCCCGTCCCGATCGTCCTCGGATACGGCGTTCGTGCCGCGGAGCGGGACGAACGTCAAGAGCGATACCGTTTGACCGACCAGTCAAGAAGAAGAGGAAGCGGGGAACGACGATGACCAGGGCCGCCGTCTGCAACGCGATCGACACACCACTCGAGATCGTCGACCTCGAGCTCCAGGCGCCGAAGGCGAACGAGGTCAAGGTGCGGCTCG
>DASYFC010000111.1:0-48544 GCA_036498645.1 Acidimicrobiia bacterium | reverse complement strand
GTCACGGTGCTCGGCCACGAGTCGAGCGTGCCTCCCGACATCACGCCGCCGTGACCGCGATCGGGGGATGACTCTCGACCGCTAGCCGCCGCCCGCCGGGAACCACCGGTTGCGCACCGGGAACAGGTACTGGTCGGTGAGGTGGTTGAGGAACCGGCGCGCCTGGTCGAAGCGTGTCGCGAGATCGCCGAGGAGACGACCGAGGCCCGTCACCGGTGTGCGCTCGGCGGCGGCGCGATACCACCGCGGCCCGAGCCATTCCAGCAGGCCCGCCGCGCCACGTTCGCCCGCCAGCTGCTCGACGTCGTCGAGGGTCGGACGCGGCCCGGCGTCGACGGGCAGCGACCGGAGCAGGCGCTCCAGCTCGATCGGGTGCACGGCGCGCGCAGCCGAGTGGTCGGGGAACACGCCCGTGAGGAACAGCGCGAGGTCCCCGAGCCGCCGGTAGATGCCCGGGCGATCCGACTCGGGCACGGCGTCGAGCGTGGCCGCGAGTCGCGCCGCGTCGAGCTCGCTGAACCGCTGCCGGCGCCATCGGCCCCGGCGCTGGGTCCACACCGGTCCGCTCATCACCCGCGTGTACGAGGTCAGGTGCTCGACCATGAAGTACCGGCGGTCGGGGTCGACGCCGAACTCGCGCAGCTGACCGGCGTCGAACACCGGGACGCGCAGGCGCGGCGTGATCCGCTCCTCGACGAACGAGGTGTGTCCGAGCTCGTCGACGGTGCGGTGCACGGCCACCGCGAAGACGAGGAACGGCGACGCGTGCACGAGCAGCTCGTGGTCGACCTCACCCCCGAGCACGAGCTCGAACGCGGCCGGCGAGCCGAGCGCCTCCTCGACGAGCTCGGGATGCGAACGGAGATAGGCCGACGCGTCCTCTGCCGGCGGCGAGTCGACCACCGGCCCGAGGAGCGACAGGTCGGCTTCGGTGAGGTGCTCGAGATACGCGGTCCCGGAGTTCATCCATCCAATATGCACTACCGGCGGTGGCATCGGGGTCATGCCGATGACATCCCGGTTACATCACGTCGCCCGGGCTACCGTGCGCCGGTCGAGACGCAGCAGAGAATCCGGGCCGACGCCGGCGTCTACCACGACGCCTGCCATCACGAGCAGCTCGAGCCGGCGGCGACGTTCGTATCGCCGCCGCACCCGTGGGGCGCGCTCGTCACCGCGTGCCTGGCCCTGTTCCTGATCGCGGTGAACACGACCGCGATCAACACCGCCATCAGCGCCATCGCCGACGACCTCACGATCTCCTCGACGACCCTGGGGTGGGCGCTCAACGCCTATCTCCTCGCGGTCGCCGCCTTCGTGGTGCTGGGCGGGCAGCTCGGCGACGTTCTCGGTCGCAAGCGCATCTTCAACATCGGAATCGTCGTGTACACCCTCGCCGCGGTCGTCGTGGCGAGCTCGGGCTCGGCGGCGCAGCTCATCGGCGGACGCGCGCTGCAGGGGACCGGCGCAGCGATCTTGATGCCGGCGACCATGGCGATCCTGCACGACGCCTTCCCGAAGGAGAAACAGGGCCTCGTGCTCGGCATCTGGGGCGCGGTCGGCGGGATTGCGTTCGCCGTCGGCCCGCTGATCGGCGGCTTCTTCACCGACGCCCTCAGCTGGCAGTGGGTGTGGTGGAGCAACGTGCCGGTGGCGATCGTCGCGCTCGTGCTCGCCGGTCCGATGCTGCGGGGGCTCCCGGGCGGCAAGCGCGGCGTGCGGTTCGACGTCGCCGGCATCGTTCTGCTCGCCCTCGGTCTCTTCACCGCGATCCTCGCCCTCCAACAAGGGAGTCGCTGGGGCTGGACGTCGCCTTTGCTGCTCGCGACGGTGGCCGTCGCCGCAGTCACGCTGACGGCGTTCGTGCTCGTCGAGCTGCGCGTGAAGTCGCCGCTGGTGCACCTGCGTCTCTTGCGCGACGCGGTCTTCACAGCCGGGAACATCGGCACGTTCGTCTACTCGATCGGCCTGATCGGGATCCTCTACTTCTTCAACTTGTATGCGCAGTCATCGGTGCTGCTCGACTACTCCGCGTTGCTCGCCGGCGTGGCGCTGCTGCCGTTCGGCATGGGCATCTTCGTGGCCTCGCTCGTCTCGGGCCGGCTCGCCGACCGCATCGGCGCCCGTCTGCCAGTTGCCGTGGGCCTGGTGCTCCTTGCGCTCGGCTGCTTCCTGCTCTACCTCACCGACGTGCACACGACCTTCCGCGGGCTCTGGGGCCCGACGCTGATCGCCGGCCTCGGCATCGGCATGACGTTCTCGACTCCATCGGCGGCCGGGCTGCAGCACGTGCCGCCGGAGGAGTGCGGCGAAGCGTCGGGGATCATCAACATCTTCCGGTACGTGGGCGCCGCCCTCGTTGTGGCTGTCGGCAGTCTCGTCTTCAGCAGCGCCGGCATTGCCGAGCTGAACAGACAGCTCGACGCCGCCGGGGTGAACCGTCCCGAGGAGGAGCAGCTCGACCAGGTGCTCACGGGCTCGCCCAGCGCGATCGCGAGCTCAGCCGACGGGCTCCAAGGGAACCAGCGACAGGCGTTCATCTCCGGCGCGCAGCACGGCACCGTCGAAGGGTTCGACGCGTCGATGATGGTGATCGCGGTGACCTCGGTCGGAGGTCTCGTGCTCTGGCTGGTGCTCGTGCGGCCGACCACCCCCGCGGTCAGTCGGCCTTCCCCTTCTTCTCCGCCTTCCGAGCCTGCTTGAACTCGCGCACGCGCGCCAGGGACTCGGGGGAGTCGACGTCCGCAACCGACCGCGGTGTCGCGTCCGAGAACGGCGCCGCCGCCGCTTCCCAGCCCGGCGCCGCCTGACCCAACCGTTTGCCCAGGATGGCGAGAAAGATCTTCGACTTCTCCTCGCCGTAACCGGGGAGCTCCCGCAGGCGGCGGTAGATCTCCTGCCCCGAGGGCGCGTCGCGCCAGATCGCACCGGCGTCGCCCCCGTAGTGGTCGACGACGTACGCGCACAGCGCGTGGGTGCGCTTGCCCATCGAGCTCGGGTAGCGGTGCATGGCGGGCTTGTCGCGGAAGATCGCTTCGATCTTGTCGGGTCCCATCGCCGCGATCGTCTCGGCGTCGAGCGAGCCGCCGAGCCGCTCCTGCAACGTGAACGGGCCCCGGAACGCCCACCCCATCGGGACCTGCTGGTCCATCAGCATCCCGATGAGCAGCGCGAGCGGGTTGTCGAGGAGCAGCTGGTCCGCCTCCGGCACGCCCGTGATCGGGATGGCGGCTTCGCCGGGCGTCATGCCGTCAGGCTAACCCCGCGCAGTCCCCGGTCACTCCTCGACGGAGATCGCGTGCTCGGGGCAGTTCTGCTCCCCGACGCGCGCCTTCTCCTCGAGCCCGGGTGGCACATCCTCGTTCGGGATCAGGCAGTGGCCGCGGTCGTCGGCCTCGAACACCTCGTCAGCGAGGACGTAGCAGCGGCCGTGCCCGACGCAGAGGTCGGTGTCGACGCGCACCTTCATGACGGCGGCGTGAACACGAGCGGCAGGTAGTCGACGGCGCGGATGCCCATTGTGTACTTCGGCTCCTCGCCGGGCTTGATCGAGTAGTCGGGGATGCGCTCGTGCAGCTGCTCGAGCGCGACGCGCAGCTCGAGCCGGGCCAGGTGCGAGCCGAGGCACCGGTGCACGCCGCCGCCGAATGCGAGGTGGCGGTTGGCGGGGCGCTCGAAATCGACGTCGCCCGGCTGCGGGAACCCGCGCTCGTCGATGTTCGCCGACCCGAGCAGCACCGTGATCCGCTCGCCGGCCTCGAGGTGCTCGCCGCAGAGCTCGACATCCTCGGCGACGACGCGCGGGACGCCCGGCACGGGCGTCTCCCAGCGCAGCAGCTCCTCGACCGCGCCCGGGATCTTCGACGGGTCGTCGACGAGGCTCTGCCGTTGCTCGGGGTTCTGCGCGAGGTACGACACCATGCAGCCGACGGACGCCGTCACCGTGTCGAGCCCGGCGAGCAGGAACAGGTAGCAGATGTCGAGGATGTCTTCGCGGGTGAGCCGATTGCCGTCGACATCGGCCTCGAGGAACCCGGTCAGCATGTCGTCACGCGGTTGCTCTTCGCGCTCGTCGAGGACCTTGTCGAAGTACGCGTAGATCTCCTGGCCGGTCTCGGCTTGGATCCGCTCGTACTCTTTCTGCTCCTTGGTCTCGGGCCGGATGATGTTGTCCTTGAACTTCAGGAAGAGATCGAGGTCCTCGAGCGGCAGGCCGAGGAGCCGGAGGAACACGGTGCACGGGAGCGGGATCGCGAACGCGCTGTTGAACTCGCACTCGCCCGTGTCGATGAAGTCGTCGATCAGCTGGTTGCTGAGCTTGCGCACGTCGTTCTCGAGCAACGCGACCTGCTTGGGCGCGAACAGCGGGTCGAGCAGACGCCGGTACTTCACGTGCTCGGGCGGATTGATCTGCAGCGGGATGAGCGGGCGGACGTTGCCGATCGAGATCGCGTCCATGTCGGACGAGAACACGTCGGCGTGGCGAAGCGCGAACTCGACGTCCTCGTGGCGGGCGATCATCGTCCCGCCCAGCTCCGTGCGGAGGATCGGCGAGTGCTCGCGCAGCATGTCGTAGATCGCCTGCGGCTTGGCCGGATCGAGGTCGAATTGTCCCGCGGGCATCTCGGGCGTATCGGACACCGATTCCATCTCGGACATGGACGTCCCTCCCGGCTCGATGGGAGCGCCCCCACCTGACGCTGGCGTCAGCATAGCGGGGAGATACCGTGGAGTATCCGACGCCTGGAGGTGGCCTCGTGACCAGCCTTGCCCGCCACGCCAATGTCGTCGTGCTCCGCCCGAGCCTCGGCGAGACCTGCCGGGACGCCGTCGCCGCTGCGGCCTCGCACTTCAACGACGCCGTCGGCGAGGTCGACCGCGTGCTCTCTCGGGTGGGTGACCACCTGGACGACAGGGTTCGCGCCGGCCGGGCGGCGATCCGGGCCGGCAAGCTCGCGTACCGCCAGCAGCGTCAGCGCGACCGGGTGCGCGGCCCGCTCGGGCTGGTCGCCGGCTACACGCCTTCGAACAGGCGGTAGCCCTCGAGGTAGTCCATCTCGACCAGCTCGGCGCGCGGGCTCTGGCGCGCGAGCTCGTCGCGGATCGGCTTCGTGTCGATCGCGTTCGAGAAACCGGGGAGCCAGTCGTCGTGATGGCTGAGGACGACGCGTCGCGGCCGCAGCAGGTCGGCCTGGCGGCCCACGAACCCGGCCAGCGATCCCTGGACCGGCTCGCCGTCGACGTTGCCGCGCCCGGCGGCGGCGAGGATCGCCACGTCGGGCCTGAGGTCGCGCAGGATCCCCGACCAGTGCCCGGACGTGTCCTGATAGAAGAGTGAGCCCGCGGGCGTCTCGAACACGTAGACGAGCGCGCCACCGTCGCCGCGCGCGCCCTGGTAGCTGGCGCCGAGGTGTGCCTGCACATCTGCGCCGAGGTTCCCGAACCACTCGGCCAGCGCGGCGAAACGCGCCTGCTGCTCCTGGTAGGTGAGGCCGAGGTCGCCGATGCAGGCTTCGTCGGCGTCGGTCATCTTCGTCTGCGACCAGACGCACGAGTGCTGACTCGGGAACGCGGTCACCGTGACGTCGGGCCCGAGCCGGACGCGCTCACCGCCCGCGACGGGGAGCAGCTGCTCGTTCGGGACGCCCTGCTCCTGCATGACCCGCACGGTCTCGTACGAGCCGAGGATCTTCGCCCCCGTGTTCCGGGCGATCGTCTCGGCTCCCCAGAGGTGGTCGAAGTGCGAGTGGCCGACGACGACCCAGTCGGCGCGATCAACGTCACCGGTCGTCAGACCGACCGTCGGCGCCGAGGGCACGCGATCCATGTACGCGTCCAGGAAGACGACGAGGTCGTCGACCGTGAGACGGAACGTCGCGCAACCCAGCCAGTCGAGCGTCGCCGCCACGATGATCAGCCGCTCGCGGGACCGCTCCGCAGCACGGTCCCCGCCAGCTCGCCGGTCGGCTCGCCCCCGCGCATGAAGACGCGTCCGTTGACGATCGTGGCGTCGTAGCCGTCACCGCGTTGCACGAACCGCCCGGCGCCACCGGGAAAGTCGTGCACGTACTCGGGCAGCGGGAGATGCAGCGCGTCGAGGTCGATCACGTTGAGGTCGGCGTAGGCGCCCTCGCGGATCACGCCGCGATCGGCGACCCCGAAGACGCCGGCCGTGTCCGACGTCAGACGGCGGATCCCGTCCTCGAGGCTGAACACGCCGAGGTCGCGAACCCAGTGCGAGAGGAAGAACGTCGGCAGGGACGCGTCCATGATCTGGCCGACGTGCGCGCCCGAGTCGCCGAGGCCGAGCATGACCGTGGGGTGGTGCAGCATCTCGTCGACGGCGGCGAGGCTCTGGTTCAGGAACGGGAAGCTGAACAGGGCGCGCCCACGGCTCTCGCGCGTGAGCCGGACGAACGTCGCCGCCGGTGACTCGCCGGCGCGCGCCGCGATCGCACCGAGGCTGTCCTCCGGCGTGTAGGCGTAGTGCGCGTCGGTCGTCCCGACGAGGTACACCCAGCCGGGGTCGAGGCCGGGCGGACGCCCGTCGGCGTCGCGGATCAGCTGGGCGCGTCGGTCGTCATCTTCGAGCGCGGCGAGTCGGCCTTCGAGGTCGAGCGCCTGGAGCTTCTGCCACGACGGCAGGCCGTCGTAGAACGTGTGGTGCGCGATCCCGAACAGCAGCCCGATGCCGCGCGCCGTCGTCTGTGGGCGGAGGTGGGCACCGCGGGCGACCTCGTCGTCGACGAAGCCGAGCACACGTGTGTGGAGCTCGGGCCGGAAGTTGCTCTGGGCGAGGCCGAACGTGACCGGACGGCGGCTCGTGCGGTTGACGTCCGCCATCCACGCCACCTCGGCGCGGGAGCCCTCGTAGTCGTCGCCGTCGAGCTCGCCGAGCTTGGGCGCGACCTCGAACGTGCCGCGCCCGTGCCGTCCGAGCACGTCGCCCATCGCAAGCAGCTCCTCGCGCGTGGCGTACGTGCCCGGAACGGCGCGGCCGTCGGGCACGCGGTGGAGCATCGTCCGCGAAGTCGAGAAGCCGAGGGCGCCGGCGGCGATCGCCTCGTCGACGAGGGCGGTCATCGCCGTGATGTCCTCGGTCGAGGCGGGCGCCTCGTCCAGCCCGCGCTCGCCCATCGCCCAGTGACGGACGGCGCAGTGGCCGACCATGCCGCCGACGTTCACGCCCTTCGGGAGCCGGTCGAGCTCGCCGAGGTACTCGCCGTACGTCTTCCAGTGCCACGACAGCCCGTCGAGGATGCTGGCGGCCGGGATGTCCTCGACCGACTCCATGAGCTCGGCGAGGTACTCACGGTCCTCGGGCTTGCACGGCGCGAACGTCACGCCGCAGTTGCCGAGCACCACCGAAGTGACGCCGTGCCAGCACGACGACGAAGCAACCGGGTCCCAGCCGACCTGCGCGTCGAGGTGGGTGTGGACGTCCACGAACCCCGGGCTGACGACGCGTCCCTCGGCGTCGATCGTCGTGCGGCCGTCACCATCGAGGTCGCCGACGGCGGCGATGCGCTCGCCGGTCACCGCCACGTCGCCCCGGAACGACGGACGCCCGGTGCCGTCGACCACGGTTCCGTCCCGGATCACGAGGTCGTATGCCATGCCTGCCCCCTGCAGTGCGGTCCGATCGGAGCCTACGCCCGGCCGAAAACCGCGCTTGCGCCGCCGATCTGGGCCGGCCAAACTTATACTCTGA
Organism: Acidimicrobiia bacterium; assembly: GCA_036498645.1. GTDB lineage: Bacteria > Actinomycetota > Acidimicrobiia > IMCC26256 > JACDBD01 > JALZAA01. Next base: position 40,833 of record DASYFC010000111.1, on the reverse strand, counting down.
TATGACTTTGATGCAGGAGGCCGCGCAGGAGCAGGGGCGCCGGGAGCAGGGCAAGGAGCGCCGCCGCCGCCGGATCCTCGACGCCGCTGCGCAACTCGTCGAAGGAGAAGGGCTCGACGGCCTCACGATGCGTCGCCTGTCCGACGCCGCCGACGTGAGCTACGCGACCGTCTACAACCTCATCGGGTCGAAGGAGGACGTGCTCGTCGCGCTGCTCCGTTCCGGCCTCGAGGACCTCGGCGCGCAACTGGCGGCGGTCGCGTCCCGGGACCCGCTCGATCGCGCACGCGCGCTCGTCGCCGGAGTCGTCGACCACTTCGTCGCCCGCCCCGAGCTGTACCGGGCGCTCGTCCAAGCCGTGCACGACCCCGCCGCCGGGACTCGGGGCGTCCCGATCCGGCGCCGCACCATCGCGCTGTACGAGGCGTCGATCCGCGACGCGATGGAACAGCGCTTGCTGCGGGACGATCTCGACCCGCACGTGCTCGCCTTGCACGTCACGTTGGCGGTGAACGGCGTGATCCGGCGCTGGGGGGCGGGCGAGATGGACGCGACCGGCTTCCGCGCCGAGGCCTACTACGCGCTGCGCGTGTCGTTGCTCGGCGTTGCCACCCCGTCGACGCGCAAGCAGCTTCTCGCCGAGCTGCGGGCATGCGAGCGGGTTCTCGCGCGTCCTGACAACCGCGCTGCCTGATCGGAAGGGTTCCCATGGGACGGAAGATCCTGTTCATCACCACCGACCAGCAGCGCTACGACGCGCTGGGCTGTAACGGCAACGAGATCGCACGGACGCCCGTCGTCGATCGGCTCGCAGCAGACGGCATCAACTACCGGCGCGCGTACAACCAGAACACGGTATGCATGCCTGCGCGCTCGACGATGCTCACGGGGCAGTACGTGCGGACGCACGGCGTGTTCGCGAACGGCGTCCAGCTTCCGCACGACGCGCCGAGCGTCGCGGCTCATCTCGCCGAGCACGCCGGATACCGGACCGCGCTGCTCGGCAAGGCGCACTTCGATCCCGGCTTCGATCCGATGTTCACCTTCCCGGAGAACGCCATGGCCGGCGAGGGCTCGACCGGGCCGCTGCGCGGCTTCGAGCACGCCGAGCTCGCCATGCACGCCCCGACCATCGCCGGGCGCCCGTTCCAGCACTACGGCAAGTGGCTCGTGGAAGAGCACCCTGACGACGTGGGCGGCTTTGCCGCCCTGCTCCAGGCCGAAGGCGGCGGCGACACCGGGGCGCCCGAGACGAAGATCAACCCCATCCCGCGCGACCTGTACCACACGGACTGGGTCGCCGACCGCACGATCGCGTTCTTGGACTCGCTCGCCGACGCCGACGACTGGTTCGTGTGGATGAGCTTCCCCGATCCGCATCACCCGTGGGATCCGCCCGCGTCAGAGCGCAAGCGCGTGCCGTGGCAGGACCTCGACCTCCCGCCCGGGCACCCCGGCTCGCCCGACGCGATCCGGGACGTGCTCGCGCAGAAGCCGCCTCACTGGCTCGGGTTCTACGAGGGATCGTGGCACAACGTCGAGGGGGGACCGGCGCGGTTCGTGCCCGCCACGCTCGGGGACGATCAGCTGCGCGAGGTCAACGCCGTCACGCACGTGATGAACGAGCTCATCGACGAGGCGTGCGGCCGCGTGCTCGACACCGTCGAACGGCGAGGCTGGACCGACGACACGGACGTCTTCTTCACCACCGACCACGGGGAGCTCCAGGGCGACTACGGCCTCCTGTTCAAGGGCCCGTTCCATACGGATGCGCTGATGCGCGTGCCGCTCGTCTGGCGGCCGGCGCGCTCGGCGGGCGTCTCGCCGGCCGACGTGGCGGAGCCGGTCGGGCATCTCGACCTCGCGCCGACGTTCTGCGATATCGCCGGGGTCGGACCCTCGGCGTCGATGCAGGGCGCGCCGCTGCCGACCACCGCCGGCTCCGCTCGCGAGCGGGCGTTGTGCGAGTGGGACAGTCAGTTCCCCGGCTACGCGATGCACATGCGCTCGATCTATCGCGACGGGTGGTTGTGCACCGCGTACGAGCCGAGCACGGTGGGCGAGCCGAACGGCCTCGAGGAGTTCCTCGGGCTCCTGCCCGAGCCGATCTCGCGGCGCCTCGGGTTGGCGGACGGTGGACCGCGCAGCTCCGTCGTCTACGAAGGCACCGAAGGCGAGCTGTACCGGATCGACGAGGACCCGCACCAGTTCCGCAACCTCTGGGAGGATCCCGGGTACCGGTCCGTACGGTCGGACCTGGTCGCCGACCTCTACGACAGCCTGCCGGCGGAGCGCGAGCCGAAGCTGCCCGTCTCACGCCCGGCGTAGGAGAGAAAGGGACGCGAATGCCGATCGGACCGACCAAGGAGCAGATCCAGGCGCTCCTCGACAGCGACCTCGAGGCGCCGGTCGTGATGCTCAACCTGCTCAAGTTCGCCGAGCGCGCCGGCGACGGCGACGGCACGCAGTCGGGGCGTGACTCATACACGCGCTACGGCGACCGAGTGCGCTCGATGCTCGAGCAGACCGGCGCCCGGATCCTGTGGCAGGGGCGCGCCGACTCGGTCGTGATCGGTGGGGACGCCGACGAATGGGACGCGGTGATCCTCGTCGAGTACCCGTCGCGCAAGGCGTTCATCGACATGACGTCGAGCCCGAAGTATCAGGAGGTCTCGAAGGATCGCACCGCCGGCCTCGCCGATTCTCGCCTGATCGCGATGACCGAGCTGTACCGGCATTCGGGGGACTGAGCTACTTTCACGTCTGATGATCCGAGGTGAGGGCACCGCGGTCGCGCGAGGCGTGACGCCGAAGGAGGCGTTCGACTTCGTGCTCGATCCAGCCCAGTACACGAAGGCCGACACCAAGATGGTGTGGGTCACCAAGCTCGGCGACACCGCCGACGGCATGATCGCCCGCGAGGACGGCCGCTTCCTCGGCAAGTTCCCGGGCTCGGTGGTCACCCGCTACCGCTGGGAGGCGCCGAACCGTATCGACGTCACGCTCGAGCACGGTGTGCCCCAACATCTGCACGCCTGGTTCGAGATCGACGAAGTCGAAGGCGGTACGCGTATCCACCACGTCGAAGAGATGGACCTCGGCCGGGGTCCCCTCGGTTGGCTGTACGACCGGATCGGCGGGCAGTGGTTCGCCGACTCCGTCGTCAAGGAGGTCGACGAGATCGCGCGGCTCCTCGAGGCGGGCGAGCGTGGCCACGGGCTCGCCGCGCACGACGACGCGGGAGCGAGTCAGCCGCGGTAGCCGTGGGCGTGCGCGGCCTGCCCCTGCCGCGTCGCGCCGCGCTTGGCCCGCTCCCTGCTGTCCTTGTCCCCGGGGGTGTACCGGTACTTCCTCCCGTGGTCACCCCACTGGTAGTACGGCCCTTTGTTGTCGTGGCGCCGGCGGACGGGCATGGCGCGCTTACTCCTCGCCGGCCAGTGCCTTGCGCGCCCGGCCGCGGGTCGCAAGGTCGGTGGCGTGGGACATCACCGGTGCGGAGCCGATCCGACTGAACCCGCCGATTCTGGGCACGGTGATCGTGCGGTATCCCGGGACGCGTTCCCGGGTGAGCGCGCGCATGATCGCCTTCGCCACTGCGTCCGGGGATAGGCCGTAGTCGAGCGCGCCCGGCTCGGCCGCGGGCTCGCCGGTGCGGATCCGGGCGATGAACTCCGTCTTGATCGGACCGGGCGCGATCAGCGTGACCTGCACGCCACGCCGGCCGACTTCACGGCGAAGGCCGTCCGTGAACCCCTGCACCGCGAACTTCGTCGCGCAGTAGACGGTCTCGCTCGGCGAGGCCACGTAGCCGGCGATGGAGCCGACGTTGACGATGTGCCCGCGACGCCGTTCCAGCATCCCCGGCAGGACGCGCTGGGTGAGGTCGATGAGCGCGAGCACATTGACTTCGAACAGCTGCCGGACCTTTTCAGGCGGCATGGCCTCGACCATGCCCTGCCAGCCGACGCCGGCGTTGTTCACGAGCACGTCGACCGGCTCGCACTGTTTGACGAGAGCGGCGCGGTCGGCATCGTCCGAGACGTCGGCGGGCGCCGGCACGATCCCGGAATGCTCGGCCGCGAGCTCCTCGAGCCGGCGTTCGTCGCGGGCGGCCGCCCAGACCAGGGCCCCTCGGCGCGCCAGGCGCAACGCCGTGACGCGGCCGATACCGGTGGACGCGCCGGTGACCATCACGCGGGTGCCGTCGAGCTCCATGTGACCCTCCTCGTTCGGGTGGGTCGTCGTGTTCTACCCGCTCCTGAGCTCAGGCGACACGTCGGGCTCCGTCGAGGCGATCCGCGATCGATCCGCACGCTTCGACGAGCGCGGGCACGAACGCCCGGGCGCCGAGCACGCACGCGGCGTGGTCGGTGTCGGCGGGATGGATCGTTGCACCCGGGATCGCTTGCGCGAGCTTGCGCTGCCGCGACGGCGAGACGAGTTGATCGCGCAGCGTGACGACGACCGAGACGGGCACATCGATGCTTCCGACCCACTCGTGCGACGTGAACTGCCCGAGCGCGTACGCAGCGCCGATCATCGCGACGGGATCGCAGCGCAGCATCTCGCGAATCGCCCATCGCGGGAGCCGCACGCCGTCGAGCGCTTCGGGCGCCGGCGGCGGGATCGCGACGGGTGGTGAGCGGCGCGGCCACGGCAACGCGTCGGCAAGGCGAAGGGCGGTCAACGCACCCCAGAGGCTCCAGAACCCCCACCGCTCGTGTGGCTTGCCGCGGAAGTTGCGGCTCGTCGCGCACAGCACGAGGCCGTCGACGCGATCGCGGTGGTGGCGCCACATCAACTGCGCGACCGGGCCGCCCAACGAGTACCCGACCGGAATGCAGCGCTCGATGTCGAGCGCGTCCATGAGCGCGATGGCGTCGTCGGCGCAGTCGGTGAGCCGGTACCGCGATCTTGCGCGCAGCCCGCGGCCGTGACCGCGCAAGTCCATTGCGATCACCCGGAAGCGTTCGCTCAGAGGGCCGAACGCCGGGAACCAGTTCAGGAGCCCGGACGCGCCGAGGCCGTGCAACAAGAGGAGTGTCGGCGCGCCCCGGGGGCCCGGCATGTCGTAGGCGAGGACCGTGCCGCGGCCCGCGAGCTTCACCGGCTTTCCGGCGGGGACGGTGTCTGCCGACAGCCGTCCCAGGCTGAGTCCGATGACCTCGAACACGCGACCTCCCCCTGCCGTCGCGCTCTCCACAATCCTTACCAGATTGCGGTGCTCCGGTGGTCGACCTGACGCGCCTGTCATACAGTGCGGGCGCGCCGGCGTGATCGGCGCGACGCGGAGGGGAGCAGGGCACATGGCCAAGGTCGAGGAGTCTCGGGTCACGCTGGACACGACGGACGTCGACCGCCATCTCGGCCAACCCGTCGGCGGGGGGCAGCTCAAAGAGCCCGTCGCAGTCAACGACATCCGGCGCTGGGCGCAGGGCATGCAGTACGCGAACCCGCTCCACTACGACGACGTGTTCGCGGCAAAGACACGATTCGGGCGAATCGTCGCGCCGCAGTCGTTCACGATCTGCTGCGACGTCGGCCATGGCGCCGGCCCCGCGATCGTGGGCAGCATCCCCGGCACGCACATGATCTTCGGCGGCGACGAATGGTGGTTCGGCGGGCCGCGCATCCTCCCGGGCGACCTGCTGCGCATGGAGCGGCGCTTCCACGACTACAAGGTCTCCGACACGAAGTTCGCGGGCCCGACGATGTTCTCCCGCGGTGACACGCTCTACCGCAACCAGCGGGGCGAGGTCGTCGCCCTGCAGCGCTCGACGTCGGTTCGTTATCTCGCCGAAGAGGCGCGTCGGCTCGGGTTCTTCGAGCAGACGGCTCCGCGCCCCCAGTGGACCGACGAGCAACTCGGGAACGTGGAGAGCATGCGCCTCGCCTGGATCCGCTCGAACCGCGAGGGCGAGACGCCACGATGGGGTGACGTCGAGGAGGGCATGCAGCTCCCGCGCCGCGCCATCGGGCCGCACACGATCGCCAGCTTCGCGACCGAGTGGCGTTCGTACACCTTCACGGTGTGGGGCTCCAGCTATCAGGAGGGCCCGGAGCACCTGCAGGAGGCGGGATGGCTCCCCGAGATGGAGCGCAACCTCGAAGCCGGTGAGGAAGACCCGGCGCTGACCGACGGGCTGTACCGCGGGCCGTCCCGCGGGCACGCCGACGAGGAGCACGCGCAGCTCATCGGCATGCCGCGCGGCTACGGGTACGGCGCGTCGATGGGCGCGTGGGTGCTCGACTACGTCGCGTACTGGGCCGGGCACGAGGGCTTCGTGCGGCACTCGAACGTGCAGTACCGGTTCCCGGCCTTCGAGGGCGACGTCACGTACCTCGACGCCGAGGTGACCGGCAAGCGCCACGACGAGACGCTCGGCGCCTCGCTCGTCACGCTCGAAGTCATCATGAGCACGCAGGACGGCGCGGTGATGGCCAAGGGCCCGGTCGAGGTGCAGCTGCCCGAGTAGCTCGCCGGAGCCGGGCTGTCGCATGACCACGTTCCGGGGCCCGCCCGCCGGGACCGAGGAAGGGATGGGCGCGCTCACCCTGAGCGGCTTCCTCCTCGAGGTGACGCGCCGGTACCCGGAGCGCGAGGCGCTGGTCTTCCACGAGCCCGACGGCGGGGAGGTGCGGTGGAGCTACCGGGACCTCGAAGGCGAAGCGCGCCGCGTTGCGCACGCCGTGCTCGGGACCGGAGCGGGCAAGGACAGCCGGGTCGGGATCCTGATGGGGAACCGCCCGGAATGGGTTGCCGCGCTCTACGGCGTCGCGCTGGCCGGCGCCGTGGCCGTGCCTTTGAACACGTACTTCGAGCCGCCGGAGCTCGACTACGTCCTCCGTCACTCCGACACCAAGCTGCTGCTCACGCAGGCGCGGCTGCTCGGTCACGCGTACGTCGACCAGCTCGTCGAGCTGTGCCCCGAGCTCGCCCGGGCGGCGCCGGGCGACCTGCGGTCCAGCCGCTTCCCGCACCTGCGCCGGGTCGTCGCCCTCGACTTGGACGAGCGCCGCGGCGCCGTCGAGCCGTGGGACGAGTTCATCCGTCTCGGGGACGCCGTGTCGGAGGAGCTCGTGGAGGCGTCGGCCGCCGAGATCACCCCGGCCGACCACGCACTCATCATCTATACGTCGGGTACGACGGCCGCGCCCAAGGGCGTCCTGCATCCGCACCGGGGCCCTGCCATCCAGAGCTGGAGGTTCGCTCAGCAGCTCCGGTTCGACCCGAGCGTCAGGGTCTGGAGCGCGTTCCCCTTCTTCTGGTCGGCGGGCCTGGTGATGGTGATGGGCGCGACCCTCGCCGCCGGCGGGTCCCTGGTGCTGCAGGAGCACTTCGAGCCGGGTGAGGCCCTACGTCTCCTGGAGAGCGAGCGCGTGACCTCGCCGCACGCGTGGGCGCATCAGCTCGCCGAGCTCGAGGACCATCCCGACTGGGCGAGCGCCGACCTGTCGGCGATTCGTCACTGTGAGGCGTTCACGAGCTTCGGCCGTCATCCGAGCGTGCACGTCGAGGACACGTGGAGCCCCCGCGCCGCCTACGGGCTCAGTGAGACGTGCACGATCATCAGCTCACTGCCCGCCGACACGCCCCGCGAGATCCGCGACCGCAGCCAGGGCGTCATCCTGCCCGGGAACCTGGTGCGCATCGTCGACCGCGACACGGGCGAACCCTTGCCGGTCGACGCGATCGGGGAGATCGCCGTCAAAGGCACCACGCTCATGCTCGGGTACGTGAAGAAGCTTCCCGAGGAGTGCTTCGACGAGAACGGCTTCTTCCACACCGGGGACGCCGGGTTCGTCGACGACGAGATGTACCTGCACTGGACCGGCCGAATGACGGAGATGATCAAGACGGGCGGCGCCAACGTGTCGCCGGTCGAGATCGAGGAGGCGCTGCTGCGGCACCCCGGGCTGAAGGCGGCGCTGGCCGTGGGCATCCCGGACGAGAAGCTGGGGGAGATGGTCGTGTTGTGCGCGATCGCGCACGACGGCGTGGCCGTCGACGAGGGCGACGTCCGTGACTTCCTGCGGGGCCGGGTCGCCGCGTACAAGATCCCGCGCCGGGTGCTGTTCTTCGACGAGGACGAGCTGTCGTTGACCGGGAACGCCAAGATCCGTGGCGACGAGCTCAGGAAGCTTGCGATGCGGCGGTTGTCGGTCACGTCCTGACGCCGGTGCTCCACAGCTTGCGGATCGTGTCGGTGTCGGTGACGAAGGCGTCGCCGATGAAGCGGATGGTGTCGAGCGCCCGCCTCCCCGCCGCCTCGTCACCCGCCCCGCACGCATCGGCTACGACCACGGGCACATAACCCAGGTCGGCGCCGTGCCGAACGGTTGGCTCGATGCCGATCTCGATCGCGACCCCTACGACGACGAACACGCTCAGCCCGCAGTCGCGCAATGCGATGTCCAAGGGCGTCCCCTCGAATGCCGACATGGTGAGCTTGTCGAACACCGCGTCGGTCGGCTGCGGCTCGAGCTCAGGGGTGATCGGGAATCCGGGCGACTCTCGCAGGAACCAGGGTTCGACTTCCTCCACTGTCGAGACCCGCTGCCACGCCATTGCCTGGCGGAGCTGGAACACGCCGGCGAGGTTCTTCGGGAGCGACATGTGACGGAGGAAGAAGACGCGCACGCCCGCGCCTCTCGCCGCCTCGAGCACTCGTCCAACCGCCTCGACGACGTGGTCCCGCTCCGGGACCTGCTGCAGGACTCCGACCTGCATGTCGTATACGAGCAACGCCGCCCGGCCCGGATCACACGCTTCTTCGAGCGTCTCCGGGATCTCCATCCCGAACGCTTCCTGCATGCTCGACCTCCCTGCGCGGGTCCAGCTTCGCACTTCAAAATCGATGAGTTCGCCCCGCCCGGGACGTCGAAGATGAAGGAAGATGAAGGAGGTGCGGTCATGAAGCCACAGAGCCCGAGCACCGAGCTGGCGGCGCTCGAGCCGCTCGTCGGTGAGTGGAGCGTCGAAGCCGTGGCCCCGTGGGCGCCGAGTGACCTGCGCGGGCGGACGGTCTTCGAGTGGATGACGGGAGGCTCGTTCCTCGTCCAGCGCTGGGACGTGCCGGTTCCCGAGGCGCCCGACGGCCTCGCGATCATCGGGTCCGATCCGGGAAGCAGCGGCGGGTACCTGCAGCACTACTTCGACTCGCGTGGTGTCGCCCGCCTGTACTCGATGCGCTTCGACGACGGTGTCTGGACGCTCAGCCGGACGACGGGTGACTTCTCACCGCTCAACTTCTCGCAGCGCTTCACGGGCACGTTCGGCGACGAAGGTCGAACGGTCCGGGGCGGGTGGGAGATCTGCCACGACGGGTCGACCTGGGAGCACGACTTCGACCTTGTCTACACGCGAGTGGGGTAACCATCTCCGGATGACGATCCTGCAGGGGGAGTCCGTTCGGCTGCGACCCGCCACGCTCGACGACGTCCCTGAGCTCGCACGGGTCCGCGCGACCCCGGAGGTCCACCGCCACTGGCGGGGCGGCGACAACATGATCGCCGCCGTGTTCGAGGACTTCCGCGAAGAGGACAGCACGGCCTACGTCATCGAGCTCGAAGACCGTGTCGTCGGCTGGATCCAATGGCAGGCGGAGGAGGAGCCCGACTACCGGCACGCGAGCATGGACATCTACGTCGATCCCGCCGTGCACGGACGCGGCGTCGGCACCGACGCGGTCCGAACGCTGGCGCGGCACCTGATCGACGACCACGGCCACCACCGCCTGACGATCGATCCCGCCGCCGACAACGCCGCCGCGATCCGTGCGTACACGAAGGCCGGCTTCCGCCCCGTCGGCATCGAGCGCCGCGCCGAACGTGGCGCCGACGGCACCTGGCACGACGTGCTGCTCATGGACCTGCTCGCCGAGGAGCTCGGCGGAGAGAATCCCGATCCGCCCTAGCTTCTGCTCATGCAGTTCAGCCCCGAGTTGCGCGATGACGTCGCCTCCGGCGACATCACGGTGTCGTTCCGGCTGTGGCGCCGGCCCAAGGTCAAGGTCGGGGGCCGCTACCCCGTCGGGCCAGTGGTCATCGAGGTCGATTCGATCGAGCAGGTGCCGTTCTCGACCGTGACGCGCACCGACGTCCGGCGATCGGGGGAGCAGGACCGCGAGGAGCTCCGACGCCGCGCAGCCCATGCCGGGCCGATCGACGACGACACGCTCGTGTACCGGATCGAGTTCCACGTCGTGTCGTGAGCCGGCGGGCGGGTAGCGTCGCCGGGATGAAGGCTGCCGTGTACTACGAGACTGGCCCGCCGAGTGTCTGCCTCTACGAGGACGTGCCGGACCCGGTGTGCGGGCCGGGCGACGTTCTGGTCGACGTCGAAGCGATCAGCATCGAGGGCGGCGACACGCTCAATCGCGCCGGCGGCGAGATGGCGACGTCGCCGCACGTGGTCGGGTACCAGTGCGCGGGGACGATCGCCGAGGTCGGCGCGGACGTGCACGACCGCCGGCCCGGGCAACGGGTGGTGTGCACGATGTTGTGGGGCTCGCACGCCGAACGGGTCGCCACGCCGTCGATCATCACGTGGGTCGTGCCCGACGGGCTCGACATCGTGGAGGCGGCGTGCGTGCCGGTGGCGTGGGGCACCGCGGACGATTGCCTGTTCGAGTTCGGGCATCTGCGGTCCGGCGAGACGGTCCTCGTCCAGGCGGGCGCGAGCGGTGTCGGGCTCGCGGCCATTCAGCTCGCCAAACGGGCGGGTGCGACCGTGCTCGCGACCGCGTCGAGCGACGAGAAGCTCGAGCGCCTACGCGAGTACGGGCTCGACGACGGCATCAACTACCGCACGAACGACTTCCCGGTGGTCGCCCGCGAGCTCACCGGCGGGCAAGGCGTCAACCTCGTGGTCGACTCGGTCGGCTCGACGCTCGCAGGGAGCGTGCAGGCGCTCGCGTACCGCGGTCGGGTCACGCTCGTCGGCAACGCAGGACGCGATCCGCAGCCGTTCGACGCGTCGTTGTTGATGATGGGCAATCAGACGCTGACCGGCGTCTTCCTGGGCGCCGAGATCACCACCGATCGTGTGCGCGCCAACATCGCCCGACATCTCGAGGACATCGCCGGCGGTCACCTCCGAGTCGTCGTCGACCGGACGTTCCCGCTGTCCGACGCCGCCGGCGCCCACGCCTACGCCGAGAGCCGCCAGGCGTTCGGGCGGGTGGTGCTGATCCCCTGACCGCCGAGAGGCGGAAGGCAAGGGCGGATCAGGCAGGCACGGAGGCGACCAGCTTCTCGCTCGCGTCCCACAGGCGACCCGCAGCATCGTCGTCCTGTGCGACAGTCGAGGGTGCGGTGGGCTTGCACTTGTAGAAGTACCCGCCCGACACGTCCTCCACCTCGGGTGACGAGGCGAGGTAGATCGAGGTGCGCGCTCCCTTCTCGGGACTGATCGCGAAGGGGCTCGCCAGGTACTTGATCCCCCAGCCGTAGATGCCGCCGAGGTCACCACCCCGCCCGAACTCGCTGCGCACGAACCCGGGGTGCAGCGCGTTCACGGTGACGCCGCTCCCGTCGAGCCGGCGAGAGAGCTCCCGGGCGAAGTAGATGTTGGCCAGCTTCGACTTGCTGTACGCCTGCGCCCACCGGTACTTGTGCTCGGCCTGGAGGTCGTCGAAGTCGAGTCCCTGCCGGGCGCTCTTGTGCGCAGTGGACGACACCACGACGACGCGAGCCGGTGCGCTCGCGCGAAGCCGCTCGAGCAGCAGGTCCGTGAGCAGGAAGTGGCCGAGGTGATTGACGCCGAACGTCTCCTCGAAGCCCTCCTGGGTCTCGGCGCGGTGGTGCAGGATCAGGCCGGCGTTGTTGACGAGCACGTCGACGTGATCGAAGCGGTCGAGCACGTCGGCCGCGAACGACCGGATCGATCTGAAGCTCGCGAGATCGAGCGACATGACTTCGACGGAGTCGCTTCCACTCCGGTCGGCGATCTCCTTCCGAGCCGACCGGCCGCGCTCCTCGTTGCGCGACGTGACGACCACGCGGGCGCCGAGACTCGCGAGCCCGACCGCGGCCTCCTTCCCGATCCCGGTGTTCCCGCCCGTGATCACGACGACTTTGCCGGCCATCTCCGTCATAACCGACAACGCTATCCGTGGCCGCCCATCCGATGAGACGGTCGCCTGCGAATCAACGTGCGATCATCGAGATCGACCCGACCGCGCTGCGGGACAAGGGAGCGGGGGACAATGGACAACGGCGGGTACCTCCCGATCGAGAATCACGGAGTCATAGGTGACCTCCACACCGTGGCGCTCGTCGGCACGGACGGGACGATCGACTTCATGTCGTACCCGCACTTCGGCTCGTCGACGATCTTCGCCTCTCTGCTCGACGCCGAGAACGGCGGCCGCTTCCAGCTGCGGCCGTGCAACGTCACCGGCACCACGAAACAGATGTACCTCCCCGACACGAACGTGCTCATCACCCGCACCCTCGATCGCGACGGTGTCGCCGAGGTGTCCGACTTCATGCCCGTCGGCACGGACGAGCACGAGCACTGCCACGCCCTCGTCCGTCGAGCCAAGGGTGTCCGCGGCGAGTCGGCGTTCGACGTCGTCTTCGACCCCCGCTTCGACTACGGCCGCGCCGGGCACAAGGTCGACGTGCGCGAGGGGGAGATCCTCTTCCATTCCGAGGGCCCCGACGGCAGGACGGTGCGGCTGCGGTCGCAGGTACCTCTGGAGGTGAAGGACGGAGCCGTCGTCGGGAAGTTCTCGCTCCGTGCCGGCGAGACCGCGGCGTTCGTCATGGAGCAGGCCGAGCCCGGAGTTCCGAGCCCGTCGCAATCCCCGCACTACGTCGCGGACGTGTTCAAGCAGACTGTGAACTACTGGCGTACCTGGGTCGGGCGCTCGCAGTACCACGGTCGCTGGCGGGAGACCGTGAACCGTTCCGCGCTCGTGCTCAAGCTGCTCGTCTCGGACGCGTTCGGCTCCCTCGTCGCCGCCCCGACGTTCGGCCTCCCCGAGGAGCTCGGTGGCGAACGCAACTGGGACTACCGCTACACGTGGATCCGTGACGCGTCCTTCACGCTGTACGCGCTCATCAGGCTCGGTTACACCGCCGAGGCGGGCGCATTCATGCAATGGATCGAGGATCGCTGCAACGATCTCGAGCCCGATGGTGCGTTGCAGATCATGTACGGCGTCGACGGGCACAAGGACCTCACCGAGGAAGTCCTTCCGAACCTCAAGGGGTATGCCGGATCGTCGCCGGTCCGCATCGGCAACGGCGCCTACGACCAGCTCCAGCTCGACATCTACGGCGAGCTCATGGACTCGGTCTACCTGTACAACAAGTACGGCGCGCCGATCTCGCACGACCTGTGGCTCAACCTCGTCCGGCTCGTGGACTGGGTGACCGACCACTGGCAGCTTCCCGACGAGGGCGTGTGGGAGGTGCGCGGCGGGCGCCACGAGTTCCTCTACTCACGGCTGCTGTGCTGGGTGGCCGTCGATCGGGCGATCCGCCTCGCCGACCGCCGCTCGTTCCCGTATCCCTACGACCGGTGGCGAGCGACACGCGACGAGATCTACGACGACATCTACACGAACTTCTGGGATCCGGAACAGCAGGCATTCGTCCAGCACAAGGGGTCGAAGATGCTCGACGCGTCGACGCTGCTGATGCCGCTGATGAAGTTCATCAGCTCGACCGACCCGCGCTGGCTCTCGACCTTGCGGGCGATCGAGGAGAGCCTGGTCGAGGACTCGCTCGTGTTCCGGTACCGCATCGGCGACGCCGCCGCCGACGGGCTCATGGGCGCAGAGGGCACGTTCAACATGTGCTCCTTCTGGTACGCGGAGGTGATCGCCCGTTCTGGCGACGCCCAGAAGGCGCGGCTCGTGTTCGAGAAGATGCTCGGCTACGCGAACCACCTAGGGCTGTACGCGGAAGAGCTGGGCCCGCACGGTGAGCACCTGGGCAACTTCCCCCAGGCGTTCACGCACCTCGGGTTGATCAGCGCCGCCTACGCCATCGACCGCAAGCTCTCCGACTCCGGCTGGGTCGCGTAGCTAGAGCTCGACCTCCCACGGGCGCGTCTCGATGATGTCACGCACCAGCGCCAGGAACGCCGACGCATAGGCGCCGTCGACGGCGCGATGGTCGAAGCTCAGGCCGAGCATCCCGATGGCGTGCACGACGATTGCTTCGCCGCCGCCGTCGAGCTCGACGACCACGGGACGGCGCTTGACCCCGTCGGTCGACATGATCGCCACTTGCGGCTGGTGGATGATCGGCGCCGAGATCGTCGTGCCGGACGGGCCCGGATTCGTGATCGTGAACGTCCCGTCGGTGACGTCATCGGGGGAGAGCCGCTTCGCCCGGGCACGCGCGGCGAGGTCGGCGATCTCCTTGGCCAGCGCGACCAGGCGCTTGTCGTGCGCGGCGTGCACGACGGGCACGATCAGACCTTGGTGATCGAGGTCGACGGCGATGCCGAGATGCACGTCGTGGTGCACCAGGAGCTCGCCGTCGCCGACCGACGCGTTCACGTGCGGGTACGCGGCGACGGCGTCGACGACCGCGCGGGCCACGAACGGGAGGTAGCTGAGCTTCTTGGCCCGCCGGGCGCGGTCCACCCGCTCGAAGTCGACCTCCATGGCGATGAACGCGTGCGGCGCGACCTGCAGCGAGCGCAGCAGGTTGGCGCCGGTCTGCAGCTGGATCCGGTTGAGGGCAACCGTCTCGTCGGTGTCGTCGGGTTTCGCGCCGGCAGCGCGGGCGAGAACGTCGTCGCGGGTGACGCGTCCTGCCGTTCCCGTCCCGCTGATCGTGTCGGGCTCGAGCTGGTGCTCGGCGATCAGTCGCCGCACCACCGGTGATCGGAACTCGCGCCGCGTTCGGCGCGGTCGGCGGAGGCGGCCCGGATGAACGGTGGCCACGGTTCACACGGTAGTCACGGGGGTTCCACCCGGAGCGGTTCTTCCGGTCGTATCCTCCGAAGTGGTGAAGCTGTTCGATCGGCTCGCGCACCATCCCAACGGGCATGGGCGCAACGGGCACGGTGACGTCCCTCTCGACGAAGCGCTCGCCGACCATCGCCTCGCCTGCGTCTCGCGCGCGATCGACGACCGAGAGATAGCGCTTCGCCAGCAGAGCCAGGTGTTCTTCCAGATCTCGGGCGCCGGGCACGAGGCGCTGCTGCTCGGCCTGACCCGGTCGCTGCGCGCGGGCTACGACTGGTTCTTCCCGTACTACCGGGACCGCGCCCTCGTCCTCGGACTCGGTGTCACTCCGCTCGAGATCCTTCTCCAGGCGGTCGGCAGCGCGGACGACCCCGCGTCAGGCGGCCGGCAGATGCCGTGCCACTGGGGTGACGCGGCGCGCCACATCGTGAGCCAGTCGAGCCCGACAGGGAGCCAGTGCCTGCCGGCCGTCGGCTGCGCCGAGGCGGGTCGCTACATCGTGGGGCGCGACCTCCCCGGCTGCCGCGCGTACGGCGACGAGGTCACCTACGTGTCGCTCGGCGAAGGCGCCTGCTCTGAGGGCGAGTTCTGGGAGAGCCTGAACACCGCGTGCCGGCTCGGACTGCCGGTCCTCTATGTGGTCGCAGACAACGGGTACGCCATCTCGGTACGGGCAAGCGATCAGGCCCCCGCTCCTGTGTCGGAGATGGTGATGGGCATCCGGGGCCTGCACGTGACCGTCCTCGACGGGCGCGACTACTTCGAGGTGCGGACGCGGGGCGCCGAGGCGATCCAGCGCGTGCGCGCCGGACAGGGGCCGGGGCTCATCCACGCGACCGTGACGCGCCCGTACTCGCACTCGCTCTCCGACGACCAGAAGAAGTACCGCGTCGCCGAGGAGCTGGAGGACGAAGCCGAGCACGATCCCATCCTGCTCCTCGAACGTCAGCTCGTCCGGCTCGGCGTGTTGACGCCCGAGCGAGCGCAGGAAGTGCGGGCCGAAGCGAACGAGCTCGCGGCCGCCGCGGCCAAGGACGCCCTGGCTGCGGCGCGCCCCGACCCGAAGAGCATCTCGGACCACCTCGTCGGCCCGCGACCGGTCACCGAGCTGCCGCCCGACCCGCCCGCTGTGGCCGGCGACCCGGTCGCGTTCGGCGAGGCGATCAGGCTCACGCTCCACGAAGAGATGGCGCGCGACCCGCGTATCCGCGTGTTCGGCGAGGACGTCGCCGACGCCGACCCGCGCGTGCTCGGGAAGGTGCCGGGCAAGGGCGGCGTGTTCGGTGTCACCTTCGGGCTGCAGACCGAGTTCGGCATCGCGCGCTGTTACAACACGCCGCTCGCGGAGGCGAACATCGTCGGCCGCGCGATCGGGCAGGGCACACGGGGGCTGCGGCCCAGTCCCGAGGTGCAGTTCTTCGATTACATCTGGCCTGCGATGCAGCAGATCAGGTCGGAGGCGGCGACGCTGCGCTGGCGCTCGAACGGCGAGTTCAGCTGCCCGATGGTCCTCCGGGTCCCGATCGGCGGATATCTCACGGGCGGCTCGATCTGGCACTCGCAGTGCGGCGAGTCGATCTTCGCCCACGTTCCCGGCTTGCTCGTCGCCTTCCCGTCGCGCGCCCGAGACGCCGCCGGCCTCCTGCGGACCGCGTTCCGGTACGAGGACCCGGTGCTGTTCCTCGAGCACAAGCACCTGTACCGGCAGGGCTACAACCGTGATCCGCTGCCACCGCCGGACTGGCTGTTGCCGTTCGGCAAGGGCACGTACGTGACGCGCGGTGAACGCGTCACCGTCGTAACGTACGGCGCCACCGTGCACCGCGCCGAGCTCGCAGCCCGCGAGATCGATCCCGACGGCGGCGCCGTCGAGATCGTCGACCTGCGGACGCTCGTGCCGTGGGACCAGGACATCGTCGCCGAGTCGGTCGCCAAGACCGGCCGGGTGCTCGTCCTCTACGAGGACACCCTGCGCTGCGGGTTCGGGGCCGAGGTCGCGGCCTGGATCGCGGACGAGTGTTTCGAGGATCTCGACGCTCCGGTCTGGCGACTCGCCGCGCTCGACACCCCAGTCCCGTACGAGCCGACCCTCGAGCAGGCGGTCCTCCCGCAGGTGGACGACATCGCCCGCGACCTCAGGGCGCTGCTGGCCTACTGAGCCCGCGGGGTCGATCTCCCCGCGGTACCCTCCGCGGACCTGACCGGGGGGTCGTCGATGGACCGAATGAGCCCGCTGGACGCATCGTTCCTGCACGTCGAGAACGACGCGAACCACATGCACATCGGTTCGGTCGGGATCTTCGAGGGACCGGCCCCGGACTACGGCGACTTCGCCGGCCTGGTCGCCGGCAAGCTCCCGCTCGTGCCGCGCTACCGCCAGAAGGTGCGCTTCGTCCCGTTCGATCTGGGCCGTCCCGTCTGGGTCGACGATCCGCACTTCAACCTCGGGTACCACCTGCGGCACACCGCGCTGCCGCCGCCCGGCGGCGACCAGGAGCTGCGCAACCTCGTCGGCCGGCTCATGGCCCAGCAGCTCGACCGCACCAAGCCGCTGTGGGAGATGTGGATGGTCGAGGGCCTCCAGGACGGTCACTGGGCCCTCGTGTCGAAGGTGCATCACTGCATGGTCGACGGCGTGTCGGGCTCCGACCTGCTCGCGGTCATGCTCGACCCCGAGCGCGAGCCGCCGCCGGCCAACGTCGACACCTGGCGCCCCGAGACAGAGCCGTCCGACGTCCGACTCGTGAGCGAGGCCATCGGCGACCTCGTTGCCAGCCCGTACGAGCAGTTCCGCGCCATGCGCGCCGCGGCCCGCGGATGGGGCCAGCTCGCCGAGCTCTTCGTCGACGCCGCCCGCGGCGTGGCGTCCATGGCCGGCCTCGTGCGACCGACCGTCGAGTCGTCGCTCAACGGCCCGATCGGTCCGCATCGACGATGGGACTGGGCGCACACGACGCTCGCTGACGTGAAGCGCGTCCGCTCCGCCCTGGGCGGCACCGTGAACGACGTCGTGCTCACGGTGCTCACCCGCGGGTTCCGTGACCTGATCGTGGCGCGCGACGAGTCACCTGCAGGACGCGTCGTGCGCACGCTCGTGCCGGTCTCGGTGCGCCTCGCCGACGAACGCGGGTCCTACAACAACCGCGTCTCGGCGATGTTCGCCGAGCTGCCGGTCGGGATCACCGACCCCGCCGAACGGCTCGAAGCGATCCGGGCACAGATGGCCGGGCTCAAGGAGTCCAAGCAGGCCGTCGCGGGCGAGGTGCTGACGTCCCTGTCGGGGTTCGCGCCGGCGCTGCTCCTCGCCGTGGGCACGCGGGTGGCGTTCCGCATCCCGCAGCGCAACATCAACACGGTGACCACGAACGTCCCAGGACCGCAGCTTCCGCTCTACGCGTGCGGCCGGCAGATGCTCGAGGCGTTCCCGTTCGTGCCGATC
Source organism: Acidimicrobiia bacterium (assembly GCA_036498645.1). Lineage (GTDB taxonomy): Bacteria > Actinomycetota > Acidimicrobiia > IMCC26256 > JACDBD01 > JALZAA01. The sequence continues at coordinate 22,461 of DASYFC010000111.1, read as the reverse complement.
GCCGGGCACCTGCGGATCGGCGTCGCGATCTTCTCGTACAACGGGATGCTGAACTTCGGTGTCACCGGCGACTACGACACCGCTCCCGACATCGGCGTCCTGTGCCGCGGTGTCGAGGACGGAATGTCTGAATTGTTGAAATTGGCAGGCGACACAGGCCCCGACGCGACGGCGCAATCCGCCGGTGCTCCGGCAGCGAACGAATCTGCGAGAGACTGAGGCCGAGATCCAGCACCGGGAAGAAAGAAGGCGCGCCATGGCGGTCGACGAGCAGGAGATCCGTTCGGGAACGGTGGAGGAGCTCGCCGAGACCGTCTCCGACGCAGAGAAGCGTGAGGCCGTCCACAACGTGCGCTCGGCCGGCGACGCGCTGTTCACGTGGGACTACGGACGCAGCCGCGATGCCCTGAGCAAGCTCTACGAGAAAGCCAAGACGTCGATGTGGAACGTCTCCACCGACATCGACTGGGACATCGACGTCGACCCGTGGAAGATCGCCCGCGACCCGAACAACCCGCTCAACACGACGATGGCGCTCGAGCGCGCCGGCACGCCGTTCGAGAAGCTCTCCGAAGACGAGTGGTTCGACCTCGGCGCCGCGCAGCAGGGGTGGGTCCTCTCGCAGTTCATGCACGGCGAGCAGGGCGCGCTCATCTGCACCGCCAAGATCGTCGAGCAGGTGCCGTGGATCGACGCCAAGTACTACGCCGCCACGCAGGTCATGGACGAGGCGCGGCACGTAGAGGTCTATTCGAAGTACCTCAGCGAGAAGTTGGGACACGAGTTCCCGATCAACGTGCACCTGCGGGCGCTGCTCGACGACGTTGTCTCCGACTCCCGCTGGGACATGACCTACCTCGGCATGCAGATCATGGTCGAGGGCCTGGCGCTGGCAGCCTTCGGGTTCCAGTACCAGACGTCGCCGGATCCACTGCTGAAGCAGATCACCCGGTACGTCATGGCCGACGAGGCGAGGCACGTCGCGTTCGGCGTCATGTCGCTCAAGGAGGCGTACCAGGACCTCGACGCCGCCGACATTCGCGAACGCCAGGAGTTCTGCTACGAGGCTGCGGTCAAGATGCGCGACCGGTTCCTCGGCCAGGAGGTCTGGGAGTGGGCCGGGCTGCCGGTCAAGGAGTGCACGCGCGTGATGCTCGACGCGCCGATGCAGCGCGAGTTCCGCAAGATGCTGTTCTCGAAGATCGTCCCCAACCTCAAGAAGCTCGGTCTCCTCGACGCCGGCGACGGCTGGCTGCGGCAGAAGTTCGGCGAGCTCGGCGTCCTCGAGTACGAGGACTGGGAGGACACCGGCGCCGAGTACGAGCGCATGCAGCTGGAGCAGACCGCGAGCTGACGCCTCCCGGAAGGCTCAGGTCCGCATACCGGCCTGCAGGCTGCCGAGAACAGACTGGATGTCGTCGCGTTCGAGTTTCTTCAGTGCTGAGGCTCGTGCCTGCCGCGTGACGGGGCCGCGGCGGGCCGGGTCCATCGCGTTCATGCCCATCACCCTGAGGTCGTCGCCGGTGGGCTGGAAGGCGAGGACGGGAACGCCGCGGCGCCGGATGCGCGCCGCCTCTTGACCCAGATAGAACCGGCACAGGCGGCGCGCAGGGAGGTCGAGCGACGGGCGGAGCCGGTTGCCCGCCACCGACATCGGCGAGCTCACGACGACGAGGTCGAAGTCGTGGTCAGCCAACAAGTCGGCGTTGGTCGGGGAGTGCGCGCCCCCGTCGACGAATGCGACGCCGCCGATCGTCACCGGCTCGAAGAAGCTCGGGATCGCGCACGACGCCGCCACCGCGTCGGCCACCGGCGCGGGTGGCGCTCCGGGGCGGCCGAACACGATGCGTTTGCCGTCGCGAAGACGAACCGCGGTCAGCCACAGGTTCCGCTCGGGCCAGTCGGACCCGAACAGCGGGCGGAACGCGGCGGCGACGAGCTCGGTAGGCACTGCCCCGGCGGGGAGCGCGGCGGCCAGCATCACGCCGGGCCGGTTCATCCAGAACGGTCGCAGCGCCGCCCGCATGAGCAGCGACGGCGACGCCATGCGCGGGAGGCCGCGCCGACGGGTCGGGCCGGTCGGAAAGCGCGCTTGTCCGTCACCCATGCCGGCACGGGCCGCGAGTCGGGCCCCTTCCGGTGAGACGGGATCGCCCGTCGAACGGGCTGCGAGGTCCCGGGGTGAGAAGCCCGCCCGCAGCAACGCGCCGACCACCGAGCCCGCCGAGGTCCCCACGATCACCTCCGCATCACGCGGGTCCCAACCTGTCGCGTCGCACAGGCCGTCGAGCACGCCGGCGTGGAACGCGTGTCCGATCACGCCGCCGGCGCCCAGGACCAGCCCGATGCGGGGGGTGCTCGTCACGAGGCCGGATGGTACCTCCCGATCCCGGCTAACCTCATTGGCCCCTCGAACCACTCGAATGACTTTCGCAACTTTTCCCTCAAGGCAGGCCGATCGCCGACCGATGACTCGCTTCGTGCGCCCCTCTCGCCGGCTCGCCGCGTTCGGCCTGGTGGCGGTGCTGGCCCTCGCCGCCGTCGGCTGTTTCGGCCCGTCGGGCGGCGCCCCGGTCCCCGTGATGGGGCAGTCGGACCTCACCGCCGAGCAGATGGCCGCGTACTTCTGGGCCCATCAGCCGCCCGGGTCGCCGTGCCTGACCGTGTCGGTGGAGGAATTGACCGCGGAATTCCAGTGGCACGGCAATGCCGAGAACGTCCGCGGCGACATCGCGTTCGCGCAGTCGATCATCGAGACCGGGTGGTTCCGCTACGGCGGTTCGGTGCAGTGCGAGCAGAACAACTACGGCGGCTTCCTCGGGAAGTCCTTCCCCGACGCGGAGACCGGCGTGCGGGCCCAGATCCAGCACCTGCGCGCGTACGCCGACCCGTCCGCGACGAGTTGCTCGCAGCCGCCGTTGGCGACGCCGTGCGCAGACCCCGTCTTCGACTCGGTGGACCCCAAGGGCAAGGCCCCGAACTGGAACGACATGGGGAACGGAAACTGGGCGGCGGCGTCCGACTACGCCGGCAAGGTGCTCACCGTCTACAACGACATGCGCGCGTCCGCCGGCCTGCCCGGCGTCTGACGCACCGCTCGTCAGACCGGCCGGAGCGTCACCCGTACCGGTCGGTGGTCCGAACCGACTTCGTCCAACACCGCCGCGTCCACAACCTCGACGTCGTGGCGCACGAGCACGTGGTCGATCTGGCTGTGCGGTCGGTGCGCGGGCCACGTCCGCCCTCGGACCGCGCGGCGCCAACCAGGAAGCAGCGCGCTCACCGCCGGGCCCCACAGGTTGAAGTCACCGACGATGACGGCGCGCTGGTCCGGCGGGGGAAGCCGCCGCCGGAGATTGCGCAGTTGCATGGGCGGTGCGTACGGCAGTCGCGAGCTGAGGTGCACGGCGATGAGATCGAGGTCCCGTCCGCCGACGTCGAGCGCCACGCGCAACGCGCACCGGCGCAACGCCGGATCGCCCGGCACGTCGCCTACCGGGATCATCTCGACGAGGCGCGCCGGCAGGCGGCTCACGACGGCGAGGCCGATCCGGCCGTTCGCCCGGTGCGGGCGGGCCGAGATGATGTGGGGCCAGGGCTCGACGATCCCGCGTCCGAACGAAGCCCAGTGCACGGTCGCGCCGGAGTCGGCTGCCACCAGGTCGACGACGGCGGTGCCCTCGTCGGGCCACCACGATTCCTGGAGGACGAGCACGTCGGCGTCGAACGAACGCAAGGCGCCGGCCACGTCGAACGCCCCGTTGGTCGCCACCTTCTCCGGCGGCGGGCCGTGCTGGCGCAGCCGCGGCGTCGAGATGCCCCGGTTGCGCTGCCCGCCGTGAAGGTTGAGCGTGACGATGGAGAGCTCACTCATCGATCAACAGCTTGACACTCGATCTGCGGATTTCCGACGCGCCTGCGTAGGCTCGACGCCCTTACCGCTTGTCACACGGAGGACGGCATGGCTGATCTGGCCGCAACGTCCGGCATCGACGAGGCGTTCGACTTGTCGGACCGGGTCGCAGTGCTCACCGGCGCCGCCAGCGGCATCGGCCGGTCGACCGCGCACGTGCTGGCGGGCGCGGGCGCGACGGTCGTGCTCGGCGACATCGACGAGAAGGGCGCGCAAGCGACGGCGGACGAGATCGGATCGCGGGGTGGGACGGCGCTGCCGCTCCGCACGGACGTCACGAAGCGGTCCGACATCGACGCACTCGTCGACCGGGCCGCCGGCGACTTCGGCCGCGTCGACATCATGGGCAACATCGCCGGCATCCCGCACAACCAGATGGTCGCGGACGTGACCGACGAGGACTTCGAGCGCATCCTCGCCATCAATCTCAAGAGCGTGTTCTACGGTTGCCAGGCCGCGCTCCGGGTGATGACACCGCAGAAGTCGGGGAGCATCATCAACATCTCGTCCGGTGCCATCGACACACCCGCGCCCACACTGGCGTGCTATGCGATGACGAAGGCCGCCGTCGCCATGCTCACCAAGACGCTGGCGATGGAAGCGGGGCCGGCCGGCATCCGCGTGAACGCGCTCGCCCCGGGCGTGATCCTCACGAACTTCTCGCGCCAGCACTTCGTCGACGCCGACGGCACGGTCAACGAGGAACGCCTCCAGCAGTACAAGCAGCGCTTCGGCGCGATGTCGCCGTTGGGACGGATCGGGACGCCGGAGGACATCGCGTGGACCATCCTCTACCTGGTATCGGACGCGGCGTCGTTCGTGACGGGCCAGACCGTCAGGCCCAACGGCGGCGTGTCGATGCCCTGGTAGCTACCGGGAGATCGCGGCGACGAACCGTCGCCGTCCGTCGGCCGCCAGCGCCGCCCGCGCCGCGTTGGCGCCGCACGCGCCGTGCACACCGCCACCGGGATGTGCGGACGCCGACGCGAGATAGAGCCCGCGGATCGGCGTCTCGGCCCGTCCCAATCCCACGGTCGGTCGGAAGATCAGCTGCTGGTGGAGCTGTGCCGTTCCCCCGTTGACGGCCCCGCCGACCAGGTTCGCGTCGGCGGCCTCGAGCATCGGCGGCGTGAGGACGTTGCGGCCGACGACCCGGTCGGTGAAACCCGGCGCGCGTGCTTCGAGCTCACGCTCGACGCGGGCGACGAAGCCCTCGGTCTCGCGCTCGTCCCACTTGCCCGAGAGGTCACCCCCGGCGTCGCCGAGCGGTCGGTGCGGCACGTGCGTGTAGCCCCAGACGCTCTCCGTCCCCGGCGGTGATCGGGTCGGATCGCTCGTCGTCATCTGCCCGATGAGCACGAACGGCTTTGCCGGGATGCGCCCCGTCGCGAGCTGCTCCGCCACCTCGCTGAGATGGTCGAGCGAATCGCCGAGGTGCACCGTGCCGGCACGGCGGGCGGGCTCGGCTGACCACGGGACCGGGCCGTCGAGCGCCCAGTCGATCTTCACCGTCGCGTGGTCGTACGCGAACCCGCGCATGCCGTCGAGCACGCGCGCCGGCAGGTGCTCCCGACGCACGAGCGAGCCGTACAGCGCGGGCGCGCCCACGTCGGCGAGCACGGCGCGCGCCACACCGATCTCGTCGCCGTGCTCGGTGCGTACTGCCACCGCGCGCCGGCCCCGCACCTCGATCGAGGTGACGGCGGTCGAGCAGACGACCCGCCCTCCGCGCGCCTCGAGCCGGCGGACGAGCGCGTCGGTGAGGCGGCCGGCTCCACCCTCCGGAACGGGAAAGCCGTGCTCCTGGCCGAGCGACGCCAGGACCCAACCGAAGAACCCGCCGAGCGTCTGCTCGGGCCCGAGGTCCGTGTGCAGCGTGTTGCCGGCGAGCAGCAACGCACCACCCGAGCCGGCGAACGTCTCCTGAGCCATGACACGGACGGGCAACAACGCGAACCGCGCAAAGGTGGCCCAGTCACGCGGCCCGATCGCCGCGGCCAGGCGACCTCCGGCGACGACGGGCGGGAACGGCGTCAGCAGCACATCGACGAGCTGCCGGCCGACTCGCTGCCACCGTGCGTACAGCGCGCGCCAGGCGGCGCCGTCGCCGGGTGCGTAGTTGTCGAGCGACGCCGCCGTCTCGTCGATGTCGGTCGAGAGCACCGCGCACCCGCCGTCGGGTGTCGGGTTCGCGAGCGCGATCGGCGCGTGGCGCCACCGGAGCCCGAACTCCTCGAGCCCGAGGTCGCGGATGACGGGCGACGCCGCCGCCAAGGGGTAGAACGCGCTGAACCGGTCGTGCACGAATCCCGGCTCGGTGAGCTCGCCGCTGCGAACGGCGCCGCCCGGGTCGGGCTGCGCCTCGAGCACGAGCACCTCCCAGCCCCGGTCGGCGAGCAGGTTGGCGCCGACGAGGCCGTTCGGCCCGCTGCCGATGACGATGGCGTCGGGGGTGGTCACGGCGCGTCGCCTTCGGCTCGACGGCGCGCGTCCTCGAGCCGCTCGAGCGCCTCGGTGTCGACGGCCGCCGCCTCGGGGCCGTAGCCGAGCACCGCCGTGCCTTGCGCGCTGCAGTGCGGGCACGCCAGGCCCACCACCGCGAGCATGTCGTCAGGGTCGGACGCTCCCTCGAGGCGCCGCAGCTGCCGGAACACCGTTTCGTCGGCGGGGGACAGCCGGTGGCAGGTGAGGCACTCGACCTGACCGCCCTCGCGCGGCATGAACTGGCCCGTGAACCCGAGCGACTCGAGCTCGCCGAGGACGTCGAGGATCGTCTCGTCCTCGCCTTCGCCGGGCACGTACTCCATAAATGCCCTTCCTGTCGCCGTCGCGAGCTCCGGCTTTGCGGCGACGATCGGCAAAGCCGCCGCCGCGCGAACGTACCCGCGTCGTGCGGAACCACGCTCCGCCACCTTTTGGGCCTCTGACCTGGTACAATAGGGAAGGCGAGCACAAAGCCACTGCAACGGCACGGCTCGCGGGTCACCTCATCGCTTCCGTCCGCGGCTCGCGCACGGGTTCCGAGGGGACCCACCGCCGCAGCATGCGGCGGGCGCTACCGATACCAACGAGCCCGAAGAGGACGAAAGCGAGTTCCCCCTTGTCACCCACGTTCGAAACACTCGGCGTTGCTGCCGATTTCGTCGACGCGCTCGCGCGCGACGGCATCACCGAACCATTCCCGATCCAAGAGCTCACGATCCCCGATGCCCTGGCCGGCCGCGACCTCTGCGGCAAGGCCAAGACCGGCTCGGGCAAGACGCTCGCGTTCGGGCTTCCGCTGCTCGAGCGAATCGGGCGGGCGGAGCCGAAGACGCCGCGGGCGCTCGTGCTCACGCCGACCCGTGAGCTCGCCAACCAGGTCAAGAACGTGCTCGCGCCGCTGGGCAAGGTGCGCGGCGTACGAGTCTCGGCCGTTTACGGCGGGGCGTCGATGGACCGGCAGATCACCGCCCTCCGCAAGGGCGTCGACGCCGTGGTGGGCACGCCGGGGCGCCTCATCGACCTCCTCGAACGCCGCGAGCTGTCGTTGCGCGCGGTCGAGGTCCTCGTCGTGGACGAGGCCGACCGGATGGCCGACCTCGGCTTCATGCCCCAGGTGCAGAAGCTACTGCATCGCATCGAGTCCGAGCATCAAACGATGCTTTTCTCGGCCACGCTCGACGGCGGGGTGCGACAGCTCGTCAACCGCTACATGCACGATCCCGTCAAGCACGAGGTCGAATCGCCCGAAGCGACGGTCGACGAGATGACACACCGGTTCCTGCACGTCCACCAGATGGACAAGGTGAAGGTCGCCGCCGCAATCAGCCGCGGCGTGGAGCGCACGCTCGTCTTCGTGCGGACCAAGCGCGGCGCCGACCGGCTCGTGAGCCAGTTTCGCCGTGAGGGTGTGCGTGCCGGGGCCATCCACGGCGATCTCCGGCAGGGCGCGCGCGAGCGGGCCCTGGCCGACTTCTCCAGCGGCAAGCTTCCCGTGCTCGTCGCCACCGACGTCGCAGCGCGCGGCATCCACGTCGACAACGTCGACGTGGTCGTGCACTACGACCCGGCCGAAGACGAGAAGGCGTACCTGCACCGGTCGGGTCGTACGGCTCGTGCCGGCGAGGCCGGCGTCGCGGTGACGCTCATGCTCTGGAACCAGGAGAACTTCGTGCGCGTCGTCCAGCGTCGCCTCGGTCTCGACGAGCCCATCGTCGAGGTGTTCTCGAACGACCCCCGCCTCGCCGATCTCGGATCGTTCGAGACGGCGGGCTCCGCCGTCGCCTGACGGTTCGCCGGGGCACAGGCTGCGGGCTGCGCACAAAGCCCGCCCCGCTGCCGCGGGCGCGTGGCACGATGGCGGCATGACGCGCATCTCGCGCCGAGCGACCGCGATCACCGAGTCGGCCACGCTGGCGGTCGACGCCCGCGCCAAGGCGCTGCACGCCGCCGGCGAGGACGTGATCGGCTTCGGTGCCGGTGAGCCCGATTACCCCACGCCCGAGCACATCGTCGTCGCCGCCGTCGAGGCATCCCGGGATCCCCGCAACCACCGGTACTCACCGACCGCCGGGCTTCCCGAGCTTCGCCTCGCAATCGCCGAGAAGACCCGCCGCGAGTCGGGGGTGGACTGCCAGGCGTCGCAGGTGCTCGTCACCAACGGGGCCAAGCACGCGGTGTACGAGGCGCTGCAGACGATCGTCGACCCCGGCGACGAGGTGCTGCTCCCGGCGCCGTACTGGACGACGTACCCGGAGGCGATCTCGCTCGCCGGCGGTGAGTCGGTCGTGGTGCCGACCACGGAGGAGACCGAGTTCCGGGTGACCGTCGACCAGCTCGACGCCGCCCGCACCCCGCGCACGAAGGCGCTGTTCTTCGTATCGCCCGGCAACCCGAGCGGCATCGTGTACCCACCGGCCGAGGTGAAGGCGATCGGACGGTGGGCGGTCGAGAATGGCGTCTGGGTGATCGCCGACGAGATCTACGAACACCTGACGTACGGAAAGCACCGGTTCACGTCGATGCCCGGGCTCGTTCCCGAAGTCGCCGGCAGCACGGTCATCGTCAACGGCGTCGCCAAGACGTACGCCATGACCGGATGGCGGGTCGGATGGATCATCGGCCCTCCCGACGTGATGCCGGCAGCCATCAACCTCCAGTCGCATTCGACGTCCAACGTCGGCAACGTGTCGCAGCGGGCCGCGATCGCAGCCCTGACGGGCGACCTCGAGGCGGTCGCGACGATGCGCGCCGCGTACGAACGACGCGGTCGTCGCATGCACGAGCTGCTGTCGGCGATCCCCGGCGTGACCTGCATCGAGCCGCAGGGAGCCTTCTATTGCTTCCCGTCCTTCCAGGACGTGCTCGGCCGCGAGATCGCGGGGAAGACGCCGCACAACACGATGGAGCTCGCCGCGCTGCTGCTGGACGAGGCCAAGGTCGCCGTCGTCCCCGGCGAGGCGTTCGGCGCGCCCGGGTACGCGCGCCTGACCTTCGCGGTGTCGGATCAGAACATCGAGGAAGGCGTGCAGCGGATCGCCAAGCTCCTCGCCTGACAAGGAGAAGCACTGGTGACCTCCCGCGTCCTCGTCGCCGAGCAGATCGCACCCCGTGGGATCGAGGCGCTCAAAGCTGCGGGGCTCGACGTGGACGAGCGCCTCGAGCTCGATCCCGACCAGCTGCTCGAGGCCGTGCACGACGCGGCCGCGCTGATCGTTCGCAGCGCGACGCCGGTGACGGCCGAGGTGCTCGCCGCCGCCCCCGACCTGGTCGTGGTCGGACGGGCCGGCATCGGCCTCGACAACGTGGACGTCGCTGCGGCCACCCGCCGGGGCGTGATGGTCGTGAACGCGCCGCAGTCGAACGTGCTGTCGGCCGCCGAGCACACGATCGCGCTCCTACTGGCGCAGGCCCGCAACGTCCCCCAGGCCGACCGGGACCTGCGAAGCGGCAGTTGGAACCGGTCCCGCTGGGAGGGAGTCGAGCTGTACGGCAAGACGCTCGGTGTCGTCGGGTTGGGTCGCGTCGGCGTCCTGGTGGCTCAGCGCGCGCATGCCTTCGGTATGCGGCTCGCCGCCTACGACCCCTACGTGAGTGACGAGCGCGCCCGCCAGCTGGGCATCCAGCTGCTGCCGACGCTCGAGGATCTCGTCGCAATGGCCGATTTCCTCACCGTGCACTCTCCCCGAACGCCCGAGACGGTCGGCCTCATCGGCCGCGACGTCCTCGCCAAAGCCAAGCCGACGCTGCGCATCGTGAACACGGCGCGGGGTGGCATCGTCGACGAGGAAGCGCTCGACGAGGCGCTGCGAGAGGAGCGGATCGCCGGCGCCGCGCTCGACGTGTTCGACGAGGAGCCCACGACCGAATCACCGCTGTTCACGCTGGAGAACGTCGTCGTGACGCCGCACCTCGGCGCGTCCACCACGGAGGCGCAGGACAAGGCGGGGCAGACGATCGCCGAGCAGGTGGTGCTGGCACTGCGCGGCGACTTCGTGCCCTACGCCGTCAACGTCGCCGCCACGGAGGCGTCCGAGACGGTGCGGCCGTTCCTTCCGCTCGCCGAACGACTCGGCACACTGTTCACGGCGCTCGCCGGTGCCGTGCCGGACACGCTCGAGGTCACCTACGAGGGTGAGATCGCCGACTACGACTGCCGGGTGTTGACGCTCGCGATCACGCGTGGGGTGCTCGCGCCGGTCGTCGACGAGCCGGTGTCGTTCGTGAACGCGCCCCAGCTGGCCCAGATGCGGGGCCTCGACATTCGAGAGACGAAGACGTCGTCAACGCGCGACTACGTGAACCTCGTGTCTCTCCGGGGCCGGGTGAGCGGTCGGCCCGTCCACGTCGCCGGCACGCTCACCGGCGAGCGCGGCGACGCGAGGATCGTCGGCATCGACGACCACAGCATCGAGGTGCCGCCCTCGAGCCACATGCTCGTCGTCCGCAACGACGACCGCCCCGGCATCATCGGCCGGGTCGGGACCATCCTCGGCGGGGCCGAGGTGAACATCGAGGACATGCGGGTCGGCAAGAGCCCGTCCGGCGAAGCCGCCCTCATGGCCCTGACCACGTCCACGCCGGTCCCGTCCGAAGTCGTCGACGCGCTCCGAGCCGAGCGCGGCGTCGTCGACGCCAAGGCGATCGAGCTGGGTTAGGCCGACCAGCGGGCGGGTGTGGCGCCCGCCCGTCCGAGGTTTTCGCGGCTTTTCAGGGCGTTGTGGCCCAGTCGTTGCCGGCTCGTCACCGTGCGCCCGTACGTTCGCCGCGTCCTGAACGCTGACGAACGGAGCAGCCCGTGCCCCGACGCTTGGGAATCGCCGCGCTGGCAAGCCTCGTCCTGATCGCCGCGTCGATGGTCGCCGTCGCCCCCGCCGGCGCCGACAACGGCAATCACGGCGGCCAGGTGGATCCGCATCTCCGCGGGATCGACCACCTGGTCGTCATCTACGAGGAGAACCACAGCTTCGACAACCTGTACGGGCTGTGGCCGGGTGTCGACGGGATCGCGACCCCCGCGAACACGACCCCGAACCAGACCCAGGTCGACCAAGGCGGAGCGCCGTACGCCTGCCTGAAGCAGAACGACCCGAAGCTCACGTCTCCGCCTCTGCCGGCGTCCTGCACGGATCCGCGCGGGTTCGCGAGCGCGTTCACGAACCAGCTCTTCGGGATCGACGACCACATCCCGTTGAACCAGAACACCGAGGACCTGGTGCACCGCTATTACCAGGAGCAGTACCAGATCGACGCCGGGAAGATGGACCGCTTCACGACCGGCAGCGACGCCGTCGGTCTGACCCAGGGCTACTACCGGACGACGAACCTTCCCGTGTACCAGTACCTCACCGCGCCGGGCGCGCCGCCGTCGCTCGTCGATGACCATTTCTTCCACGCGTCCTTCGGTGGCTCGTTCCTGAACCACCAGTGGCTCGTGGCGGGACAGACGCCGGTGTTCGCGGGCGCGCTGAACGACGGCTCTGCGAACGACCTGCATTCCGTGGTGGACGCCAACGGCATGCCGACGAGCTACCCGCTGTACGCGTCGCCGCTCGGTTCGAAGGCCAAGGACAAGGCACTCACCGCGTCCTGCACGCCGCCGGCCGGAGCTCCGGCGAAGCCGCCGGGCGTCGTGTGCGGCGATTACGCCGTCAACACGATCCAGCCGGCGTCGCAGCCGTTCTCACCCTCGTCGGCGCCCGCGCAGCGGTTGCCGCTGCTCTCGTCGTCGAACATCGGTGACGAGCTGAGCGCCAAGGACGTGAGCTGGGCGTGGTATTCGGGCGGGTGGGACAACGCCGCCGGCGTCACCACCGGCGCCGGATGGACGAACGGGGCGACGCCCGGCGTGTGTGGCGATCCGAACCACAACCCGGCCGACGTGTACCCGTACTGCGGCGACAACCTCTTCCAGTACCACCACCAGCCGTTCAACTACTTCGCCAACTACGCCGAGGGTGCTCCGGGGCGCTCACACCTCCAGGACGAGCAGGACTTCCTGTCGCAGGCGGCAGGCGGGAAACTGCCCGCGGTCTCGTTCGTCAAGCCGCTCGGCGAGGAAAACGAGCATCCGGGCTACACCGACGTGAATTCGGGTGAGCAACACCTTGTCGACCTCATCAAGGCGATTCAGGCCGGTCCCGACTGGGAGCACACCGCCATCGTCGTGACCTACGACGAGCACGGGGGCTTCTGGGATCACGTCCCGCCGCCGACGGCCCACGGAGTCAGCGACCAGTGGGGCCCGGGTGAGCGCGTGCCCACTCTGGTGATCTCGCCGCTCCTGCAGAAGACGGGCGTCGACCACACGCAATACGACACGACGTCGATCCTCGCGACCATCGAGAACCGCTGGCAGGTGCCGCCGCTCGGCAGTCGCGACGCATCCGTCCACGACCTGAGTGGCGAGTTCCATCCCGCGCACTAGTCGAACCGCCGCTCGGAGGCGGGCCACCCGCATTGCGCGGGTGGCCCGTCAAGGCTCGCCCGTCGTCAGCGCGCCGACTTGCGAAGCCCGTCCGCCTCGGCGGCAGCGGCGTCGCGGTAGCAACGGTCGGGGTGGGTCCGCTCGTAGTTGAGGCCGCCCTCGACGTGGAAGATCTTGCTCGACATCTTCGCCTTTACGGGGTGGCTCGCCGGGCACGCGCCGTCGGTCGGCTCGACCCACGCATCACCGCCACCCGCCGGCGCAGTCGGGGCAGCCTGTGCCGCGACCGGCTCGGTGGCGGTCACCGGCGCGGTCGGGCTCGGGTTCGACGGCGTGCGCGGAGGGGGCTCGGTCCGGGGCTGCGGCGGGAAGGGAGCCGGCTGGGCCTCCCAGCTCAAGCCGGTGTCGGAGCGCTGTGACTCGAACCACCGCCAGATCGCGTAGGCCGTCCCGGCCACCACGCTCAGCATGAACACTCGCCTCACCAATCGCCTCACGGCCGTCCCCTCCTTCGACGGGCAGAGTCTCGCACGCGCGAAAGAAGTTGACTCTTCCCCCGCACGCCTGCGACCATTGCCGGACCATGACCAAGGAACTGCGCGCCCAGAGCCTGCTCCTTATCTAGTTGCGAGCGCCTTTCGGTGCTCGCGGACGCCTCCTCGTGCCTACGGGCCGGGGAGGTTTTTCGTTGCTTGGAAAGACCACGAGACGGATCGGGAGATCGAGATGGACCAGGTACGGATCTTCGACACGACGCTGCGGGACGGCGAGCAGTCGCCCGGCATCTCGCTGGACGTGGGCGAGAAGCTCGAGATCGCCGAGCAGCTGGCGCGCCTCGGAACCGACATCATCGAAGCGGGGTTCCCGATCGCGAGCCAGGGCGACTTCGACGCCGTCGAGGCCATTGCCAAGGGTGTGCGCGGGTCCACGATCGCCGGCCTGTCGCGCACCGGCTTCAAGGACGTCGACCGGGCGTGGGAAGCGGTGCGGCACGCCGAGCGCCCGCGCATCCACGTCTTCATCGCGACGTCCCCGATCCACATGAAGAAGAAGCTTCGCATGACCGAGGACCAGGTCAAGGACGAGGCAGCGGCGGGTGTCGCCCGCGCGAAGAGCTACTGCGACGACGTGGAGTTCTCGCCCGAGGACGGCAGCCGGTCGGACGAAGACTTCATGTGCGAGGTCTGTCAGGTCGCCGTCGACAACGGCGCGACGACGATCAACATCCCCGACACCGTCGGGTTCGGCGTGCCCGAGGAGTTCGCCGAGCTCATCTCGTACGTGCTCGCCCGCGTCCGGGGCGACTACGTCGTCTCGACGCACTGTCACAACGACCTCGGCCTGGCCGTCGCGAACTCGCTCGCCGGCGTGCGGGCGGGGGCCCGACAGGTCGAGTGCGCCATCAACGGGCTCGGGGAGCGTGCCGGCAACGCCGCTCTCGAGGAGATCGTGATGGCGATCAAGACGCGGAGCGACTACTTCGGTCACCTCGACGTGAACGTGCGCACCGAGGAGCTGGCGCGCACGTCGCGCATCGTGTCGCGGCTCACCGGCTATCCGGTCCAGTACAACAAGGCCGTCGTCGGCCGGAACGCGTTCGCGCACGAGGCCGGCATCCACCAGCACGGCGTCCTCGAGGACCCCGAGACGTACGAGATCATGGACGCCAACGCGGTGGGCCAGGAGGCGGCGCAGATCGTCCTGGGCAAGCACTCAGGCCGGCATGCGTTCGCCGACTCGCTCGGGAAGATGGGCATCAAGATCCAGGGCGACGCGCTGAACGCCGCGTTCACCCGGTTCAAGGAGCTCGCCGACCGCAAGGTGCAGATCACCGAGGCCGACATCGAGGCGATCGTGGCCGAGGAGCTCGGCACCGGGTACGTGCACCGGTTCGACCTCATCGACCTCACGCTGTCGGGCGGCATGTCGTCGACGCCGACGGCCAAGGTCGTGGTGGCGAACGGCGACGGCAAGATCGACGCCGAGGGCTCCGGGAACGGGATGATCGACGCCGCCATCGCCGCCATCGCTGCGGCCACGGGCGTCGAGGGCCGGCTCACCGACTTCCAGGTGCACGCGGTCACCGGCGGCGGCGACGCGCTCGGCGACGTCGTAATCCAGATGGAGGCCGACGGCTTCAAGGTGTCGGGGCGCGGCGTGTCGACCGACGTGGTCGAGGCCTCGGCTCGGGCCTACCTGAACGCCGTCAACCGGATCGTGCGTCTGCGCGAGCGAGGCGAGGAACGCGAGATCGAGATCGGCCCGTGAGCGCGCCCGTCAATCTGTGGACCGAGTCGGCGTGGGCGCAGCGATACCTGAGCGAGCGCGACGACCTCCCGCACCGCATGGAGGGGTTCGCGGTGCTGATGGAGCTGCTCCCGCCGGCGCCGCGCCGTGTCCTCGACCTCGGGACGGGCGACGGTTACACGCTCGGTCTGGTGCGCAACGTGCACCCGGAAGCCGAGGGTGTCGGCGTCGACTTCTCGGGCGAGATGCTCGGGCTCGCCCGAAAGCGGTTCGCCGGTGACGGCGACGTGGAGGTCGTCGAGCACGACCTGGACCTCCCGCTGCCGCCCTTGGGCTGCTTCGACCTCGTCGTCTCGAGCTTCGCGATCCATCACTGCGTCGATGAGCGCAAGCGGGCGCTGTACGGCGAGGTGTTCGACGCGCTGGAGGCCGGCGGCAGGTTCCTGAACCTCGAGCACGTCGACTCGGCGACGCCCGAGCTGCACGTCGACTTCCTCGCTGCCATCGGCAAGACCCCGGCCGAGGACGACCCGTCGAACAAGCTCGTCGCCGTCGAGACGCAGCTGGCCTGGCTGCGCGAGATCGGCTTCGAGCAGGTCGACTGCCACTGGAAGTGGCGCGAGATGGCGCTGCTCGCCGGGGTGAAGCCCGGCTAGCTCCTCACAGGCCTGAGATGCCGTTGTACAGGAGCGTGGCCGCCAGCACGACGACGATGACGGCCGCGATCGTTCGAGCGTTCCCGAGGAGCCAGTCACGGGCTCCTTCCAGCTTGCGCTGAGTCCAGACGGGCGCGACGAAGAGCAGGACGAGCGCGCCGAGGAGCGGGAGCAGCGACACGATCGAGAAGAAGATCCAGTCGACGATGTACTGGACGACACTCGGGTTCGTCTGCGAGATGTCCTTGAGGGCGATCGGGATGAAGCCGCCCGGGTTCGCGAGCGCGGCACCGGCGCCGACGATCACGATCGCCGGGGAAGACGCGATCTTGCTCATCTGCGCCAGCATCGATTCCGCCCGTTTCGCGTCGCGCGGCCGCCGAACGAGGCGCAGTACCCAGATCAGCAAGAGCGCCCCGGCGACGATGTCGAAGATCGCGACCCACGTCTTCGGGGTCGACGTGTGGTGGGAAGCGGCCTTGTCGCCGATGACGAAGGCGGCGACGATGCCGACGGCGAGCGTGGCGCCCATCGCGCCGAGGTAGAAGTAGATGCCGGTGCGCCGGGGCTTGTCGCCGAGCAGGAGCGCAAGCACCGAGAACGACAGCGTCGTCGGCGACAGCATCGCCGCCAGGGTTGTGAGCGCGAGCTCGGCGTTGATCACCCGCCGAACCTAGGCGGCGGTTCTCAGGACTGCGCTACGGGTGCCCGCCACGCGGTCCCGGATCGCTTTCGCGGCTGTTGCCACTCGAGTCCCCGATGCACCGGGTGCCCGTTCTCGACGAGCTGCTCGACAGCCCATCTTCGGAGTCGCTGTACCCGCCGGCGACGGAACCGCTTGCTGTCCGCACGGACGACGGCCAGCGCGATCGCGAACCGCACCCGCCGGTCTTCCTCTCGGCGCAAGGCATGGAGCAGGACGTTCGCCGTGCGCCGCGTGAGGCCGAGCTCGGCCACGGCCACGCCCGTGCGGGCACGCTCGTCCGGGTCGAACGAGTCCAGCTTCCGGGACGCGGCGCGGAGGCGCCGACGCAGCCGCCAGCGCCGCGGGAGGAGCCACGCGAGCAAGGCGACGAATGCGAGCGCGCCCAACGCGATCGGAACGATCAACACCGGGTCGACAGTCATCAGGCCCACCAGTATCCAGCCCGAACGGGCGCGATCCGGGGATATCCGCCGCGCGCGGCGTCAGCCTCCGGCGGCCACCTTCGGCAACCACCCGGGGCGGCCGGCTTCGTACCCGGCGATCTCGTCGCCGCGTTCGAGCGTGAGGCCGATGTCGTCGAGCCCGTGAAGCAGACGGTGGTGCGTGTGGTCGTCGAGGTCGAACGGCTCGTCGAGGTCGATGGCGGGGATGGCGACGCGCCGGTCCACGACGTCGATCACGATCTCGACCGAGGGGTCGTCCTCGACGATGCGCATGATGCGTGTCACGACGTCCTGCGGAAGCTCGACCGGCACGAGACCGACCTTCAGGCAATTGTTGCGGAAGATGTCGGCGAACCGCGGCGAGATGACGGCCCGGAAGCCGTAGTCCTCGAGCGCCCAGACTGCATGCTCCCGCGACGAGCCCGTCCCGAAGTTCGGCCCTGCGACCAGGATCTTCGCGTCCCGGAAGCGGTCCTGGTTGAGCACGAAGTCGGAACGTTCGCGCCACTCCGAGAACAGTCCTTCGCCGAACCCGGTGCGCTCGACGCGCTTCAGCCAGTCGCTCGGGATGATCTGGTCGGTGTCGACGTCGCTCCGGTCCAATGGCACACCGCGGGCGATGATCTCCTGCACGGCTTGCATGTCAGTCGAGGTCCTCCGGCGTCGTGAAGCGGCCTGCGACCGCGGTCGCGGCGGCCACCGCGGGTGACACGAGATGGGTGCGCCCGCCCTTCCCCTGACGGCCCTCGAAGTTCCGGTTCGTCGTCGACGCACTGCGCTCGCCGGCGGAGAGCTTGTCGGGGTTCATCGCCAGGCACATCGAGCAGCCCGCTTCGGGGCGCCAGTCGAACCCCGCGTCGACAAAGACCCTGTCGAGGCCCTCGGCCTCGGCGGCCGCCTTCACCGCCATCGAGCCCGGCACCACCATCGCCCGCAGCCCGTCGCGGACGCGCCGGCCGCGCACGACGGCGGCGGCGGCGCGAAGGTCCTCGACCCGTGAGTTCGTGCACGAGCCGATGAACACGGTGTCGACCTCGACGTCACGCATGGGAGTCCCCGCCTTGAGCCCCATGTACCCGAGCGCGCGGCGGGCCGATTCGCGCTCGGACGGATCCGCGAAGGAGTCAGGCTCGGGCACGACGTCGTCGATGGTCGTCGTCTGGCTCGGGTTCGTGCCCCAGCTCACTGACGGCCGGATCTCGGCCGCATCGAGCACGACCTCCTTGTCGAACGCGGCGCCGGAGTCGGTCGCGAGGCCTCGCCACTCGTCGAGCGCGCGCTCCCAGTCCTTCCCGGACGGCGCGAACGGGCGGCCTTCGAGATAGGCGAAGGTGGTGTCGTCGGGTGCGACCATGCCGGCGCGGGCGCCCGCTTCGATCGACATGTTGCATACCGTCATCCGGCCCTCCATCGAGAGCGACTGGATCGCCGAGCCGCGGTACTCGATGATCGAGCCGATCCCGCCCCCGGTGCCGATGCGGGCGATGACCGTGAGGACAAGGTCCTTGGCCGTGACACCGGCGCCGAGCGACCCGTCGACCGTGATGGCCATCGTCCCCGGCTTCACCTGCGGCAGCGTCTGGGTGGCGAGCACGTGCTCGACCTCGCTGGTGCCGATGCCGAACGCGAGGGCGCCGAACGCACCGTGCGTCGAGGTGTGGCTGTCGCCGCACACGATCGTCAGCCCGGGCTGGGTCAGGCCGTGCTCGGGACCGATGACGTGCACGATGCCCCGCCCGGGGTCGCCCATGCCGTACAGCTGGATGCCGAACTCGGCACAGTTCCGGGCCAGGACCTCCATCTGCTTCGCCGAGATCGGGTCTTCGACCGGGCGGTCACGGCTGGTGGTCGGGTTGTTGTGGTCGATGGTCGAGACGGTGAGGTCCGGGCGGCGGACGGTCCGGCCATGGAGGCGCAACCCGTCGAAGGCCTGGGGCGAGGTGACCTCGTGCACGAGGTGCAGGTCGACGTACAGCAGGTCGGGCTCGCCCTCGGTCCGGTGGACCACGTGGCGTTCCCACACCTTCTCCGACAGCGTCTGGCTCATCGCGGACAGCGTATTGGGGGAGCGGTGGCAACAAACACCGTTCACCGCGGCGAAACAGTGGCGAAACACGACACCCGTACCGTCCCCGCATGGACGTGGTGCTCGTGCGCTGGCCGGAGGAGGATGTCCGGCTGCTGGAGCTGCGGGAGACGGGGTCGCCCCGGCTGCTGCTCCTGAACCGTGAGGCGGAGCCGCCGGAGTCGGTCGACTGCCTCGAGGACTGGATCCGGCTCCCGGCCGACGACCGCGACGTGCGCGCACGTGTGGCGCGGCTCGCCTCCCGGTCCGAGACGCAGCAGCCGGCGCCGCACATCGACGGGGACGGCCTCCTGCGCTACCGGGGCCGCTGGGTCGCGCTGTCGCCGGTCGAGTCCGCTCTCGCAATCAAGCTGGTCGACCGGTTCGGTGCGGTGGTCGGCCGCGACACGCTGGCCCGCCGGGCGTGGCCGGACGGGACCCCCACCCGGAACGCCCTCGACGTGCACATGCTCCGCCTGCGGCGCCGCATCGCGCCGCTCGGCGTGGAGGTGCGCACGGTCCGGTCCCGCGGGTATCTGATGCAGGCGGCGCAGCCGAGAGCCGACGCGCAGTAGAACCGCCGCGTCGCGCGACCACGACGGCCGACCGTCGTGGCAAACGGAGCTTGCGACGGCGACGACGAGCGGGCGACGCTGGTCCGGCATGAGGGTCGGCGTCGACACCGGCGGGACGTTCACCGACCTGGTCGGGGACGACGGGCGCGTAGTCAAGATGCCGTCCACGCCGGACGACCCGACGCGCGCGCTGCACTCGGCGCTCGACGAGGCCGGGGCGGGAGCGGCGGCCGAGTTGCTCGCCCACGGCACCACCGTCGCGACCAACGCCCTGCTCGAGGGACGTGGCGGACGGGTCGCGCTCGTGACGACCCGCGGCTTCGCCGACGTCATCGAGATCGCGCGGCAGGTCCGGCCGTCGCTGTACGACCCGATGGCGGACCGGCCCCGCCCGCTGGTGGAGCGCGATCTGCGCGTCGAGGTCGGGGGGCGGCTCGACGGGCGCGGTCGTGAGCTCGAATCCCTCGACCCGGCGACCATCCCGGCCGTGCCGGACAGCGTTGACGCGGTCGCGGTGTGCCTCCTCCACGCCGACCTCGACGCTGCCTACGAGCAGCTCGTCGCCAAGGAGCTCGTCACGCGGGGGCTCGACGTGACGTGCTCGCACGAGGTGTCACCCGAGTTCCGGGAGTACGAGCGCACCGTCACGACCGTCGCCAACGCGGTCCTGCGGCCGGTGTGCCGTGAGTACCTGCACGGTCTCGACGGTTTGGCGCGAGAGGCGCTCGTGATGACGTCCGAAGGTGGCCTGGTGCCGGCGTCCGACGCGGCCGAGCGGCCGGCCGCGTTGCTGTTGTCCGGGCCGGCGGGCGGCGTGCGGGCGGCGGCGGCGGTCGCGATCGCGTGCGGCTTCCCCGACGCGGTCTCGTTCGACATGGGGGGAACGAGCACCGACGTCTGCCTCGTGCGCGGTGGCGTCCCCGAGCCCGCGCCGTCGCGGATCGTCGCCGGCTACCCGATCCGGCTGCCCGCCCTCGACATCCACACGATCGGCGCCGGTGGCGGCTCGATCGCGCGCATGGACGCCGGCGGCGCCCTCGTCGTCGGCCCCGACAGCGCGGGCGCCGTCCCCGGCCCCGCGTGCTACAGGCGCGGCGGCGAGAAGCCGACGGTGACCGATGCCGACCTGGTGCTCGCCCGCATCCCCGACGAAGCCGCGTTCCCCGGTCTCGATCGACTCGACGTCGACGCGGCTCAGCGTGCGCTCGAGCGTGAACGCGTCCCCGCCGACGGCGTCGTCGCAGTCGTCGACGCAGCCATGGAACGCGCCGTTCGGGTCGTCACCGTCGAGCGCGGCGTCGACGCGCGCGACCTGGCACTCGTGGCGTACGGCGGCGCAGGTCCACTGCACGCGTGCGCAGTTGCCGGCGCCCTCGGTATGCGAGCGGTGATCGTCCCGCCGCGCGCGGGCGTGCTCTCGGCCGTCGGGCTCGTGTGCTCGCCGCGCCAGCGCGAGTTGGTCCGGTCGTGGCCCGAGCCGCTGGAGCGCGCGGGTCTCGCCGCCGCGCTCGACCGTGTCGCAGACGAGGCCGTCGCGCTCGTCGGCGGCCACGACGTCGAAGTCGAGCGGCTGGTCGATTGCCGCTACGCGGGGCAGAGCCATGAGCTCACGGTCGCGGGGCCGGACGAGTTCCCCGCCGAGCACGAACGCCGGAACGGCTTCGCCCGGCCCGGCGCGCCGGTCGAGATCGTGGCGCTGCGCGTGCGCGCCCGTCGACCCGCGCCGCTGTCGCCCGCCGACCTCCCGCCGGTCGTACGGTCCGAAGTGCGCGGCCCCGCGGTCGTTGCCGAGCCCGACTGCACCGTGTGGGTGCCCGACGGCTGGCGGGCCGAGCCCGGCCCCCTCGGCGCGTGGATGCTGACGCGATGACGACACTCGATCCCGCGTCGCTGCAAGTGCTGATCTCGCGGCTCACCGGGATCGCCGGGGAGATGGGCGCGGTGCTGCGGCGCGCCGCCTACAGCCCCAACATCAAGGAGCGGGCCGACTGCTCGGCGGCGCTGTTCACCGCCGGCGGCGAGCTTCTCGTGCAAGCCGAGCACATCCCCGTGCACCTCGGATCGATGCCGGCCTCGGTGCGTGTCGCCGTCGATGAGTTCGGCGACGGCATCAAGCCCGGCGAGCAGGTCGTGCTCAACGACCCGTACGCCGGCGGTACGCACCTGAACGACGTGACGCTCGTCGCGCCGTGTTTCGCCGGCAACGAGCTCGTCGGCTGGGCCGCCAATCGCGCCCATCACGCCGACCTCGGCGGCATGGCACCCGGATCGATGCCGCCGGAGGCGGTCGACATCCAGCAAGAGGGTCTGCGCATCCCGCCCGTCCGGCTGACCCGGGACATCGCGGACGTCATCGTCACCAGCTCGCGCACGCCCGACGAGCGGCGCGGCGACCTCGACGCCCAGCGGGGGGCGAACCGGCTCGGTGTCGCCCGCCTCACCGAGCTCGCGGTCCAGCTGACGTCGACCGGGCCCCTCGACGAGGTCGTCGACTACGGCGAACGACGCATGCGCGCTGCGCTGGCGGTGTTGCCCGACGGGCGATTCGGCTTCACGGACGTGCTCGACTCCGCCGGTCCGCGCCCGGAGCAGCAGTCACCGACGCCGGTCGTCGTGACGCTCACCGTCGACGGGGACAGCGCGACGTTCGACTTCACGGGCACCGGCGCGCAGCGTCCCGGGAACGTCAACGCCGTCGAAGCGGTGACCGTCAGCGCCGTCGCGTTCGCGCTCCGCTCGGCCACCGACCCTTCGATCCCGGCCAACGGTGGTGCGATGCGGCCGGTCGCGGTGATCGCGCCGCCGGAGACGGTGGTCGCGGCGCGGCCGCCCGCCGCCGTCGGCGCCGGCAACGTCGAGGTGAGCCAGCGCGTCGCCGACGTGTGCCTCGGCGCCCTCGCACTCGCCGTCCCCGGCCGGCTCGGCGCGGCGGGACAGGGGACGATGAA
>DASYFC010000110.1:0-19987 GCA_036498645.1 Acidimicrobiia bacterium | reverse complement strand
CACCGAGGTCATCGTGTCCGGCGTCCTGATGGCGTCGCTGGCCCGCACGCCGGGAATCGTCACCATCCCGGTCGGCGTGATCGTGCGCACCGCGATCGCCGGCGCCGCGCTGGCCGGCGTGTACATCGGCCTCGTGCAGTTCGTCCCGTGGCCGGTCGCCGCCGGTATCGCGGGAGCGGTCTTCCTCGCCCTCCTGCACCTCCTGGGGGCGGACGGGCCGGGCGGCCTGCGGGCACTCGTTCAGAACGCGAGGTTCGACTCGTCGGCCGTCGAGCCCGGCAGCCGCGCTCCTCAGACCGCGACGCCGAGCGAGCGGTAGACGTCGGCGGTCTCACCGGCAGTGCGCGCCCAACTCAGCTCGGCGGCGCGCGCCGGCCCCGCGGCAGCGAGCGCCGCCCGGCGGTCGCCGTCGTGTTCGAGCTCGCGGATCGCGGCCGCGAGGCCCCCGGTGTCGCCGACCTCGACGAACACGGCAGCATCACCGAGCAGCTCGGGGAGCGACGCGACGCGCGTCGCCACGACGGCCGCGCCGCATGCCATCGCCTCGAGGGGCGGGAGCCCGAACCCCTCGTAGAAGGACGGGTAGGCGACGACCGTGGCCGCCCCGTAGAGGGCGAGAAGATCCGCGCGCGGGACATAGCCCAGGAGCCGGGCGTGCACGCCCTGAGCCCGCCCCCCTTCCACGGCGCCCGCGAGTGCGAGCGGAACCTGCGCCCGCTCACACGCGTCGGACAGACCGGCGAGGTTCTTGCGCGGGTCCACGCTGCCCACGTGCAGGACGAACCGATCCGGCAGCCCGTACCGGCGCCGCACGGCGTCGACTTCGTCCTGGTCGGGTGGCGCGCAGTCTGGCGGCGGCGCCAACGGGATGACCGTGGGTGCGCGCCCGAATCGGCTCTCGATGCGCTCGGCCGTGAAACCCGAATCGGCGATCACGGCGTCGGCCCGGCGGAGCGCGTACCGCAACTGCGCGCGTTTGCCGATCACGCGCCGGCGCGGGAAAGCCCAGGGCACGTCGAACACGGCCACGTCGTGGAACGTGACGACCGCCGGCGCGCGGACTCGCACCGGCAAGGTGGCATCCAGCCCGTGAACGAGATCGAACTCGCCGGGCATGCGAAGCCCTGCGAGGGCACGACGGACTCCCGCGACCACGGGGTGGACTCGGGGCGTCACGCCGGCCGGAAGGTCACCGACGGCGTCCGACTGCACCTCCGCCACCAGGTCGGCCGAAGTGCCGGTCGCGAGCTCGCGCAGCAGCTCGCGGATGTAGGTCTGGACACCACTACCGCCCGGACGCAGCGCCAGCGCGTTCAGCGCGATTCGGGCACGCACGTCGCGACCACGGCCAGGAGCATCCAGAAGTAGGCGTCCATCGGGAACACCTCGAAGTAGGTCGCGACGAGCGACACGGTGGCGGCCGCGAGCACCGACGCGGCCACACCGGTCGCCAACGCACCGTCGTAGCCGCGCAATCGCCTCGCAGCGCTGTGGACGGACGAGAACGCGGTAACGAAGAGCAGAAGGAGCAGCCACAGACCGAGAACGCCGAGCTCGAGCGTGGTCTTGAAGTAGTAGTTGTCCGGTTGCAGGACGTCCTTCGTCGATTTCCCGCTCTGCTCCGTCAGCTTGTCGGCGGCGCTCCCGGTCGAGCCGATCCCCTGACCGACCGGATGCTCGGCGATCTGCGAGATGTTGTTGCCCCAGATGTCGAATCGCTCGTGCAGGCTCTCACCGGACAGGAAGACACCGCCGATGCCGGCGGCGATCACCAGCGCGAGGGCTATCCAGATGACACCGTGCGCGAGCACGACGAGCACCGACCGGAACCGGGTCACACCGATGTACACGACGCCGACGGCGAGCCCGATCCAGGCGGCGCGTGTGATCGACGAGATCAGCCCGCCGAGGAGCAGAGGGATGGAGAGCAGGAACAGCCGGTTGCGCAGCCGCTTCGGGTCGACGAGCGCGGCCGGTATCCCGATCAGCAACACCAGCATGAGGAACAGCGCGAACGGGAAGTTCGTGAAGAAGGTGGAGAACGAGCGGAGGTAGCCGCCGGCGGTGCGGACGCTGCGCTCGAAGCTGTACCCGAGGTCCACGAGCCGCGTCTCGCCGATGGCCTGCTGGGCGATCCCGATCGCGGCGGTGACCACGCCCATCACCATCAGGATCGTGACGAGCTGGTCCCGCTCGCGCGCGCCGAGCGGACAACGCCAGACAGCGAGAGCGACGAGCACGTAGAAGAAGATGACGCGGAGGCCGATGAGACCCTGCTCGGGACCGACGCCGACCGCGGAGATGACGCCCAGGGCAAAGAATGCCCCCACCACGATCGCCCAGCTCGGGAGGCGCCGGCCGGGAGCAGCCCGGGCCTCGGGCGGCGCCACGAACGTCGCCGCCAGGGTCACGAGGACCAACGCTTCCTTCCAGCCGCTCGGGTAGGGGACGATCTCGTGGAGGCCGTCGAGCGGGATCAATGCCGCGAGCAACAGAACGCCTCGTTGTGGCCGCTCGACGAGCTTGACCACGAGAGCGGCGAGGATCGGGATCGCGACGAGCGCCGCCAGCGCGAGCGGTGCCCACTCCGGACGCCCGAGAACGAAGGCCACGATCGCGACGTTCGCCGCCACGAGTGCGGCGACGACCGCAATCGGGTGGGTCGCCGCGACGGCGCGCGTCGGGCCGAGCTCGCGCGTCATGATTCGCCTGCCGCTGGTCGTCGCGATGGCGCCTACGGTAGTCTCACGCTGCGTGAACATCACAGAACACTTCCGCCTCATCTGGCGCAGGCGGTGGGTCATCCTCGGGCTCTCGGCGCTCATCGCGGGAGCCGTATTCGCGCGCAGCTGGTCCAAGGAGAGCGTGTACCAGTCGACCGCGACGCTCGATGTGATCTCGAGCACAACCACGGGCACCCAGGCGGTCACGCAGGAAGAAGTCGACATCCTCACCGCGCGCTACGCCGCGCTCAGTCAGGCCACGCCGGTCCTCGAGGACGCGATCAACACCTCCGGTCTCGATATCACCCTTGCGACCGCGCGCCAGCGCGTCTCCGCGAGCGTCCCGAGCAACCCGACCGGTTTCATCACGGTGCACGCGACGGGCCCGTCCCCGCATGCGGCGCGCGCGCTGACCGAAGGCGTCGTCGAGGCGCTTCAGACGACGGGCCAGCAGGAGCAGAACGCCATCCAGGTCGTGGCCGGCGCCACGACACCGACGGGCCCGGTTGCACCCACCCCCGAGCGTGACGCGCTCCTCGCGTTCCTGATCGCGCTGGTCGTCAACGCCGAGCTGTTCGCCCTGTTGGGCTACCTCACCGGCCGCTTCACCAAGGGGCACGAGAGTGAAGAGGTCGCGCTCCTCACGGGGCTCCCGGTGCTCGCGATGATCCCCCGGCAGCGACAGGAGTGGGCCGCCGAGGCCTTCAGAACGCTCCGCGCCGGCCTCGACCTCGCCCGCTCCCATCCGCCCGCCCGCACGATCGCCGTCGTCGGCGCCGAACCCGGGAGTGGCGCTTCGTTCGTGGCCTACGGTCTCGCCCAGGCCAGCGCCAACCTGAAGATGGGTGTCGTGCTCGTGGACGCCAACCTTCGACGTCCGATCCTCGCGGCGGTGCTGCACGTGCCGGAGGAGCCCGGGCTGGTCGAGGCACTGAACACGGGAACCGTCGACTGGGACAAGTTGCCGCAGGCCAACCCGTTGCAGCGGAGGTTCCGCGTCCTCCCCGCCGGGAAGGAAGTGGACGACGCGCCCGGCGTCCTCGGCTCGGGCGCGCTACGCAAGACGCTCGACCAGCTCGACGGGGCCGACCACGTCGTCGTGGACTCACCCCCCGTCGACGAGAGCATCGACGCACTGGTGATCGCCGCGCAGTGCGACGCCGCCATTCTCGTCGTCGACGCCCGACGCACGAGTCGGCGTGCGATCGAGACCGCTGTCGCACGGATCAGTCAGGCGAACATCGACCTGCTGGGCGCGGTCGTGAACCGGGTCGAGGCCGACAAGCGGACCCAGCCACCGCGCCGGCGGCGCGGTCGAGCTGCCCAGCCCCAGGGGTGAACCCGGCGCAACTGCGCGTCGCGATCGTCCACGAGCGCTTCACCGAATGGGCAGGCTCGGAGCGGGTCGTGGAGGAGTTGCACACGCTCTGGCCTGATGCACCGATCCACGCCGCGGTCGTCGACCGGTCCGTCCTGCCGATGACGCTCCGGAATGCGGATGTCCGGCCCACCGGACTGCAACGCCTGTACCGGGGCGGCACGCAGTACTCGCACCTGTTGCCGCTTCTGCCGGCGGCGTTCCGCCGTATCGACCTGCGGGACGTCGACCTCGTGGTGACGAGCCATCACGCCTTCGCGAACCGCGTTCGCGCGCCCGCGGGCGTCCCCGTCGTCTCGTACGTCCATGCGGCGTCTCGTTGGTTCTGGGATGCGGCCGAGCGCGCCGGCGAGGTCGGCGGAGCAGTGGGCAGAGCGGGGCTGACGGTCTTCGCAGCCACACAGCGAGGGCCGGACCGCGCCGCTGCGGGGCGGCTTCGCGGGGCGATCGCGAACTCGCGCTACACGGCCGGCAAGGTGGCCGAGAACTGGTTGCGTGACGCCGAGGTCGTGGCCCCGCCCGTCGACGTCACATGGCTCACACCGGACGAGAACGTCGAGAGAGAAGACTTCTTCCTGTTCGTCGGACGACTCGTCCCGGTCAAGCGCGCCGATCTTGCCGTTGCCGCCGCCGATCGCGCCGCCGTCCCCCTGGTCGTGGTGGGTGACGGTCGACTCCGCACCCGGCTCGAGGCGGAGGCCGGTCCCACCGTCGAGTTCGTCGGCACCGGCGACCGAGCGGTGCTCCTCGACCTGTACCGGCGCTGTCGCGCTGTGGTCTTCCCGGGCGTGGAGCCGTTCGGGATCGTGCCGGTCGAGGCGCAGGCGTGCGGCGCGCCGGTGATCGCGCGCGCCGCCGGGGGCGCGCTCGAGTCCGTCCTCGACGGCACGACGGGAAGGCTCTACGACCCCGATTCCGCCGACGACGTTGATGCCCTCGCGCAGTCACTGCGCGAGTTCGACGCCGGCGCGTTCGACGCCCGCGTCATCCGCGAGCACGCGGCGACCTTCTCAGCCGCCCGCTTCCGCGACCGCTTCACGGCGACCGTCGCCGAGCTCCTCGGCAACGGCACCGGTTAGTGACCGAGCATCTCCTTGATCGCGGTCAGCGCAGGCTCCTTGGGCGAGAAGTCCGAGTACACGACGCCGAAGTGGTCCTCGATGTCCGACGGGTTCGTGCCGTGGTCGCGGTACGTGTACCAGATCAACGGTCCGACGAACGACCAGCCCTTCCAGGCCGTGTAGGCGTCGCGGATATACGCGGCCAGGAAGTCCGTCGTCATCCCCGACCACGGTGCCGGGGCGCCCATCTCGGTCGCCCAGACCTTCTTCGCCCCGTCGCCGTGCGCTTGCATCGACTCGTGCAGCTTCGGGATGATCCCGGCGAACGAGTTGTTGCGGTAATCGGCCTCCGGTTTCGTCGGCATGTTCGGGTAGTTCGACGGATGGTGGGCGACGGCGTCGAACGACCCACCCGCCCCCGCGGCGTAGATCTGTTCGAGGAACGTGACCGGCATGACGTCACTGCCGTCGGGAAGGTCGATCGCCGGGCTCGTGCCGCCGGTGATGACCGTCGCGCCGGGATCCGCCGCCTTCACCGCCGCGTACGCCGCCTTCAGCAGCGCGGCGTACCGGGCGGGGTCGGGCTTCGGCTTCCAGAACATGCTGATGTTGGGCTCGTTCCAGATCTCCCAGTGCTTCACGCCCAGCGGCCCGTAGTGGAGCGCGACGGCTCGGGCGAAGTTCGCGTAATCAGCCGGGTTGGTCGGCGGATACTTGTCGTCGGTCCCGGTCGACGGCGGTCGCGCCCACGGCGGGGTGTACCCGATCATCCCGATGACACGGAGGCCACGCGCCCGCGCTGCGTTGATCACACGGTCCACCGGTCCCCAGTCGAATGCGGTGGGGCCTGACGGCTGCGTGAGCCACCAGTCGACGTCGGTGCGCAGCCAGGTGGCGCCCGTGGCGACCATCCCGTCGAGATCGCGAGCAAGCTCCGCGTCGGACCGGCCGAGCAGCGAGTGCCCGTCCGCGAACCCGCCCTCGACCGATGTGGTCGGCGGCTTCGTCGTCGGCGGACTGGTCGTCGGCGGACTGGTCGTCGGCGGGCTCGTCGACGGCGGACCGGTCGTCGGCGGAGCGGTCGTCGGCGGCGGGCTCGTAGGCGGCGGACTGGTCGTCGACGGCGGGCTCGTCGTCGGTGGGCTCGTAGGCGGCGGCAAGATCACGCAGCCGCTCAGGACCACGGTGGCGACGGCCGCGACGCCCAGCAATCCCAGTCTGCGTGCGCCCATGCCGGCTGCCCCCCAGCGGTCGCGACCCCTCTCGTAGGCGTATCGGCACGAAGGCCTGGGACTTGAGCGCGATCAGGAAAGTCGCCGCGAACTGTAGAGACTGGTTGAAACCGGTCGGAGCCGGTGATCGGGGCGATGAGGCTCAGCGGGGGGGCGTGCGGGCGCCGCGAAGTACCTCGGCGATGGTCCGGGCGAGGACCACGACGTCCCGCCACAAGGACCAGTGCTCGATGTAGTGGTTGTCGAAGCGCGCCCGCTCCTCGATGGACGTGTCGCCCCGCAGACCGTGCACCTGCGCCCAGCCGGTCAGCCCGACCGGCAGGCGGTGGCGGTCCTTGTAGCCGTAGACGTCGGCGCTGAACTGACGCACGAAGAACGGACGCTCGGGCCGCGGCCCGACCAGCGACATGTCGCCCCGGAGCACGGCCCACAGTTGGGGCAGCTCATCGAGGCTCGTGCGGCGCAGGAACCGGCCGATAGGTGTCAGGCGCTCGTCGCCGGTCACCGACCACTGGGTGTCGCTGTCGTGGTTCACGCGAAGCGTCCGGAACTTGAGCACGTCGATCTCGCGGCCGTCCTGTCCGACGCGCCGCTGGCGGAACAGGGTCGGACCGGGGCTACTGAGTTTCACGCCCAGCGCCACGAGGGCGAGGATCGGACTGGAGAGGACGAGGATCGTGCCTGCGACCGTCACGTCGATCACACGCTTGAACACCCACACCGGCGCCCTGAGCGCGGCGCGGCGGACACGGTACAGCGGGATGCCTCGCACGTCGTCGATGTCCGGCCCCTCCGGCGCGACACCGCAATCGAAGAAACGCGGCACGATGTGTACTTCCACGTGATGCTGCACGGCGGTGCGGAGCACGCCGACCAGATCGGATTCGCGCGCGGGGCCGAACGCGACGATGACGCGCCGGACGTCGTACTCCTCCAAGATCCGATCCAACTCGCCGACGTCACCGAGCACCGGCACCGGGGGGTTCTTCCCGGGGACCGAGTCGAGGAACCCGACGGGCTCGACGCCGTACTCGCGGTGCTCCCGGAGCACCCGCGCGAGCTCAGCGCCGATCTCGCCGGCGCCGAGGATCACCGTCGGCTCGAGCAGCAGGCCGCGGCGGCGGAGGCGGCGCAATATCGCGGACGAGATCACCCGACCCGGAACGATGACGGCGACGCTGACGAGCGCGGTACGCAGCAGCGAGCCCGCGCCACCGGTCAGCAACGCGACGGGCGCGAGGAAGGCGAGTGCGAAGGCGAGCCGGCCCGCGAGCCAGGGAGTCTGGTCGAGCGCGCGCAGCGCGATGCGGACGCGATATGCGTGAGACGCCGCCAACGTGGCGAGTGCGACGAGGGCGTACGCCAGTGCGAGGGGCGAAGCTCCCGCGATCGCGACCGCGACGAGGAGGGCGACGATGTCGACGAAGAGGAGCAGTGCCGGCGCGATCCATCGCGACGGCGCCTCCACGCGGGGCACGACCGCCAGCGAGTTGCGCTCGCGATGCCGCGAAGAAAGTGCGTGCGGGCCGAGCGCGGGAGCCGACCGGGCTCGCTCCGGCTGAACAAGCGGGGTCATCGTCACGCCTGGACGGGCGCCGGGCGGCGTCGTCCGGGGCCGAGCGGAGAGGACGCCACCCGAAGAACTCGACGCTGCATGCGTCACCTGCCTTGTGCCTCATTTCACTATCTGTGTGCGACACGCTACCACGCAGAGTGGGGTCAGGCCAGTCGGCCCGGGTTCCTTGTTCACAGAGCGTAGCAATAGGACCGGAATGTCCGGCTATACCGGCTGAAATAGGTCAAAAGTCGTCGGGTATCGCCCGCTCTTCGCGTTCGGAGTGACCGAAACGCGGTGTTCCGCGATCTCAGCATCGCCAACACCTACCCTCGCCTCGTGGCCGATGACACGTCCCTCGACGAGCTTCCGAAGGTCACATTGGCGTTCCTGCGCCGGGTCGAGGAGCTGTGCCCCCGGCGCGTCGCGTTCGAGTACCAGAACCGGCGTGGGAATCGCCCTGCGCCCGCTCGCTGGCGCGTCACCAACCAGCTGACCGAACACGCACGCGTCGCGCACATCGAGCTCGGGTTGCCCGCGCCGGAGGCGTTCACGCCGTTGCCGAATCTCGTTCCCGAGGAGCGGCAGGTCTACGAGGCCGCCGCCGGGTGGTACATGCAGCTGTTCGGCGATCGCGCCGTGCGCAGCGTCGACCACGAGGACATCGACGACTGGGAGACCCGGGTTCCCGAGCTCGGCCTTCGGCTCGTGGGCCGCGCCGGTCTCCCCCTCGAGGACGCCGACGGTCGGGCCGAGCTCCGGTTGCTCCGCGTCGGCGGGCCCGCGCCGGACGCCGCGGATCCACTGGCGTCGGCCGACGCACGGTTCGGGCTGCTCCGGCACGCGGCCTGGCTGTCGGGAAGGTCGGTCCGGCTCGTCCACGCCGACCTCCTGTACGGAGGCTTGGTCGAGCACGATGTCGATACCGACACCGCCCTGTCCGACGTGCAGCCGTGGCTCCGCCAGCGGATCGACGCACTCCACGAACGAATCGCGCGCCCGCTCCCCCGGCCCGGCCTCGAGTGCGGCCGCTGCCGCTTTGTCGCCGGATGCAACGCGCATGGCTGACGAGGTGCGTCCCGAGATCCTCAGGCTCTCCCCGTCGGCGATCGACACGTGGCACCGCTGCCGGCGTGAGTTCCGGAACGGTCAGCTCCTCGGCATCCCGGGCAGCGACGAGGGGCCGTCACCGGACCAGGGCCTCCTCGTGCACGACCTCCTGCGCCACCTGCACCGAAACGGATCGTGTCAAGACACTGCCCATATCGAGGATGTGCTCGTCGCGCACGGCCTCTCGACCTCCGACGCGATTCGGGGATACGTCTCGCGGCATGCACGTCGTTGCCCGAAGGAGGCCGACGACTCGCGCCACGAGCTCGAACGCGCCAGATTTCACCGGCGGCCGGCGCCGATGTTCATGGCGACGGGTCGGATCGACGCCATCTGGCTGCGCGACGGCATGCTCGACGCCCGCGACTACAAGACGGGCCGGTTCGAGAGCGAGCGCGTGGCTGACGACCCGCGCGCCCGTCTCCAAGCGTGGCTGCTCGCGCCGGTGGCCATGCGTCGCGGCCTACGACTCCGACTGAGCTACGAGTGCCTGGCGGCCGAGACGGTCGACGATCCCCAGCCGTTCGAGCCCGACCGTGACGAGCTCGACCAGATCGAAGAAGAGCTGCGAACCGTCGCCGAGGCGATCTGGCGCGAGCAGGACTTCAGCGGCGTCGCGGATGCCGCGATCTGCGGGAGGTGCCGGTACCGGTCGATCTGTCCCGAGAGCGCGGCGCCGGCCCAACCCATCTGGCCCACGCTCGAAGACAACCTGGCCGAAGGGCTGGCCGCGCAGCAGTAGCGTCCGCGGCGGCGGCTTCGCCGACCGTCGCTGCAGACCCGGAGCTTGCGACGGCGATCAGAGGAGCATCCCGTGGTTGATCCGCGAACACCCGTGATCGTCGGCACAGGCCAGGCGTCACAGCGGCCGGACGATCCGGCGCAGGCACGCGAGCCCATCGACCTCCTCGTCGACGCCGCCCGCGCCGCCGACGCCGATGCCGGGGCTCCCGGTTCGGTGCTCACCGCGCTCGACACGGTTGCGGTCGTCGACATCGTGTCGTGGGAGTATCCCGACCCGGGCGCGCTGCTCGGCCGCCGGCTGGGCGTCGAGCCGCGTTCGACCATGACGACGACCGTCGGCGGCAACTCGCCCCAGCTCCTCGTCAACGAAATCGCGGCCGAGATCGCGCAGGGCAACGCCCGCGCCGTCCTCATCGGCGGCGCCGAGTGCGTGTACACCCGGTGGCGGGCCCGGCGCGAGCCCAAGACCTGGCTGGACTGGACCCAGGCCGACGACCCGCCGTGCGCGCGAGTGGTGGGCGATCCACGGTCGGGGACGAACGACTACGAGATGGCGCACACCGCCATCGCGCCCACCCAGATCTACCCGCTGTTCGAGACCGCCCTCCGAGCCGACGCCGGACGCACGGTCGACGAGCACCAACGCGAGGTGAGCAAGCTGTGGGCGACATTCGCGGCGGTTTCGGCCGCCAATCCGCACGCGTGGTCGCGGGTTTCGTACTCGCCCGACGAGATCCGGACGCCCTCGGCCGACAACCGGGTCGTCACCTTCCCGTACCTCAAGCGCATGTGCGCCAACATCGACGTCGACCAGTCCGCAGCCCTCCTCTTGTGCTCGTACGAGCTCGCGCGGGATCTCGGCGTGCCCGACGAGCGGCTCGTGTTCCCGCTCGCGGGCGCCGATGCCCACGACCGTTTCTTCTTCAGCGAACGCGAGTCCCTGACCGCCTCCCCCGCGATTGCGGCGGCAGGCGGCAGCGCGCTCGCCGCCGCCGGAGCGGGCATCGACGACGTGGCCCGCTTCGACCTCTACTCGTGCTTCCCGTCCGCGGTCGAGATCGCGCTCGGCGCGCTCGACCTTCGGGGACCGGGTGACGGCGATCCGCGGCCGCTTACGGTGACCGGCGGCCTCGGGTTCGCAGGCGGCCCCGCCAACGACTACCCCACGCACGCGATCGCGGAGATGGTCGACGCCTGCCGGCAGGATCCGGGCTCGATCGGCATGGTGAGCGCGCTGGGGTGGTACGTCACCAAGCACTCGATCGGCCTGTACTCGACCACGCCGCCGGAGCACGGCTTCACCCGCGTGGACACCGCGGGGACCCAGGCAGCCGTCGACGCGCTCCCCGGTCGACAGCCTGCCGGCGCCTACTCGGGCCCCGCCACGGTCGAGGCGACTGCCGTCGTGTTCGAGCGCGAGGGCGCGCCGGCGCTCGCCATCCTGTCGACGATCACGCCCGACGGCCGCCGCGCACTCGCCAACGCGCGCGACGCAGCGGTGATGCAGGACATGACCGAGAAGGCGTGGGAAGGACGGCGGGTCGCGCTGCGCACCGACGGCACCGTCAACACGCTCGACGCCTGATCAGCGGTGGTTGCCCCACTGATTCCACGAGGTGACGGCCTCCAGCGGGTGGCGCTTCGCGGGCTTGAAGTCGTCGCCGGTGTAGTACGCGACTGGGACGAGCCCGGCCTGGAGCACGCCATCGGGGATGCCGAGGAGCTCGGCGGCGTCGTGCGCGCGCGGGAGATGGAGCGTTGTCAGCACCGAGCCGAGCCCGCGGCTGCGCAGCGCGAGCTGGAAGCTCCACACCGCCGGGTAGATCGAGGCCCACACACCGGCGTGGGCGCCACCCTTCGTGTAATCCTCGATGCACGGGATGACGTGCACCGGCACCCGCTCCAGCCGCTCCGCCAACCACAACGCGCTCTCGCCGACGCGGGTCAGCCCTTCCGAGCCGGAGCGCGCCCGCGCCATGTACGGCCCGAAGCCGGCCCGGTACATCTCCGCCAGCGCGGCGCGCTTGTCGGCATCGGTGACGACGACCCAATGCCAGCCCTGGCGGTTCGAACCGGTGGGCGCCTGGATCGCGAGGCGGAGGCACTCCTCCACGACCTCGGGCGGCACGGGCCGGTCGAGGTCGAGGCGCTTGCGCACCGCCCGCGTGGTCGACAGCAGGTGATCGATCGCCTCGAGCTCGCCGCGGTCGAAGGGCCGCGGGTCGCTCACGAGCCCTGCGGGCGCAGATCGACCTGCAGCTTCAGGACTCCGTCTTCGAACGTCCATGTGGCGTCGGCGACGATCGCGAAGTCCATGTAGTCGAGCTCGGCCTGCTCGATGAACCGCTGCCTCTCGGCCCCCGCCACCGGCGGCAGCGGACGGTCCTTCACGGCGTCGGCGCGCTCCCGGAAGCGCTGGAGCATCGCGTTGACGTCGAGGTCGTCCGCCGCGTCCGCCATCGGGTTCACCCTAGCCAAGCATCCTCGCCACCAGAACCCGATCGCGCCCCGACCGATCGCGACGGACGAGCACCTCGTCGAACCCGGAGGCGGTCGATACCTTGCTCGCGGCCTCAGCCTGATGCGGTGCAATCTCGCACACGAACGTGCCGGTCGCCTCGAGCCAGACGGGCGCCTCGCGCTCGAGCTGCTCGATCGCCTCCGTACCGGTCGTGCCGCTCACCAACGCGCCCCGCGGCTCGTGTCGCACCTCGGCGGGCAGCTCGGCGACCTCCGACTCGGCGACGTACGGAGGGTTCGAGACGACGAGCCGCAGATGCCCGCGCAATGAGGCCGGAAGCGCGTCGAACCACGAGCCGCGAGCGAGGCGGACGCGTGTCGACGGCAGGCCGGTGCCGGCAAGGTTGGCGCGTGCGACGGCGAGGGCGTCGTCGCTCACGTCGGTGC
This sequence comes from Acidimicrobiia bacterium, assembly GCA_036498645.1. Taxonomy (GTDB): domain Bacteria; phylum Actinomycetota; class Acidimicrobiia; order IMCC26256; family JACDBD01; genus JALZAA01. The sequence continues at coordinate 7,277 of DASYFC010000110.1, read as the reverse complement.
CCCACACCTCGGCATCGGGAAGCTCGCTCGCGAGCGCGAGCGCCAGCGCGCCCGAGCCGGTGCCGAGATCGGCGATCGCGTACGTGGTGGCCGCGCCGGACCACGGATCGGAACGACCGCGCCGGGCGCCCAGCCTCACCGCTTCGTCGATCGCGACCTGCGCCGTGACCTCGGTCTCCGGACGCGGGATCAGCACGCGCGTGTCGACGAGCAGATCCAGGCCGCGAAACAGCCAGCCGCCGAGCACGTACTGGAGCGGCTCGCCGGCGACGCGCCGCCCGACCAGCTCGGTCAGATGCGCGGCGGGTCGGTCCGGGGCCGGCTCGTCCTCGGCGGTGACGAGCTCGGCGGCGTCGAAACCGGAGACGTGCTCCACCATCCAGCGCGCCTCGTTCGCCGCGTTCTCGATCCCGGCCGCGGCCAGTGACCGCTCGGTCTCGACACGCAGGTCACGCCAACTCGGCACGGATCAGGCGGAAGCCGAGGCGAGCTGCTCGGCGCGCTCGGCCGCGATCAGCTCGTCGACGATCGGGTCGAGCTGGCCCGCGAGCACCTGGTCGAGCGCGTGAAGCGTGAGGCCGATCCGATGGTCGGTGACACGCTTCTCCTTGAAGTTGTACGTGCGAATCTTCTCGGACCGGCCGCCGCTCTTCACCTGGTCGCGACGGGCGGACGACAGCTCCTCGGCCTGCCGCTCCCGCTCGGCCTGGAGCAGACGCGACCGGAGGATCCGCAGCGCCTTCTCCTTGTTCTGGAGCTGGCTCTTCTCGTCCTGGCACGTGACCACGAGACCGGTCGGCAGGTGGGTGATGCGCACGGCCGAGTCGGTGGTGTTGACGGACTGGCCGCCGGGACCGCTCGACCGGTACACGTCGACCTCGAGCTCGTTGGGATCGATGTCGATGTCGACCGCATCGGCTTCGGGCAACACCGCGACCGTCGCCGCGCTCGTGTGAATCCGACCCTGGCTCTCGGTGGTCGGCACCCGTTGCACGCGGTGCGGGCCCGCTTCGTGCTTCAGCCGTGCCCATGCGTCACGACCCTTCACGACGAACGTGATGTCCCGGTAGCCGCCCATCTCCGACGGTTGGCTCGACAGCACCTCGAGGCCCCAGCCGTGCAGCTCCGCGTACCTGCGGTACATCTCGAACAGATCGCCCGCCCACAGGTTGGCCTCGTCGCCTCCCTCGGCGCCGCGGATCTCCATGATGACGTTCCTGCCGTCATTGGGATCTCGCGGGACGAGCAGCTCCTTGAGCGTGGCCTCGAGCTCGGCGAGGCGGGCCTCGCGCTCGGCGAGCTCGCCCTGGAGGTACTCGCGCATCTCGGTGTCCGTCTCGGCCGCCAACAGCTCGCGGGCGTCGGCGACGTCGGCCTCGGTGCGCCGGTACTCGCGGTACGCGTCGACGACCGGGTTGAGCTCGGCGTGCCTGCGCCCGGCGTCGCGCGCGGCCGCCTGATCCCCGCTCGCGTAGAGCTCGGGCAGCTGTGACTCGAGCTTCTCGAGCTCGGTCTCGAGATCGGTGAGGTGTTCGAACACGCAACCAGGGTACCGGCGGGCCTCCGCGACGCCGGGGGTTGCGTCAGCGCAGCGCGTTCGTGATGACGGAGTTGTCGCCCGCTGCGGTGTCCTCGGCCACCTGGTCGAGGAACTTGTGGAAGTCGTCGGAACCCGACCGGTCGGCGATCGCCCGCGGGATGGCCGGGAAGGCGTAGTCGTCGGTCGGCAACGGCGGGTGGTCGTCGGCCGGCTTGCGCGCCATGACTTGCTCGACGACCGGCGCCAGGCGCTGCGCCTTGTCTCTCTCGGCCTTCTCGTCCCGCTCGAGGAACTCGGGCAGCACGTCGCGACCGAACAGCTCGAGGCTCTCCATGATGTGCTCGTGCTGGTTCTTGCCCGACTGGCTGACGAAGATGACCTGGTCGACGCCGCACTCCTCGTAGCGGAGCAAGAACTCGCGAACCTGGTCGGGAGTGCCCACCGCGCCGCGCAGGCCGCCGAGGCCGTCCTGCACGACCTTGGCGCCGAGCCGGTCGGAGTTGGCCGCGGCCGCGTGCACCGCGCTCGGGTCGAAGCCCTGCTCCCCCCGCTGGTTCTGGTACTCGGCCCACACGTCGGTGACCCCGGGCTGGTGCCGGCCGAACACGTAGTAGTGCGCGAGCGAGTACCCGAAGAAGTTCGCCCCTTCGAGGCCGCGTTGCAGGGCTTCGTCCTCGTCGGGATGGCACATGAACGTCGTGACGCACGCGAGGTTCGGGTTCGCCGCGTCGCCGATGGGCACACCCTCGCGTTCGAGCGTCCCGTAGTAGTCGCCGACCCAGTGGCGGGCGTCTTCGGGATCGATGAAGGCGAAGCTGAGTGCACCGATGCCCTTCTGGGCGGCGAGGTGGATCGTGTCGCGGCGGCTGCACGCCACCCACACCGGTGGGTGCGGCTTCTGGCGCGGCTTGGGAACGACGTTGCGCGGCGGCATCGTGACGTACTTGCCGTGGACGCCGGTGAACGGCTCCTCGGTCATGCATCGCACCGCGACGCGCAGCCCCTCCTCCCACATCTCGCGCTTCTCGATCGGGTCGATGAGGAAGCCGCCGAGCTCCGCCTCTGACGACGACTCGCCCGTGCCGAAGTCGACGCGTCCGCCCGAGATCAGATCGAGGGTGGAGATGCGCTCGGCGACGCGGGCCGGGTGATTGAACGCCGGCGGGGTCTGGACGATGCCGTGGCCGAGACGCATCTGCTTGGTGCGCTGCGACACCGCGGCCAGGAAGACCTCGGGCGCGCTCGAGTGGCTGTACTCCTCGAGGAAGTGGTGCTCGACCTCCCAGCAGTGTTGGATGCCGAGTTTGTCGGCGAGCTCGCACTGCTCCAGCGCGTTCTGCAGCAGCGTGTACTCGGAGTCCTCGTCCCACGGACGAGGGAGCTGGTGCTCGTAGAACAGGCCGAACTTCATGGCGATCCTCAGTAGGTGGTCACGGCGACGAACGCGCCGTCGTCGGTCGGTCGGATGCTGCCGTGCTCGTGGAACTCCTCCAGCAACGAGTCGCGGCGGGAATTGCCATCGAGGGCGTGCTCGACCTCGCGCAGCGTCAGCGCGAGATTCTGCTCGCGTCGGGGACCGAGAGACTCGGCCAGGCCGCGGTCCCATAGCCGGCCGACGATCTCGGTGCCCGCGTACTTGCGGCCCGACTCGCCGACAAAGGTGCGATCGCGCATCTCTGTGAGAGCGGTCTTGAGGTACTCGACGTGTGGAGTCTCGTCCTGCCGGACATACGACACCAGCCTGGCCGCGGCGCCGTCGCCGGCGACGAGGTCGGTGTCGGACAGCACCGTCTCCGCCCAGGCGAACGTGTGGAAGGCGGAGATCTCGATCAGAAGGATGTTGATCATCCGCTGGATCAGCATCTCGAAGTCGAGGTCGAGGTCGGCGAAGACGCGCGCGTCCTCCATCTGGCGGCGGATCCGCTGGGGGTCGGGCGTCGGGCCGCCCCCGCCGATGCCCATGCGCTCGAGCATGCGGGCCGTCTCGTCCTCGGTGACGGGATGCTCGAACGCGACATCACGCGCCGCGAACCACATCTGCTTGTGACCGGCCTCGGCTTCGAAGCCCGCCTCGTCGCGAGCGTGTGCCTCGAACAGGCCCCGGTGAAGGTGCGCGAGCGAGGTGCCGGTGACGCTCTCGTCGAAGTAGCGCTGCGGATCACCGACGTTGGCGTAACGGATCATCGCCCCGAATCCCTCGACGGTGCCGATGCGCGTGAGCGTCGTGATGATCGGCTCGCGCACACCCTCGCGGACGAGGAACCTGGCTTGGTCGACGTTGGGGTACGTCTCGGGCCACGTCGAGAGCGGCACGTCGATGAGCTCGGTGCCGAACGCCGCGGTGTGGTTGCGCTGCCACGCCTCGATCGCCGGGACCCGGTTCCGCGTACGCGGCGAGCGGTAGGTGCCGCCGTCGTCGAAGCCGCCGTGGCAGCGGACGCCGCCGACGACGAGCGGCTCGGCGATCGCGTCCGTCGCCAACAGGTCGTCCTCGGTCCATTCGAGCTGGAGGTTCATGCACGCCCCCGTCGACCGCTACACGTTGACCGGTACACACCCAAGGGTATACTCGTCAGTATACCTATGGCAAGCGCCGATCCCGCCGTCGCCGAACCCGCGCCCACGGGCCCGCTGCCACGCGCCGCCCGACAGGAGGCCATTCTGCGTGGCGCCGCTCGTGCGTTCGCCCGGACCGGCTATGCCGCTACCTCCATGGAGGACATCGCCGCCGCGTCGGGCATCACGAAGCTCATCGTCTACCGCCACTTCGACTCCAAGGAAGAGCTGTACCGGGCGGTGCTCCAACAGGTGTTCGATCGGCTCGCCGAGGAGTTCGTGATCGGGTACTCGCAGGGGGCAGGGGGCGTCGGCGCCCGCTCGCTGCTCACGGTCGCCCGTGAAGACCCGGACGGGTTCCATCTGCTCTGGCGCCACGCCGCCCGCGAGCCGCAGTTCGCCGACTACGCCCGCGAGCTTCGGGAACGCTCGGTCGACGCGTCTCGAGCGCTCCTGGCCGGACAGGTCCAGCCCGACCTCTACGAGTGGGCGGCGCACACGATCGTCGACTATCTCGTCGAGGCCGTCCTCAACTGGCTCGAGTTCGGCCAGCCGGCTCGGGACGAAGAGTTCGTGGGGCTGGCGACCGCCGGCGCCCGGGCCGGGATCCGGGCCTGGGTCTCGGCCTGAGGCTCGTCGGGGACAAGGGAAGGCCCCGGACCGTAGGCCCGGGGCCTGCCCCGATGGGGCCCAGCCCGCCCCAACTCTGAAGCCACTCTGCGTGGCCGTCGTGCGGTGACCGTACGGAGGGTCGCGCGGAACGTCAACACCGCCCTCGCGAACCGGGGAAATCCCGGGGGTTCGGCCCCGCGCGCTCCGTGGTTGGTCGCGCGCGCGGCGGTCAGGCGGTGCCGAAGGCGGGCCGGGGCGCGCCGGCCGGGGCAGGAACCCGGGCCTCGACCTCGGCCAGCTGCTCGGCTGTCATCACGGCGCGGAGCGACGCGATCGCCACCTCGAGCTGGTCGAGCGTGGGCTCGCGCGTCGTCAGCTGCTGGAGCGCCAGACCGGGGCGCATGAGCACCCGCACGACGCGAGAGCCCATGTGCCGCGCCGCGAAGCGGATGATCTCGTAGGCGATCCCGGCGATCACCGGGATCAGCAGGACCCGCGACGCGATGAGCAACGGCCAGTCGGGACGGCCCACGAACGCGTAGACGACGATCGTGATCACCATCACGGTCAGCAGGAAGTTCGTGCCGCACCGAACGTGCTCGGTCGTGAAGCGCTGTGCCGACTGGGGCGTCACCTCGACATCGTTCTCGTAGGCGGCGATCGCCTTGTGCTCGGCGCCGTGGTACTGGAACACGGTCTTCACGTCGCGCATGCGCCCGATCAGCAACAGGTAGCCGATGAACAAGGCCAGCCGGAGCGCACCTTCGGCCGCGTGGAGCCAGAAGCCTTCGAGGGGGACCCAGCGGTTCACGCCGCGGGCGCCGAAGGCGGGCAGGAGGATGAACAACGCGGTGAAGAGCGTGAGCGCGACGGCGATCGTTCCGCCCATGGCGCCCTTGGAGAGGCGCTCCTCTTCGGGGACCTGCCGGTTCGCCGACCATGCCAGTGCCTTGAACCCGAGGGTGAGCGACTCCGCGAGAGCCATGACGCCCCGCAGCAGCGGGATGCGTGCGTACCGCTCCGCCCAGCGCGGCGCGTCGTGGACCTCGAGCTCGATGCGGTTCTCAGGCGTGCGGACGGCGACTGCCCAACTCGTGGCGCCGCGCATCATCACGCCTTCCATGACGGCCTGGCCGCCCATGTAGCGGGGCTCCGGCCGTCGGGCCATCAACCCTTGGCCTTGCCGCCTTGCTTCGCGTACCGGCGCTGGAAGCGCTCGACCCGGCCGCCGGTGTCCACGAGCTTCTGCTTGCCCGTGTAGAAGGGATGACACTCCGAGCACAGCTCGACCCGCAGCTCGGGCACGGTCGAACGGGTCGTGAAGGTGTTGCCGCACGAGCACCTGACGGTGCACTCGACGTAATCGGGGTGGATGTCGGTCTTCATAACCGCGTCAGTGTACGGCACGCGCGGCCGGATCAGAGCCCGCGATCGCGGGATCCACCGGCGTGCCCGCGGGGGCCTACCCGGTGAACTTCGGCTCGCCGGTGACCGGGACGGCAGCCGCCGCACCGGCAGCAGTCGACGCGGGCGCGTCGGGCCGCTGGGCCTGGATCCCGCCGACCTCGATGGTCGTCGGGGGCGCTTGGGTGGACGGCGGCACCTCATGGCAGACCTTGCTGATCTTGGTCGTGTCGCTGCTGCCACCGCCGTCGACCGTCCAGGACGCGTATGCCTCGATCGCGAGTTTTCCGGTCGCCGTGGTCAGGTCGGAGATCGACACGCTCGCCGTACCCGACGGTCCGGTGAACTGCGTGGTCTTCGTGTCCTGCGTGCCGTTGACCTTGATGTGGAACGTGATCGTGGACGTCTGCGGGAAGCTCGACAGCTGGACCGAAGCCTGGTCGCAGCTCACGTCGGGCGGGCCGGTCGCCACGTGGGCACCTGCCGGCGCAGCCAGCGCGATCACCGTTGCCGAAGCGATCGCCGTGATTACTCCCGCTGCCCGCAATCCGAACTTGTTGCCCGCGTTCATCGCCGACCTCCCAGTCGGCGCAGGTTCTACACCCCGTACCTTTCGCGTGCAAAGTCAGGGTCTAGGCGGGTCTGGGAAGATTTACCGGTTCACGCACGGCGTGAGCACGTGAATGCACCGGGCGTTCGCGCGGCGGGTTTACGAGCCGGGCGTCGGCGCCTTGGCGATCTCCGAGAGGAACTCGTCGTTGCTCTTGGTGGTGCGGATCTTGTCGATGAGCAGCTCGAGACCCTTCCCCTCCTCGAGCGCGTTCAGCACGCGGCGGAGCTTCCAGACCTGCTGCAGCTGGTTCCGGTCGAACAGCAGCTCCTCGTGGCGGGTGCTCGACGCCTCGACGTCGATGGAGGGGTAGATCCTCCGCTCGGACAGCCGCCGGTCGAGCCGCAGCTCCATGTTGCCGGTGCCCTTGAACTCCTCGAAGATCACCTCGTCCATCCGGCTCCCGGTCTCGATGAGCGCGGTGGCGACGATCGTCAACGAGCCGCCCTCTTCGATGTTGCGCGCCGCACCGAAGAACCGCTTCGGCGGGTACAACGCGGTGGAGTCGACACCTCCGGACAGGATCCGCCCCGAGGCCGGCGCCGACAGGTTGTA
>DASYFC010000109.1:0-22250 GCA_036498645.1 Acidimicrobiia bacterium | reverse complement strand
GACGCGACCGGGTGCAGCCGCCACTCCAGGGCGACACCGCCGGGCCCGTTGTCGAGCAGCCACGTCTGCGAGCCGTTCACGTAGCTGTCGACCGGTGGCCCGAAGTGCTCGTCGAGTGCGAGCAGGAGCTCGGGCGACGAGCCCCAGACCGCGCTCGCGGTACGCATCGACGGCGAACCTAACATCCGCCTCGCGCAGATCGACGCCGTTAACGACCCGGTTGCCGTTGAGCTCGGACTGACCGCGTGCACGACGGGCAACTCCTCGAGGCGGCGTGCGCACGAGGGGCCCGGACCGCGCCGAGCACGCCGTAGCTAGGCTCGCGGCGGCGGCGGCGGCTTGTGACCGTCGCCGCAAAGTCGGAGCTTGCGACGGCGCCAAGGGGGCCGCATGACGGAACTGTGGGAGCAGGACGCGTTCGAGCTCGCCGATCGTGTCCGTGCCGGTGAGCTCGCCGCCCGGACGCTGCTGGAGGTGTCGCTGGAGCGGATCGAGCGCTTCGATCCGAGGCTCAACGCCGTGTGCTTCCTCGATGCCGATCAGGCCCTGGCCGACGCCGAGCGCGTCGACCAGCGCGTGGCCGCCGGCGATGACCCCGGCCCGTTCGCCGGCATCCCCATGGGCGTCAAGGAGCTCGCCCAGGTGCAGGGCTGGCCCGACACGAACGCGTCGGTGCCGTACGCGGAGGCGGACGCGGTCGCCGAGTTCGACTGCGCGGAGGTACGTCGTCTGCGCGACGCCGGCGCTGTGCTCGTGGGCCTCACTACCGCGCCCGAGCACGGGACGGTCAGCTACACCGCAAGCAAGCTGCACGGTGTGACCCGCAATCCGTGGAACCTCGAACGCACACCCGGCGGCTCCTCGGGCGGTTCGGCGGCGTCGGTGGCCGCCGGCGTGTTTCCTGCATGCACCGGCAGCGACGGCGGTGGGTCGATCCGCATCCCGTCCTCGTACTCGGGGCTGTTCGGGATGAAGACGACGTTCGGGCTCCTCGGCGTCGGGCCCGAGCCGTTCAACTATTCGATGACGTCGGTGCACGGTCCCATCGTGCGCTCCGTGCGCGACGCCGCCCGGTACCTCGACGCGACGGCCGGCGCGACCCCCACCGACCCGACGTCGCTGCCGGCGCCGCCGGTTCCGTTCGAGGACCTCGTCGCCTCCGGCGAGGCGACCGAACGCCTGCGGGGGAAGCGCGCGGCGTGGTCGTCGACGCTCGGGTACGCGGGCACCGATCCCGAGGTGGAGAAGCTCGCCCACGACGCGGCGATGACACTTGTCGACGAGGCGGGCCTCGAGCTCGTCGACGTCCCGATCGAGATGCCGAAGCCCGGCGTCGCGTGGGGGATCTTGTCGTCGCTCAACACCGCCGCGTTCCACCTCGACTTCGAGAGCCGGCACCTCGACGAGCTCGACGAGGTGCACCGCGCCGGCGTCGAGATGATGATGAACCTGCGACCCGCCGGCTTGTACAAAGCGATCCGCCGCCGCCACGAGCTGATGCTCGCGTCGGCGCGGATCTGGTCCGACGTCGACGTGCTTCTCACGCCGACGACACCCACCACCGCCTTCCGGGCCGAGGGGACGCTCCACGGCACGGTCGCGGGCCGCGAGGTGAACCTGATGGGCTTGTCGGCCGCGTTCACGGCGCCGTTCAACATGACGGGCCAGCCGGCGGCGAGCATCCCCGTCGGCCTCGTCGACGGTCTTCCCGCTGCGCTCCAGGTCGTGGCCGCCCGCCACGGCGACGACCTCTGCCTCGGTGCCGGTGCGCTCCTGGAGCGCCTGCGGCCCTGGCCGAAGTTCGCGCCCCTCGCGTACGAGTAGCGCCCGGTCTGTTGTCACCAAAACGGGGCTCACGAGCACGTTTTCGTGACGACGGCCCCGGGGGCTTGACCGGACGGTCAAGTAAACTGGTCCCGTGACCGACGTCGCGCGTCGGCCGGGTGACCCCGACGGGGCGTCCAGGCCGCCGAAGCCGAAGAAGCAGGAGCAGGAGCCGGCGAGCGAGGAGATCGTCGAAGTCGCCCCCGGCATCCTGCGCCTGCAGCTGCCGATCTGGATGCCCGGTCTGGGCCACGTGAACACGTACGGCCTCCTGGACGAGCGCGGCCTCGCCGTCGTCGACCCCGGGCTCCCCGGTCCGCAGTCGTGGAAGGCGCTCAAGACCCGACTCAAGGCCGCCGGCTTCAAGCTGCGCGACATCCACACCGTCGTCGTCACGCACTCGCACCCCGACCACTTCGGCGGCGCCGGTCGCGTCGCCCGCGAGGCGAACGCGGAGCTGATCACGCACCGTGCGTTCACGACGTGGTCGCTCGACCGCAAGACACGCAAGCAGCAGGCACGCCTGTCGCGTCGCGAAGCCGAGGAGCTCGAGCGGGACGCCGCCGCCGTAGCCGAGAGCGTCGACGTGTCTCCCGACGAGCTCCCGACCGCCGCCGAGGTCGGCGACGACGATCGCGACCGCGACACGGGCGACCCGCTCCTCGACGACCCGTCCGTCGAGCGGCAGCGCCAGTCCGTGCCCTGGGGTGGCGAGACCCCGTGGGGTGGCAGCAAGCACCCCATGCCGCCGTTCCGGCGCCGGGTGATGATCCGGGCGATGGGCATGCTGTTCACGCCGCCCGACCCGACGCGTCGCGTCCGCCACGGCGAGCGCGTGACGCTCGCCGGTCGCGACTGGATCTCGTTGCACACGCCGGGTCACACGCTCGACCACCTGTGCCTCTACGACGAAGAGCACGGGATCCTCCTCGCCGGCGACCACGTGCTGCCGTCGATCACGCCTCACGTGTCGGGCGTCGGGAACGGCGCCGACGCGCTCCGCAGCTACATCGCCACCCTCGACCTCGTCGCCGACCTCCCCGGTGTGCGCCTCGGTCTTCCCGCGCACGGCCATCCGTTCGACGACGTGCCCGGACGCGTCGATGCCATCAAACGCCATCACCAGGAGCGCATGGACCTCCTCGGCGCCGCCTCGGTCGCGCTCGGCCCCGCGAGTGTGCAGGAGCTCTCACACGAGCTGTTCCCGAAGAAGCACTGGGGCGTGATGGCCGAGAGCGAGACGTTCGCCCACCTCGAGCACCTCGTGCTCGAGGGACGCGCGGAACGTCACCGCGAGGACGGCCGCCTCATCTACACGGTCGCTCCCGCTTCCCGACCGGCCTAGGGTCGGGGTCGTGCCGACGAGCGCCGACGACACCACCGCCGAGGCGACCGATCTCCTGCGCGACCTGATCCGCAACCAGTGCGTCAACGACGGTCGCGTCGAGTCGGGCCAGGAGACGAGGAACGTCGACTTGCTCGGCAACTATCTCGAGGGCACCGGCCTCGACCTCGAGCGCTACGAGCCCCAACCCGGTCGCAGCAGCCTCGTCGCCCGGATCGAAGGCAGCGACCCGCAGGCGCCGTCGCTGCTCCTAATGGGGCACACCGACGTCGTGCCGGTGAACCCGGACGGATGGAGCCGCGATCCCTTCGGCGCCGAGATCGTCGACGGGTTCATCTGGGGGCGCGGCGCCGTCGACATGCTCAACGAGACCGCGACCATGGCGCTCGCCTTCCGACGCCTCGCCGACTCCGGTTTCAAGCCGCGCGGCACGCTCACGTACCTCGCCGTCGCCGACGAGGAGGCGCTGGGGACGTGGGGCGCCAAGTGGCTGGTCGAGAACGAGCGCGACGCGGTGTACGCCGACTATGTGCTCACCGAGTCGGGCGGCTTCCAGATCCCCACGCCGACCGGCGCCCGGCTGCCCGTGATGGTCGACGAGAAGGGCACGTACTGGTCGAAGCTCACGGTGCGCGGGACGCCCGGGCATGCGTCGCAGCCGTTCCGCACCGACAACGCCGTGGTGACCGCGGCCGAGGTCGTACGGCGCCTGCACGAGTACCGGCCCCCGACCCAGATCGGCGACACGTGGCGCGGGTTCGTCGAGGGCATGCAGTATCCGCCCGAGTTCCGCGACGCCCTCCTCAAGGACGACGAACTGCGCGACTTCGCCGGAACGTTGCCGCTCGGCCTGTCGCGGGTCGTGTACTCGTGCACGCACACGACGTTCGCGCCCACGGTCATCCACGGCGGCACGAAGACGAACGTGATCCCCGACCAGGTCGACATCCAGGTCGACATCCGCACCCTCCCGGGCGAGACCGAGGAGGACGTCCACCACCACCTGCGTGAGGCCCTGGGCGACCTCCATCCCTCCGTCGACATCGAAGGCAACGACGACCCGTCGACGGCGTCACCCGTCGACACCCCGCTCTGGGACACGCTCTCGTCGGTGAGCGGCCGGCTCGTGCAGGACTCGGCGCTGGTGCCCTTCGTGATGGTCGGCGGAACCGACAACCGGTTCTTCCGCCGGGCCGGCTCGGTCGGCTACGGCTTCGGGCTGTTCAGCAAGCGCCTCACGTTCGAGGACTACGCCACGATGTTCCACGGCAACGACGAGCGCATCGACCAGGAATCGCTCGGCCTGTGCACCGCGCTGTGGGAAGAAGTCGCGAAAGAGCTGCTCGGCTAGTCAGTCGTCGCGCCGGTCGCGGAGGAACTGCTCGACCTCGTCGGCGAGACCCTCGCCCGAAGGGATGTCGGTCTCCGTCTCGGTCTCGGTCTCGGTGTCGTACCGCTCCTCGAGCTGTCCGACGTAGGAGCGGACGTCGTCGTCCTGGGACACGACCTCGTCGACCCGTGTCTGCCACGCCTGCGAGAGCTCGTCGAGGTCGCCGAGCTCGAACGCGGTGCCGAGCAGCTGGGCCAGCCGGTCGAGCAGCGCGCGCGTCGCCAGGGGGTTGGGCGGCGTCGAGACGTAGTGCGGGACCGGCGCCCACAACGACGCCGACGCGACGCCGGTGGCGCGGGCGGTGTCGTGCAGGACGCCGACGATGCCGGTCGGCCCCTCGTAGCGCGAGCGCTGCAGGTGGAGGCTCGCCATGAGCTCGGGGTCGGTGGTTGCGCCCGTGACACGCACCGGCCGTGTATGCGGGACGTCGGCGAGGAGCGCGCCCAGCGTCACGACCATCTCGCACCCGGTCTCGCTGGCGACGCCGAGCACTTCGCGGCAGAAGGACGGCCAGCGCAGGTTGGGCTCGACGCCCCGCAGCACGACGAGGTCGCGTGCGTCGACGGGCACGGCGAAGAACTCGTTGGCCGGCCAGGTCAGGTCGCGCGTGACGCCGTCGACGAGCTCCACGGTCGGGCGGGCGGACTGGAAGTCGAAGTGCTCCTCCGGGTCCATCGAGGCCATCTTCGTGGCGCCGAACTGGCGCGTCAGCCACCCGGCGGCTTCGGACGCGGCGCTGGCGGCGTCGTTCCATCCTTCGAAGCCGGCGACCAGGACCGGACGCCGCAACTCCGGGCGTTGCTCCCACGCAAGGCTTGCCATCACGTGAGCTTACGGCCGCGGCACGGCCTTACCCGCGGGTGCCGCGCAGCTGGCTGAAGTCGACGGGATAGCCGCCGCCCTCGACGATCGTCTTCGCGATCGGCTGGATCAGCGCGAAGAGCTCGCCGGCGCGGTCGCCGAGGCGGTCGATGACCTCCCGCTCGGCAAGATCGGTGCTGTGCTCGATCTCGGCGCGGAACGTGCGCCCGGCCTCGGTCATCTGGCCTTCGCCGTCGAGGAGGCCACGATCCTGGAGCCGGGCGCGGGCGGCGTCGACGTCCTCGGCGTTCCAACCCCGGGTGAACACGTATGCCCCGGGCTGCAGACCCCACGACAGCTCCGTCAGAACGGTGATCTCGCACGAGTCGGTACGCGAGATCCATGCCGCGATGTGGCCGTCGCCGCGGTGCTCACGCACGAGGTCGGCGGCGTGCCACAACTGACCCATCGCCGTGTCGGGCACAGGTTGCACGGACAGGCCGGAGTAGAGCATGCGGCCCGACGGGTCGACGCCGTCGGTGAGCGAGAAGAGGATCTGCGTCGCCTGCTTCACCTCGGGCCCCGGCTCACCGAGCAACCGGTTCAGCTGGTCGGTGGCGCCGTCCCGGCGTGCCGCCAGCAAATGCTCGGGGTCGGTCTTCGACCAGCCACCGGTGACCGCCTGCTCGACCACTGCGGGCTTGAACGCACCGAAGGCGGCGGTGACGACGCTCCAGGGCGCCTTCCCCAAACACGCACTGCGGCTGCAGAAGTAGCCCTCGAAATAGTTGAGCCCCTGGGCCTCGTAGCGTTGCTGGGCCTCGGGAGCGAAGTACACCCCGGCTGCGATCGGCTCGACGAGGTTGCGCAGCCGGCGAGCCGTCTCGTGCAGGTCAGAGCCCATGGTCCCCCTTCCATCTCCCCGGGCACCGCCGGTTCGTCGCGGCGGCTATCGCCGGATGACCCGGTTCCGCAGCGTACCGATCCCCGCGATCGTGACCTCCACGACGTCGCCGTCCTCGAGCCACCGCTGCGGACTGCGGGCCATGCCCACCCCGCCCGGCGTGCCCGTGAGGATCACGTCGCCCGGCTCGAGCGTGAGGCCCTGCGAGAGGTGCGCGATCAGTTGCGGGACGTCGAAGACGAGCTGGTCCGTGTTCGAGCTCTGCAGGCTCTCCCCGTTGACGCGCGTCTCGATGTCGAGATGACCAAGATCGAGCTCGTCCGGGGTGACGAGCGCCGGGCCGAGCGGGCAGAACGTATCGAACGACTTCGACCAGACCCACTGGCCGGTCGTGAACTGGTGGTCCCGGGAGCTCACGTCGTGGGCGCAGGTGACGCCCTCGATCACGTCCATCGCCTCGTCGGCGGGGACGTCACGCGCCCGATGCCCGATGACGACGGCGAGCTCGCCCTCGTAGTCGGGCTGCGTGACATGCGGAGGGATCATGATGTCGGCGCCGTGGCCGACGACCGAACCGGTCGACTTCACGAACACCACCGGCTCGGTGGGGATCGGCGCGCCCGTCTCGGCGGCGTGGTCACGGTAGTTCAGGCCGATCGCCCACACCATGCGTAGGTGGTCGACGGGCGGGTCGAGGTCGATGCTCGCGGCGATGCCGTCGACGTCGGCCGCGTCCACAACTTGCCGCTCGCCCTCGTTCCAGACCCAGCGCACGTTTCTCCTGTCGCCGTCGCCAGCTCCGGCTCTGCGGGAAGGTCGGCCAAGCCGCCGTTCCCGCCGGCATCCTAAATCCCCGCGAGCCGGCGCTCGGCCGTCTGCCATGCTCGCGTCATGCCCATCTTCGACGGGGACGTCCTGCGCGCTCGCGGGCTCGTCAAGCAGTACAAACGCATCCGAGCCGTCGACGGCATCGACCTCACGGTCGGCGCCGGTGAGCGCGTCGCGCTCCTCGGGCCGAACGGCGCCGGCAAGACCACGACCCTGCTCATGCTCCTCGGCGTCGTCACGCCGGACTCGGGTTGGGTCGAGGTCGCCGGCCACCGGCTGCCGCGTCACCGCAGCGCCGCCGCCGCGCACGTCGGCTTCGCCGCCGGCTACCTGCCGCTGCCCGAGCGGCTGCGCGTCCGCGAGTTCCTGCGCTTGTTCGGGAAGCTCTACGGGATCCACGACCCGACGCCCCAGGTCGAGGCCGGGCTCGAGCGGTTCGGCATCACGCATCTCGGCGACGCCATGGGCAACGAGCTCTCCTCGGGTCAGCGGACGCTGGTCGGGATCGTGAAGGCGGCCCTGCACGGCCCGGCGCTGCTGATCCTCGACGAGCCCACTGCCTCGCTCGACCCGGACGTCGCCCTCAAGGTCCGCACCGGGCTGAACCGGCTGTGCGCCGAGGACGGCGCCGCCCTGCTCGTGACGAGCCACAACATGGTGGAGGTGGAGCGCCTCTGCGACCGGGTGGTGTTCATCTCGCAGGGCACGATCGTGGCCGACGGCCGTCCCGGTGACGTCGCGGCCCGCTTCGGGCGGGCCGACCTCGAAGGCGTGTTCCTGCATCTGGCCGAGGAGCGCCAGGAGCGCGTGCCCGACCAACGCAGAAGGAGGGGAGCGTGAGCTGGCTTCGGATCCGGGCGGTGGCGCGCCGGCACGCGTACGTGCTGCAACGGTCGCCGCAACGCTGGTTCGACGTGGTCGTGTGGCCGGTCGTCGACGCGTTGCTCTTCGGCGCGATCGGCGTTTACTTCGCGCGCCAGTCGGGCGCGGGCGCGAAGGGCGCCGGCTTCCTCCTCGCCGGGATTCTCCTCTTCCACGTCGTGTTCCAGGCCGAGATCAGCCTGGCGACCGGCTTCATGGAGGAGACGTGGTCGCGCAACCTGCTGAACCTGCTCGTGACGCCGTTGCGCGAGGGCGAGTACGCCACCGGCGTGGTGCTGTTCGGCCTGGCAAAGCTGGCGATCGGCGTGACCGTTGTCGGGCTCGTGGCACTCGGGCTGTTCGCGTTTAACATCACCGACGTCGGCCTCGCGTTGGTGCCCATCGTCGCGTTGCTGCTCGTGGTGGGCTGGTCGGTGGGGATGATCGTGATCGGCCTGATCCTGCGCGTCGGCCAAGGCGCCGAGATCCTCGCCTGGGGCCTGCTGGCGATGCTCATGCCGCTGTCGGGCATCTTCTACCCGGTCAGCGCGCTGCCCGGCATCCTCCAGCCGATCGGTCGCGTGCTCCCGCTCACGCACATCTTCGCCGCGGCGCGTGCCGTCCTTGACGGCCAAGCCCTGCCGTGGGACGAGCTCGGGATCGCCGCGGTCGGCGCGCTCGTCCTCGCCGTCGCGTCGGTGTGGTTCGTCGTGCGGATGCTGGCGGTGTTCCGCGCCCGCGGCTACATCAGTCGCTACGTCTGAGGCCGCGGCCGCGGCCACGGCGCGTCAGCCGCGCAGCGCGGGGATCGACGATCGGTTGGCCTGCTCGAGCGCCTCGTCGACGAGGCTCTTGACCATCTGGCCCATGTGCTCGAAGCCCTCGCCGAGCGTCTTGCCCATCCGGTACCGCGCCGCGATCCCCTCGACGATGATGGCGAGCTTGTAGAACGCGAAGACGACGTAGAAGTCGAGGTTGTCGACCGGCCGCCCGCTCTCCTTGGCGTAGAGCTCGACGATCTCGTCCCGGCTCGCGAAGCCCGCCTGCTCGTCGATCGCCTGACCGGTGGCGATGATCTGGGCTTCGGCCTGGCCCCAGTAGAGGAGGAACAGCCCGACGTCGGCGAGCGGATCGCCGAGCGTCGACATCTCCCAGTCGAGGACGGCGGCAATCCGTCCTGCGTCGTCGTCGGCGAGCATCGTGTTGTCGAGGCGGTAGTCGCCATGCACGATCGTGGGCGGTCCCGACTCGGGCAACGCGCGCCGCAGCCGCTGCGCAAGGTCGTCGATAGCGGGGAGGTCTTCCGCCTTCGACCGCTCCCACTGCTGGCCCCACCGCCGCAGCTGGCGCTCCATGAACCCGTCGGGATGACCGAAGTCACCCAGCTCGACGGCCTCGTAGTCGACGCCGTGGATGCGAGCGAGCACCTCGACGAGCTCACGGGAGCACGCCGCCGCCTCGTCGGGCGTGAGCGCAGCCAGGTCTTGACCGTCGCGGAGAATGCGTCCGTGCACGCGCTCCATCACGTAGAAAGGCGCGCCGTTCACGTCGTTGTCTTGGCAGAGCGCATACGTCCGGGGGACGGGAACGTCGGTGTCACCGAGCGCGGTGATGACCCGGTACTCGCGCACCATGTCGTGCGCGGTCGGGAGCACGTGCCCGAGCGGCGGGCGGCGGAGGACCCACTCGTGCTCGCCGTCGCTGATGCCGTACGTGAGGTTCGAGCGGCCGCCGGCGATCAGCTCCGCCGAGAGCGGGCGGCCGTCGGCTCCGGCGACGTGGTCGGTGAAGTACGCGCGCAACGCGCCTAGATCGACGCCTTCCGGACCCCCCGTGGTCACGCCGGGCAGCCTATGCGGGTGCCCTTCGGATCTGCGTCAGGCGACGCGGGGAGCGCGGGGCCGAACGGGGCTACCGGCGCCCTTCGGATAGCGCGCCACCCGGCCGACGGGCATGTCGACACGGAACCCGGCTGCGGCGCGCTCTTCCTCGGACTCACCGCCCCAGAAGCCGTACTCCCGGTGCTCGCGCGCCCAGTCGCGGCATTCCCGCACCACGGGACACGCCCTGCACACGGAGCGGGCCTGGCCCTCGCGCAGCACGCGGGCCTCGGGTCGCTCGCCTGCGGGCGCGAAGAACAGCTCGCTGCGACCCTGGCAGGACGCGTCGGCTGTCCACGCCAGGGGTCCGCTGAAGATCAAGTTGGAGATGGTCTCCACGGCCGCCAAGGCCGAACCTCCGCTGTGGCCCTCGAGAAGGAGACTCCGGGGAGCCGGTGGGGGGCTACCGACCCCCCGAGTCGTCCTGAGGTAAGCATGACCGCTGGCCTCGAATCTGTCCAACAGTTAGGATTGATGGAACCCATCAGCCTCTCTGATGGGCATGCGGGCGGCCAAAAGGGGCAAGGCGATGGAACTCCGACACCTCGACACATTGCTTGCCATTGCCGAGCAGGGCTCGTTCACCGCTGCCGCAGACGTGCTGTCGACCGTCCAGTCGAACGTGTCCGAGCAGGTCCGCCAGCTCGAAGAAGAGCTCGGTGCCGATCTGCTGGTGCGCGGACGGCGGGGGGCGGTGCCCACCGAGTGCGGGGCCGCCGTCCTCGAGCGGGCGCGGAGGATCCGGCGGGAGCTCGAGGCCATGCAGGCCGACCTGTCGATGTTGCAGGGGTTGCGCACGGGTCACGCCAGCCTCGGCATCGTCGGGACGGCGAGCCGCTGGATGATCCCGGCGCTGGTCGCCGACCTGCGGTCCGAAGCCCCGGGTGTGCAGCTCCGCATCAACGAAGGCGCGTCCGAGCGGCTCGCTTCGGAGGTCCTTGCGGGCGAGCTAGGCCAGGCCGTCGTGACCGAGCCGATGACGTCGCCCCGGCTGGAGGTCGAGCACCTCCTCGACGAGACGCTGGTCGGGCTCGTGCCCGGCGACGCGACGGAGTTCGGGCCCGAGCCGGTGTCGCTCGGGCGCCTCGCCGCGCTGCCGATGATCCTGCCGCCGGTCGGGAACCCGTTGCGCCGCGAGGTCGACGACGCCGCCGCCGCGAGCGGGCTGAGCATCGCGGTACCGGTCGAGGTCGAAGGCATCAGGCTGATCGCCGACATGGTGGCCGCCGGCGGCGGCGCGTCGGTGCTGCCCGAGACGGCGATCCCGCCCGAGCTGACGCGTGTCCGCCGCGTCGCGCTCCGCGACGTTCCTCCCCGCCGGTTGGGGCTGATCACCGCGCGCGAGTCCTATCTGTCGTTGGCCGACCGCGCCGTACGCGACGGCGTTCGCAGACTCATCGCCCGGCATCGGGACGAGCAGGCGGCAGCGGCGGCCGCGGCCGGCGCGGCGAGGTAGCGTCAGCCCGCCGGAGGGAGCGCGCCATGGCCGACGAGCCGCAGCGACCGCACGGGCGGCGGCCGACCCGCGAGAACCAAATGCGAATCGTGGCGTTGGTCATCGCGGCACTGCTCGTGATCTTTGCGTTCCAGAACACGAACCGCGTGCGCGTCTCCTTCCTCTTTTTCCACTGGGACGCCCGAGTGATCTACCTGATCATCGTGTCGGCGCTCCTCGGGATGCTCCTCGCCTACCTCCTCGGACGGCGCCGCCGCCGAGTGCGGCGAGGCGAGCGAGACGACTGACCGGTCCCTTGGTCGCACTCGAGCGCGCAAGGATTCACGACGGGAGGTGCCTGTGACGGCAGCGATCGACGTGGTACGGGAGGCGTTCGCCGCGTTGGAAGCGGGCGACACGGCCACGGCGCAGGCGGCGTTCGCGCCCTCGCTCGTGTACCGGCTGCACGGCGGTCATTCGCTCGCCGGCACCTTCGACGGAAAGCCGGCGGCGCTCGCAGCGATGGCGGCGCTCGCGCAGGCCGGAGGCACCGGGACGACGCTGCGGCTGGCTGATGCCTGGGCGGCCGGTCCCGAACTCGTGCTCGCGCACCTCGTGCGCCGTGCGGGTGCGGATGCGGGTCCGGTCGAGAGTGACGTCGCGACGATCCCCCGCGTCGAGGACGACGCGATCACCGAGATCGTCACCGTGTCGTCGCGTGCGCTCGACACCTACTGGTCGAGCGCTCCGTGACGCCAGCGAACCACTAGCGCGGCTCGAGCAGGAGGCGCGTCCCGGCCACGGTCCGCTCCCCGAGGGGCCCGTCGCCCACCACGTCGGCTTCGAGACGGTCGACGCCCGGCGGGCGGCCCGGCCGGTCCTCCAGCTTCACGCGCCCGGCTCCCGGCCACGCCAGCTCGACCCAGCCCTCGCCCCCGGCGACCTCGTCGCCCTGCAGCAGGCCGGCGAAGAACCCGAGGGTCGCGGGAAGTGATGGCGTGGCGATCACGACGCGCCGAAGGAAGCCGGCCCGGTCGCCTCGCGGGGGCGGGTCTGGCCACCACCGGGGATGGCCGTCGGCGCCTTTCCGCCGCGAGCGGTCGATCTGCTCCGCCAGCGTGCCCCAGTCCCCGTGGGCCTCGGCGAGCTGCACGACCGTGCCGTGGGCCTCGCGCGGGTGGAGGAACGCCTCCTTCCAATCGGGGTCGGACAGGTCGACGTTGACGGGGCGGTAGCCGGCGCTGCGGACACGTTCGAGCGTGGCGGCGAGGTCGTCGACTTTGAAGGTGAGGTGGTGCGGACCCGCGCCGTGCCGGGCGACGAAGCGCTCGAGGAAGTCGTTCCGTTCGACGTCCCAGGGTTCGAGCAGCTCGATGTTCATGCCTCCCGTGGCGTCGCCCAGCCGGAGCTGCATGGGCCGGAACCCGACGCTGTTGCCGCCGAACAAGACGGTCCCGCCGAGCTCGCCCACCAGGACGTCGAGGGCATCGCGCACGTCGCGCGTCGCCAGGGCTACGTGGTCCAGGTCCATGCGGGGTTCCTTGCTAGGGGGTGGCCGGAACGGGTGGGCCCTGACCGGCGCGGGTCACCATGCGGGCGAGCGCGTACCCGATGCCGAGGACGGCGAAGCCCCCGACCGCATCGAGGACGTAGTGGTTCCCGGTGAGGACGATGGCGGTGACCGTGCCGAACGGGTACAGCACGAATGCGATCTTGACCCACCGTCGACGCGCCCGGGGCACCATGACGCACGCGCACCAGAGCGCCCACGCGCAATGCACGCTGGGCATCGCCGCGAACTGGTTCGAGATCTTGCTCACCGCACCCGAGTTGAACGACCAGAACGTGGGGTACTTCGCCAGCGTGTCGACGAAGCCGTAGCTCTCGGGCAGGAGGCGCGGCGGCATGAGCGGCCAGAGGATGAAGCCGATGAGCGCGAGCCCGGTCGTGATGGCGAGCGTGTTCCGCCAGAACGGCCAGTCGTCGCTCCACTTGCGGAACAGGAAGATCCCGACGCCCGCCGTCACGACGAAGTGCAGCGATCCGTAGAAGTAGTTGCACACGACGATGAGCGGCGTGAAGTGCAGGGCCCACTGCTGGAGGACCTGCTCGTGATTGATGCCGAGGACCTCCTGGATGCGGATGAGCTCCTTGGCGTGAGTGAACGCTTCGGCGGTCCCACCTTCGTTGGCGTTCCGGATCGCCGAGTACACGAGATAGAAGACGATGATGGCGAGGATCTCGAGCCACCAGTAGATGTAGTGGCCGTCGCGGAGCCGGCGTCCGCCCGGCAGCCGAGGGAGGATGCGGCCTTCGGGCCGCTCCAGGATGCTCACTGCTTGGTTTTGGCGCCGCCCGACCCTGTCGCCGAGCGCACTGCCCGCTGGCCCATCGCAAACGCCGGCGCGCCGATCAGGCTCACGATGAGCAGCATCCCGTACCAGAACAGACCGAGCGCGACTGCACTCGAGGTCGACACGCCGAGCGGGTGGAGGAGCAGCACGAGCAGGCCCTCCCGGACGCCGAACCCGCTCACGGAGAGCGGGATCGTCTGTCCCATCGCCACCGCGGGGATGAACGCGATCACAGCCGCGTTGGGGATCGAGATGTCGAGGGCCTGCACCGCGCAGTACACGGCGGCGACGACGGAGATTTGATAGACGAGCGCCGCGCCGAGCACGCCGAGGGCCTCGCGGGGTCGGTGCCGAAGTCGGTCGATGCCGACGTGCACCGCGCCGATGAACCGCATCCAGTTCTCGCGCTCCGCGAACCGGCCCGCGATCTTCGGGTGGCCGGCGACCACCAGGATCAACCCGAGCAGCACCAGCGTCCCGAACGCGATTGCGAGTGCGATCCACCCGTGGTTGTTGTCGAGCAACGACGGACGGAGCAAGAAGCCGAGGAACACGAGCAGAGGGAGTGCAATGAATCCCGAGAGCCGTTCCAGGACGACCGAGGCGAACGCAACGCTGCCCGAGCCGGTCGTCGTCGTGCCGCGGCTCACGCGCACCACGTCACCGCCGATCGTCGAGGGGAGCACGTTCCCGACGAACTGCCCGGCGAAGTAATGCTTCGTGAGCGTCCGCAGCGGGACCCGGACGTCGAACACCTCGAGCACTCGTTGCCAGCGCCATGCCGAGAGGACGATGCCGAGCGCCGTGATGACGAGGCCGGCGGCCAGGAAGGCGAGTGTCGAGATGTGGCGCCGCTCGGGGAGCAGGTCGTCGAGGTGGATCTTCGTGACCAGCACCGCGAGCAGCGCCGCACTGACGATGACACGCAGCCATCGGCCCAGGGACTGGCGGCGTGACGTTGCCGCGGTGTCGGTCACGGCCATCGGCGTAGCCTACAAGCGCATCCTGGCTGCCCCGACGGACGTCGGGGGGCGACGGACGCGCCGTTTCGGGAGGGGAATGGGCATGCGCGTGACCATGGACGACGGTGTCGCTCTCGAGGTCACCGACACCGGCAGCGGACCGGGGCTTCTGCTCGTCCACGGGTTCGGCGGGGCGAAGGAGGACTTCGCCGACCACGTCGACGCGTTGGCGGCGCGACACAGAGTGGTCACCTTCGACCACCGCGGGCACGGCGAGAGCGACCGCCCACCCGACCCGGCCGCCTACTCGTTCGACCGCATGGCCGCCGACGTGTTGGGCGTCGCCGACGCGATCGGCATCGACGCCTTTCGGTTGCTCGGGCACTCGATGGGCGGGATGGTGGCGCGGCGGGTCGTGCTGGCCGCGCCCGAGAGAATCGATGCGCTCGTCCTGATGGACACCTCGCCCGGGCCGGTGCCGGGCCTCGACCCCGACCTGGTCGATTACGCCGCGGGGATCGCGCTCACCGAGGGCAAGGACGTCCTCAAGCCGATGCTCGACGCGGCGGCGACGCTCGAGACGCCTGCATACGCGCGCCTGCTCGCGGAACGGCCCGGGTTCGAGGATTTCGAGCTGCGGAAGTGGGATGCGCTC
This sequence comes from Acidimicrobiia bacterium, assembly GCA_036498645.1. Classification (GTDB taxonomy): domain Bacteria; phylum Actinomycetota; class Acidimicrobiia; order IMCC26256; family JACDBD01; genus JALZAA01. The sequence continues at coordinate 7,011 of DASYFC010000109.1, read as the reverse complement.
TCCGGTGTGATGTGGGGGACGATGGCGCAAGAGATCGCACACCAGCCCGACCAGCTCGCGCTGCTCGACGGCGTGCGATGCCCGACGTTGGTGATCGTGGGGGAGCAGGACGCGTCGTTCGTCGGGCCGTCGCGCGACATGGCCGCCACGATCCCCGGCGCCGAGCTCGTGGTCGTGCGTGACGCCGGCCATTCGCCGCAGTTCGAGAACCCGATCCCGTGGTTCGAGGCGGTGGACGGCTTCCTGTTGCGCATCGAGCGCGCGCCGGCTGCGTGAGCGAGCAGCTCGAGGCGGACGGCGGCCGGCTGGCGGCCGAGACGCTGCGCCGCCACGACGTCGACACACTCTTCACCCTGTCGGGCGGGCACCTCTTCCCGCTCTACGACGGGTGCGTGAAGGCGGGCATCCGGCTCGTCGACACGCGACACGAGCAGACGGCGACGTTCGCGGCCGAGGGGTGGGCCAAGGTGACGCGCCGGCCGGGTGTCGCCGCGCTGACCGCGGGCCCCGGTGTGACCAACGGCATCAGCGCCATCACGTCCGCGTCGCTCAACGGGACGCCGATGCTCGTGATCGGCGGACGCGCGCCGCAGGCGCGATGGGGCGCCGGGTCGTTGCAGGAGCTTGACCACGTGCCGATCGTCGCGTCGATCACGAAGACGGCCGCCACCGCACCGTCATCCGAGCAGATCCCCGAACTCGTCGACGCGTCGTTGCGCGCCGCTTGCACTCCCCATCGTGGTCCGGCGTTCGTCGACGTCCCGCTCGACGCCTGGGGCACGGCATCGGTCACGCTTCCCGATCCTCCTCGGCCCGCCGAGCTGGCGGGCGCCGCGCCCGACGCCGACGCGATCGCAGCGGTCGCCAAGCTCGTCGCCGAGGCCGACCGCCCCGTCCTCATGGTCGGCGCCGACGTCTTCTGGGCGAGAGGGGAGGACTCCCTGCGGGCGTTCGCGGAGGCCGCCCGGCTGCCTGTGTTCGCCAACGGGCTCGGACGCGGCCTGCTCCCGGCCGACCACGAGCTCGCCTTCTCACGCGTGCGGGGCGCGGCCTTCGCCGAGTCCGACCTCGTCGTGGTGGCGGGTGCGCCACTCGACTTCCGTCTCGGGTTTGGGCGGTTCGGGGATGCCCGCGTCGTGCACCTGGCCGACTCCACCGGCGGTGTCGCCGCAGGTGTGGACCTGGCGGCGGGCGCGGCGGGCGACCTCGCCCTGATGCTCGCGGCCCTCGCCGACAGGACGCTCGTGCCGTCACCGAGCCGCGAGCGCGATGCGTGGGTGGCGCGGCTTCGCGACGAGGAGCACGCGCGCCGCGCCCGCGAAGCCGACGACCTCGGCGTCGACGCGTCGCCGATCCGGCCGGCGCGCGTCTACGGCGAGCTCCGCCGCCGGCTCGACCGCGACGCGATCGTCATCGGCGACGGCGGCGACTTCGTCTCGTACGCCGGGAAGTACGTCGACACCTACCAGCCCGGCGGCTTCCTCGACCCCGGGCCGTACGGCTGCCTCGGCACGGGGTGCGGGTACGCGCTCGCCGCTGCCCTCGCGCATCCCGGGCGGCAGGTCGTCGTGATGTGGGGCGACGGCGCGCTGGGGTTCTCGCTCGGCGACCTCGACACGCTCGTGCGATTCGGCGCCGACGTCGTCGGGATCGTCGGCAACAACGGGATCTGGGGCCTCGAGAAGCATCCGATGCAGCTCATCTACGGCTACGACGTCGTCGCCGAGCTCCGTCCCGGAACGCGCTACGACGAGGTGATGACCGCGCTCGGCGGTCACGGCGAGCTCGTCGCCGAGCCGGGCGAGATCGGCCCCGCGCTCGACCGCGCGTTCGCGACCCCGGGCCCCTCGCTCGTGAACGTCCTCACCGATCCTGAGGACGCGTACCCGCGCTCGAGCAACCTCGCGTAGCTACGCGGACCCGCTCGGCAGAGGCGCGTTGACGAACCCGAAGCGACCGCCGCAGGGGCGCCACTTTCCGTTGATCTCTTGCAGTCGGATCCGCACGACGTCGGCATTGTTTCCGTTGTTGTTCGGGTTGAGGTCGGCCTTGACCGTGGCGCGGCTGCCGTCGAGGTGCACGTCGAACGGGGTGACGTCGTAGTCGTTGAACGAGAAGACGAACGAGTCGACGGTCCGCGCGAGCGACTGCGGCGAGCCGTCGACCCTGTCCTGCGCGCAGAGCTGGTCGAAGGCCGCCCGGTAGTGCCCGTTCGAGATGTCGCGCAGATAGTGGTTCGCGGCGTCGATCGGCGGCTTGACCTTGTTGATCCAGATCGTCCCGCTCGCGACCGCGACGCCGACGATCACGACGACGGAGCCGACGAGCAGGTAGATCCAGAGGCGACGACGGTGCGGCTTCGGCGGCCGGGGGGCCCACGACGGGGGCGGCGGTGGCGGCGCCGTCCATGGTGCCGACGGCGGCGGGGGTGGCCCGGTCAACCGGCGTCAGCCTCCGGTGGCCTTCTCGAGGAAGCGGGCTCGCTCGACGACGACCCGGGTGATCTTCCCCGCGGCGACGAGCCCGCGGGCGTCGGTGACGGACACCCGGAAGGTCAGCCGACGGCCCTGCACGGCCTCGAGCATCGCCTCCGCCTTGACGTGACTCCCGACCGCGGAGGGCACGAGGTGGTCGAGCTGCACGCGATAGCCGACGGTGGTGGTGCCTTCCGCGAGGCGGTCGCCGACGGCGAGGACAGTGGCCGACTCGGCCAATCCGACGACGCGCCCGGTTGCGAGCACGGGCACGCTGCCGCTCTGGAAGGCAGGCGCGGTGTCGTCCTTCGTGACGACCATCTCGACGACTCCGACGAGTCCGGGCTCCAGAGGCACGGGCGTAGGGTAGCTGTGGCGACCGTGGCGAAGGCTGCGGCGGCGGCTTTGCCGACCGACGCCGCACAGCCGGAGCTTGCGACGGCGACGAAGTAGACCGAACAGGAGGCGTCGTGATCGACGAACAGGTTCTCGATCGCACGCTGCATGCCGCGCTCCGCGCCGGTGGTGACTTCGCAGAGGTCTTCGCCGAGGACCGCCGCGCGTCGTCGGCGCGCCTGGACGACGGCAAGGTCGAGGAGCTCACGTCCGGCCGGGACCGTGGCGCCGGCATCAGGGTGGTGCGCGGCGAGACGACCGGGTTCGCGCACACCGCCGACCTGTCGGAGGCGGGCCTGCAGGAAGCGGCCGGCGCGGCGGCCGCCGCCGCACGCGGCGGGGAGGGCACGACGAACGTCGTCGGGCTCGAGCGTCAGGCCGTCCCGCCGCCGCACGAGGTGCTCGTGCTCCCGGAGTCCGTGGAAAAGGAGCGGAAGGTGCAGATGCTCGCGCGCGCCGACGACGCCGCACGCGCCGAGGGCGACGCCATCCGGCAGGTCAGCGCGTCCTACGCGGACTCGCGCCGCCGGATCCTCGTGGCGAACTCGGACGGGCTGCTCGCCGAGGACGACCAGGTGCGGACGCGCTTCTTCGTCCAGACGGTGGCCGTCGCGGACACGGGCATGCAGACGGGAATGGAGGCGCCGGGACGTACCGTCGGGTTCGAGCTCTTCGACGACGTCGACCCCGAGGAGGTTGCGCGCACCTCCGCACGGCGCGCGCTCACGATGCTGCGAGCCAGGCCGGCGCCCACGGGCAAGCTCCCCGTCGTGCTGAAGAAGGGTGCCGGCGGCGTCCTGTTCCACGAGGCGTGCGGTCACGGCCTCGAAGCCGATCTCGTCGCCAAGGACGCGTCGGTCTTCCGCGGCCGCGCCGGCGAGCAGGTCGCGTCGCCGCTCGTCACGCTGGTCGACGACGGAACGCTCGCTCGCGAATGGGGCGCCTACGCGATCGACGACGAGGGCGCGCCGGCGCGCCACAACGTGCTCATCCAGGACGGCGTCCTCACGGACTACATGTGGGACCTGATCCGGGCCCGGAAGGAGGGTCGGGAGCAGAGCGGCAACGGACGGAGGGAGACGTACCAGCATCTCCCGATGGTGCGCATGACGAACACGTACCTCCTCGAGGGGGAGGACGACCCCGAGGAGATCGTGCGCCAGACCCCGTACGGCATCTACTGCGCCCAGCTCGGAGGCGGGCAGGTCAACACGGCGACGGGCGACTTCGTGTTCGGGATGACGGAGGCGTACCTCATCGAGAACGGCGAGATCACCGAGCCGGTGCGGGCCGCGAACCTCATCGGCAACGGCCCCGAGACCCTCCGCCACGTCGACGCCATCGGCAACGACTTCGGGACCTGGCCCGGCACGTGCGGGAAGTTCGGCCAGGGTGTGCCCGTCTCCGCCGGTCAGCCGACCTTGCGCGTGTCGGAGCTGACCATCGGCGGCACCGCCGGTGAGTGAGGCGCCTTCCGGCGAACTGCTCGATCTCGCGCAGCGGGTCGCGGGCGCGGCCCGGGCCGGCGAGGAGGTCGAGGCGTACGTCGTGCGCTCTCGCGAGACCGAGGTGCGCGTGTTCGACGGCGACGTCGAGTCGCTGTCGATGGCGGGCGTCGAGGGAGTCGGCGTGCGGGTGATCCGTGACCACCGGCAGGGCTTCGCGTGGGCGGGGTCACTCGAGACCGCGGTCGTCGACGAAACGCTCGACGAGGCTCGCGACAACGCCGGCTTCGGCGAGCCCGACGAGTGGAACGGACTGCCGTCACCGTCCGACTTCGAGACGGTGACGCCCGCACCGCTCGACGTATGGCGCGAGTCGCTCCTCGCCGTGCCACCCGACGACAAGGTGACGCTGGCGATCGAGCTCGAACGCGCGACGCGCGCCGCCGACCCGCGCGTGCGAGGCGTCGAGTCAGCCGGGTACGGCGACACCGCGGTCGAGGCGGCGGTGGCGAGCTCGCTCGGCGTGGCCGCGACGAGCCGGCGCACGATGTGCTCCTGCTCGTCGTTCTCGATCGCTGGCGACGCAGACGACACGCAGACCGGCTACGGGTTCTCCGTCGGCCGCGCGTTCGACGATCTCGACCCCGACGACGCCGCGCGCACGGCGGCAGAACGCGCCGTGCGATTGCTCGGTGCGACGAAGCCACGCACGCAGCGGTTGCCAGTCGTGCTCGATCCGCTCGTTACTCGCTCGCTGCTCGCCATCCTGGGCTCCGCGCTCGGCGGCGAATCCGTGTTGAAGAACCGATCGATGTTCGTCGGGCGCGACGGCGAGCAGGTCGCCGCGCCCAGGGTCACCCTGCGCGACGACCCGACGCTCCCCGAAGCACTCGGCGCCGCCGGCCACGACGCCGAGGGCGTCCCGACCCGGCCCGTCGACCTCATCGCCGGCGGCGTGCTGCTCGGATACCTGCACAACACGTACACCGGCCGCCGGTCCGGCGCGGCCACGACGGGATCGGCCGTGCGGGGCGGCTTCAAGTCGACGCCCGGCGTCGGCGCCCGCGCCCTGTACCTCGAGCCCGGCCCGCACGGGCCCGACGAGGTCCTCGCGTCGGTGCCGACGGCGCTGTACGTCCAGTCCGTGAGCGGGCTGCACTCGGGCACCAACCCCGTGAGCGGCGACTTCTCCGTGGGCGCCGAAGGGCTCATGGTCCGTGGCGGCCAGTTCGCCGAGCCGGTGCGCGAGGTCACGATCGCCTCGACCCTCCAGCGGATCCTGCTCGACGTGGGCGAGATCGGAGCCGACCTCACCTGGCTGCCGGGCGGCGGCGCCGGCCTGACATTGCTGGTGAGCGAGATGACGATGAGCGGCGAATAGGGAATAGGTACGAGAACGGAGTCGACGCTTCCGCTGCTCGGCTGAGGCTCAGGCCGAGCGCGTCCCCCGTCGCTCGAGGATCGCGTCGAGCTCGTTGATGGCGGTGAGCGGTTCGTCGCCGAAGTGCACGGATTCGATGCCGACGGCGCGGGCGGCCTCGACGTTGTCGCGGTTGTCGTCGACGAAGACGCTCGCCGCCGGAGGCACGGAGAGCCGCTCGCACGTGAGCAGGTAGATGCGCGGGTCGGGCTTGCGCATGCCGACTTCGCTCGAGTCGACGACGACGTCGAACAGCTCGTCGACCGGGAACGTGGACCGCCACGCCGAGCCGAACTCCTTCACGTTGTTCGTGAGCAACCCGACCTTCAGCCCGTCGCTCCGGAGGCGCCTGATCCGGTGCACCACGGGCCAGTGGATGCCGAGCGGCATGTCACGCGTGAATCGCTGGTAGGCGTCGATGTCGATCTCGCGGCCGAGCACGGCCGGCGCCCGTTCGATGACGCCGGTCATGTACTTGTCGAAGGCGATCTCGCCCATCTCGAGGCGGTGCCAGTCGTGTGTGACAGCGGAGGCGGCTTCGGCGGCGCCACCGTCGATGGGGTCGCCGCCAGCCGGGTTCCCCTCTGCGCCGATGTACGCGGTCTCGCCGAAGATCAACTCGAGGATCGATCCCGGCGGGTAGCCCATGTCGGTCTCGAAACGGCCGATGCCGCGGAAGAGCGGGCTCGAGATGACGCCGCCGTAGTCCCAGATGACGGCTTCGACCGGCGCGTCCACGCGTGAAGGTTACCGACGCCCTACCGGAGGCCGGTCGAGAAGACGATGATGACGGCGACGCCGGCGCCGATCCGGTAGATGACGAACGGTGTGAACGTGTGCGTCTGCAGGAACCGCAGCAGCAACGCGATCACGAAGAACGCGCTGACGGCCGCCGCCAGCATGCCCCACAGGAACGGCGCCACGTAGCTGTCGGGGATGCCGCCGTCGCGCGCGACCTCGAGGCCCTTGAAGAGCCCGGCGCCGGCGATGATGGGCAGGCTCATCAGGAACGACAGTCGGGTGGCAGCCGTGCGATCGAAGCGGAGCCACCGGCCCATCGAGATCGTGATGCCCGAACGGGACACCCCGGGCTGCAGCGCCACCGCCTGCGCGCCGCCCATCAGGAGCGCGTCGCGCAACCGGAAGTCGTCCTGGTGGCGCCGGTTCGGGAGCCGGTCGGCGAGGTACAACACGACCGCGAACACGATGAACATGACCCCGATGAGGACGGGCTGGCCGAGGTGGTCCTCGATCACGCTCTCGAACGCGGCGCCGA
>DASYFC010000108.1:0-2820 GCA_036498645.1 Acidimicrobiia bacterium | reverse complement strand
TTGCGCCTGCTCGACATCTGCGCGACGAGCGACGGCGCGGCGGCGGTCGTCGTGTCGAGCCTCGAGTACGCCCAGCGCCGGGGCGCGAGCAATTCCGTGCGGGTGGCGGCGATCTCGACGGTGACACCGTCGTACCCGAACGCGGTGATCGAGATGCCGGACTTCGCCACGGATTCCGCGGCCGCGGTACCGGCCGGGCCGGTGACGTTCCGCGACGCGATCGCGCAGGGTGCGTACGCCGAGGCCGGCCTCGGGCCCGACGACCTCGACCTCGCCGAGGTGTACGACCTGTCGACCGCGCTCGAGCTCGACTGGTACGAGAACATCGGCCTGTGCGGCGCGGGCGAGGCCGAGAAGCTCGTCCACGACGGCGCGACCAGCGTCGGCGGGCGCATCCCCGTGAACCCGAGCGGCGGACTGGCGTGCTTCGGCGAGGCGGTTCCGGCCCAGGCGCTGGCGCAGGTGTGCGAAGTCGCCTGGCAGCTGCGGGGCGATGCGGGCGAGCGGCAGGTCGAAGGGGCAAAGGTCGGGCTCACCGTGAACCAGGGACTGTTCGGCCACGGCTCGTCGGTGATCCTCGCCCGCTGAGGCGCCCGTGGACCTGACCTTCACCGAAGAGGAGGAGGCGTTCCGCGCCCAGGCCCGCGCCTGGCTAGCGGCGAACGTGCCCCGCCCGCCGCTGCCGTCGGGCGACACGCGCGAGGGCTTCGCTCTCCACAAAGAATGGGAGCGGGCGCTGTTCGACGCCCGGTGGGCGGTCGTGTCGTGGCCACAGGAGTACGGCGGACGCGACGCCAGCCTCATGGAATGGCTGATCTTCGAGGAGGAGTACTACCGCGCCGGCGGGCCGCAACGCGTCACCCAGAACGGGATCTTCCTGCTCGCGCCGACCTTGTTCGAGCTCGGCACCGAGGAGCAGCGGGATCGCATCCTGCCGAGGATGGCGTCGGCCGAGGAGACGTGGTGCCAGGGCTGGTCCGAGCCGAACGCCGGCAGCGACCTCGCCGGTATCAAGTCGCGTGCCGTCCGCGACGAGGCGAACGGCGGCTGGCGGCTTTCGGGCCAGAAGACGTGGACGACGCGGGGCGCGTTCTGCGACCGCCTGTTCGGCCTGTTCCGAAGCGATCCCGAAGCGGAGCGTCACCACGGTCTCACGTACCTCCTCGTCGACTTGCGCGCCGAAGGAGTGACGGTGCGTCCGGTCGAACGCCTCGACGGTGACGAAGGCTTCGCCGAGGTGTTCCTCGAGGACGTGTTCGTGCCCGACCGTGACGTCCTCGGCGAGGTGCACCAAGGCTGGCGGGTCGCGATGGCGACGACGGGGTCGGAGCGAGGCCTGACTCTGCGCAGTCCGGGGCGGTTCATGGCCGCGGCGGGGCGACTCGCCGAGCTGTACCGCCGCCAGGCCGACGACGGGGCACTCGACGCCGACCCGACCGTGCGTGACTCCGTCGTGCGCGCATGGATCGACGCCGACGCGTACCGCTGGCAGACCTTCTGGACCGTGACCCGTCTGATGGAAGGCGGGCGCACGGGACCGGAGTCGAGTCTGGTGAAGATCTTCTGGTCGGAGCTCGACGTGCGCCTGCACGAGACCGCGCTCCGGCTACTCGGGCCACGCGCCGAGCTCGTCGACGGCGACGACGCGGCGTGGATGAAGGGCTGGCAGTTCGCGCTCTCGGGCCCGATCTACGCGGGCACGAACGAGATCCAGCGCAACGTGGTGGCCGAGCGCGTGCTCGGGCTTCCCCGGCGGTGATCACGTGAGGTTCGCCTTCTCGGACGAACAGCTCGCGATGCGCGACGCCGTGCGCGCCTTCCTCGAGAAGGAGTGCTCACCGAAGGTCGTGCGCGACGCGTGGACGAACGACACGGGTCGGTCCGGCCTGTGGCCGCGACTCGGCGAGCTCGGCGTGCTCGGCGTCCTCGTCCCCCAGGAGCACGGCGGCTTCGGCGGCGACTACCTCGACCTGGTCCTCCTGCTCGAGGAGACGGGCCGGGCCGCGCTCCCGGAGCCCGTCGTCGAGCACGCCGCGGTCGCCGTGCCGCTCCTCGACGACGCGCGCGCCGAGGCGGCCGCCGCCGGCGACCTCACGGTCACTGTCGCGCCCACGTCCGGGCTCGTGCCCTACGCCGACAGCTCCGATCTCGTGCTGGTCGGCGATCGGTTCGTCGAACCGGGAACGCTCCAGCTGCGGCAGCACGAATCGGTGGACGGCTCGCGAAGGCTGTTCGCGATCGCCTCTCCACCCGGCTCGATCAATGTCGCGAGCCTGGATCGCGCCGCGCTCGGTGCGGCTGCGCAACTCATCGGCCTCGCCGACCGCATGCTGGCCATGACGGTCGAGTACGCCACGGAACGTCGTCAGTTCGGCGTCGCGATCGGTTCGTTCCAGGCCGTGAAGCACCACCTCGCCGACGTCGCGCTCTCGCTCGAGTTCTCGCGCCCCCTCGTGTACCGGGCCGCGTGGTCGATCGCGCACGGCGACGAGGACCTGTCGGTGCACGTCGCCATGGCCAAGGCCCGGGCGTCCGAGGCCGCGCTCCGCGCCGGGCGGGTCGCGCTCCAGGTCCACGGGGCGATCGGCTACACGACCGAATACGACCTGCACCTCTGGATGAAACGGGCGTGGGCGCTCGGGGCTTCGTGGGGCGACGCCGCGTGGCACGAAGCCCGCCTGGGACGCGCGATCCTGGACACCGACACACTCCCCGAGGAGCAGTGATGGCCGAGGCCTACATCGTCGACGCGGTGCGAACGCCCGTGGGCAAGAAGGGCGGCGGGCTCGCAAGCGCCCACCCAGCCGACCTCGGCGCCCA
>DASYFC010000107.1:0-10179 GCA_036498645.1 Acidimicrobiia bacterium | reverse complement strand
TCGTCGCCGCCGAGGTCGTCGAGCGCGTCCGACAGCTCGTCCCGAAGCGCGATCGACAGCGCGTTCTTCTTCTCCGCCCGGTTGAGCGTCAACCTCACGACGCCATTCTCGGGCGCCGTTCGCAGCACGAGCCGGTCGCTCATCATCCTTCCCCGCGCCGTCGCAGGCTCCGGCTCTGCGGCGCCGGTCGGCAAAGCCGCCGACGCCGCGAGACAGCGCGGCGGTAGCCTGACGAGCCGTCAGACCGGGCGAAGGTTGGTGTTCGTGAGCGAGACGAGCGTTCGCGGCGACCTCGAATGGGGAACAACTCCTCGGCTCCTCCACAGCTCCGCGGAGCGCTTCTCGGCACGGGAGGCGATCGTAGACGTGAGCGACGGGCGGACCCTGTCGTTCGCGGGCCTGGCCACGGCCGCGCACGATGCCGCGCGCGCGTTCCTGGCCATGGGCATCGAACGCGGTGACCGGGTGGCGATCTGGGCCCCGAACATGTGGGAGTGGGTCGTGGCCGCGCTCGGCCTGCAGTCGGCCGGCGCGGTGCTCGTCCCGCTCAATACACGCTTCAAGGGCCAGGAGGCGGCGTACATCCTCGGGAAGTCCCGCGCCAAGGCGCTGGTCACGATCACCGGCTTCCTCGACACCGACTACGTCGCGCTGCTCCGGCAGGCGGTCGACGTGGACAGCGAGCTCCCGGACCTCGAGGCGATCGTCGTCCTGCGCGGCGAAGCGCCCGAGGGAACGACGTCGTGGGCCGAGTTCCTGGGTGCCGGCTCTGCGGTGGATTCCTCGCTCGCCGAAGCGCGCGCACAGGCGGTCGAGCCCGGGGACCTGTCCGACATCCTCTTCACGTCGGGCACGACCGGGAACCCCAAGGGTGCGATGCTCACGCATGCACAGACCCTGCGCGCGTACCGCGATTGGAGTGAAGTCGTCGGGCTTCGCGAGCACGACCGGTACCTGATCGTCAATCCGTTCTTCCACGCATTCGGGTACAAGGCGGGATGGCTGGCGTCGCTGATGATGGGCGCGACGGTCCTTCCTCAGTCCGTGCTCGACCCGGAGCAGGTCTTCGAACGCATTCCCCGTGACGGCATCACGGTCCTTCCCGGTCCGCCGACGCTGTACCAGACGATCCTCAACCACCCCGCCCGCGCGGAGCACGACCTTTCGAGCCTGCGCCTGTCGGTGACGGGCGCGGCGCCGACCCCGGTCGAGCTCATCCTGCGGATGCGCGAGGAGCTCACGTTCGAGACGATCATCACCGGCTACGGGCTCACGGAGACCTGCGGCATCGCGACCATGTGCCGGTACGACGACGATCCGGAGACGATCGCCAACACGTCCGGCCGCGCCATCCCCGGCGTCGAGGTACAGGTGGTCGACGACGATGGCCGCGAAGTCGTGCGGGGCGAGCCGGGTGAAGTGGTCATCCGCGGATACAACGTCATGCGGGGCTATCTGGACGAGCCCGAGGAGACAGCCGCGACCATCGACGACGACGGATGGCTGCACACCGGCGACGTGGGCGTGATGGACGACCATGGATACCTCCGGATCACGGATCGCACCAAGGACATGTTCATCGTCGGCGGGTTCAACGCGTACCCGGCGGAGATCGAGAACCTGTTCCTCCGGCACGAGAAGGTCGCTCAGGTCGCGGTCGTCGGCGTGCCGGACCAGCGCATGGGCGAGGTCGGGATGGCGTTCGTCGTGCTGCGCCCCGGCGCCGAGGCGACCCCGGACGAGCTCGTCGAGTGGAGCCGCGCCGAGATGGCCAACTACAAGGCTCCGCGCTACGTCGAGCTGGTCGACGAGCTGCCGCTGAACGCGATGGGCAAGGTCCTCAAGTACGAGCTACGCGACCGCGGCACCAAGCTCGTCACTCGCTAGCGCCGGCGCTCGACGCCGCTAGATGGTGGCGATCTTGATGTTGCCGCTGGTGTCGCTGACGAGCACCTGCACCGTGTCGGTCGTGCCCTGGGAATCGGTGACGGTGCACGCGATCGTCGTCTGCGGCTTCGCCACGATCACGGTCTTGCCGGGCGCGCACGCCGCGGTCACCTGAACACCGACCTGCTGGTCGTACTGCGTCTGCACGAAGGCCTGCACCTTGCCAACGTCGAGCACCGCGACCTCGCGCACGATACGGAAGCCGGGATCCCGATCGGTCTGCGTGACGGTGATCGGTACCGGCTCGTTGCCGACCGCAGCCGTACAGGTCGACTGCTTCCCTGTCCTCTTCTTGATCTGGGCGGGGCACTTCGCCGCACCGACCGGCGCGCCGGCGAAGTCCCTGCGGAGCTGGGTGCGGATCGCACGCTCGACCTCCTTGCTGTCGAGCGTGTTCGAACCGCCGCTGCACGCCGCGAGGATCGCCAGTGCGCACGCGAGCACGCACGCGACGCCTCGGGACCGGGGCACAGCGGGAGAATACCGATGTCAGTCGAGAACAGCCCGATACAGCGGGACGGCGTCGGGGATGCCCTTCATGACGACCGGCCCGAGCTCGTCGAGGCGGAGGCCCTGCACCCGCCCGTCCACGAGCTCACGGACGGGCTCCGACAAGAGGACCTCGCCCGGGCCGGCGACGTCGACGATGCGAGCGGCCAGGTTCACGTCGTGACCGACGAGATCGGCACCGCGACGCGCCGGGCATCCCCAGTGCATGCCCACGCGCACCCACAGAGGGACGTCGGTCGCGGCCTCCTCCTCGAACCGTTCGGCGAGCGCCAGGCACGAGCCGAGCGCGCTGACCGGCTCCGGGAACCACAGCATCAGCCCGTCGCCCAGGTCCTTCACCACACGCGCGTCGTCCGGCAGCGCGGCACGCACGACCTTCTCCTGACGATTCAACAACGCGAGCGCTTCGCCGTCGCCGTGCTCGGCGGTGAACTCCGTGAACCCGACGATGTCGGTGAAGACCACCGCGCCCTCGGGCGACTCACTCACCGCTCGACGACCCGGATGTTCCCGCTGAGCGTCTTCACCTTGATCTCGCCCTCGCCTCCGACCTGGCACTCGCAGCGCACGTTGCCACTGAGCGCCTTCAGCCGCGTGGCCGGACGGGCCCCCTCGGGCACGGTCACCGTGACCGAACCCGACATCGCCTTGATGTCGAGACGGCCCGGCCCGACGAGCCCGACATCGACGTTGCCGCTGCCCGCCTTCACCCTGGCGCCCTCGACGAGGCCGGCCTCCACATTGCCGGAACCGCTGGCGAGGTCGGCCTCGCCCGATTGCACGAGCTTGATGCCACCGCTGCCCGTCTTCAGGCGACACTCGCCCGCGCACTCCGTGACCTCGAACGAGCCGGATCCGGTGCGCGCGTCGAGACGTTCGACGTGGTCGACGACGACGCTTCCGCTGCCGACCGTCACGCGGGCGTACCCGAGCCGGCCGCGCAGCTCGACACTTCCCGAGTTGGCGCCGACGATCACGTCGCTGCCCTCGGGGCAGCGGACTTCGACCGACCCGGACTTGGCCTTCACCTCGATCTCGCCGTCGTCCTTCGCCTCGGCATCCCGCGCGCCGGTGACGACGATGTCGCTGCGGTCCTCACCCGTCACCTTCACGCTGCCCGAACGCGCCGTCACGCGGATCACCGCGCCGGGAGGAGCTTGGAGCGTCAGGTGGGACGCCATAGACGCATCATGCCGCCCAGCGGAGGTGACGGCGAGGTGACGCCGGTCACCCGGCTTCGAACATCAGCCCTCGATGGCGCGGACGGCGGCGCCGCCCAGATCCATGAAGCGCGTGTCACCCGCGATCGCGTCGCCGAGAGCGTTCAACGTGTACGCGACGGCGAGCTCCCGGTCGGGATCGCCCCATGCACCCGACCCGCCGTAGCCGTTGTGACCGAAACCGCGCGGGAGCACGGCGGCCGACGTCAGCACGCCGTGGTAGCCGAGGCGCCACTGCATCGGGAAACCGAGAATGAGGTCGGGCCGGTCGTTCTGGGGCTCGATGGCGCGCTCGACGGTCTTGTCCGACACGAGATGCACGCCGTCGAGCTCGCCACCCCCGGCGAGGCACGCGTACATGCGCGCCAGGGAGCGGGCCGTGAAGCATCCGTTGCCCGACGGCATCGGCTGCTCGACCCACTCGTCGCCCCCATTTCCGGTCAGGATCGCGGGCGGCAATGCCGCTGCAATCAGCTCGGGCCGGATAGTGAGCCCGAGCTGCTCGGCCATGCGCACCATGGCCGCCGGATCGCGCGCCAGCTCGCCGGCGTCGGGTGACGTGATCGTCTCGACGAGGCGTCCGTGCTCGGACCGGGGCAGCCCCACGTAACAGCCGTCGAGCGCGAGCGGCTCGGCGATCTGCGTGCGCACGAAGTCGGTGATGCCGAGGCCGGACACGCGCCGGACGATCTCGCCCACGATGAAGCCGAACGTCACCGCGTGGTAGCCGTTCTCCGTCCCGGGCTCGAATGCGGGAGTCATCCCCTCGAGGCCCGTGACCATGGCGTCCCAATCGAGGATCTGCTCGGGGCGCTCGAGGAACGACGCCACGTCGTACATGCCGGCTTCGTGGCAGAGCACCTGGCGGACCGTGATCGCGTCTTTCCCGTGCTGCGCGAACTCGGGCCAATGGTCCGCGACGCGGTCGTCGTAGTCGAGGAGGCCCCGGTCCACGCAGATGTGCAGCGCGGTCGACGTGACTCCCTTGGTCGTCGAGTAGGACACCGCCAGGCTGTCCGACCGCCAGGGGTTCCCGGCGAGGTCGGCGACGCCACTCCACGCGTCGACCACGGGCCTGCCCCGGTGGTACACGCCCACCGCCCCGCCACTCCCCGTCTCCGCCACCTGGGCGTCGAGGAGCGCGACGACCTCGTCGAACGCCGGCTCCCACGTCCCCTGCGCCATGGTGCCGACCTTTCCTGTGCCCGCCACGGCTGTGCCGTTTGGCACGTATTGCACACCTAGTGAAAGAACAATATCGTGCACGGCCGTGGCGGCGACAAGTCTCACGGACGGGCGCTCGGCGCGCGCGGCGCGCACTCGCGACGCCGTCGTCGAGGCCCTGCTCTCGCTGCTCGACGACGGGAACTTCCGACCCACGGCGCGCCAGGTCGCCGAGCGAGCCGGTGTCTCGCTGCGGTCGGTGTACGTCCACTTCGACGACCTCGAGGACCTGTTCACCGCGGCGGCGCACAACCACTTCGAGCGCATGCGCGACCTCGTGGAGTCGATCCCCGGAGAGGGCCCGCTCGAGAGCCGCCTCGACGCCTTCGTGCGGCAACGGGAACGTATCCACGAGGCGTCGGCCCAGGTCCGTCGGGCGGCGGTACTCCAGGAGCCGTTCTCTCCCGCCTTGGCCGAGGTGCTTTCACTGGCGCGCAAGCTGTCGCGCGCCGAGATCGAGCTGGTCTTCGCGCCCGAGCTCGGGCGCTGTAACGACACCGGGCGGGAGCACTTGGCGGTCCAGCTCGACGTGATCGCGAACGCGTCCACGTGGGAGTCCCTCCGCGTCCAGAACGACTTGTCGGCGGAGGCGGCCCGCGAGACCGTCGGCCGCATGCTCCGGGCCTCCCTGCGAGACGCGTGATGGAAGCCCTACGCACCCCCGACGAGCGCTTCGCCTCGCTCCCCGACTACCCGTTCGCGCCGCATTACGTCGGCATCGACGACGGCGAGGGTGGCGCGCTGCGCGTCCACTACGTCGACGAGGGGCCGCCCGACGCCGACCCGGTGCTGCTCCTGCACGGCGAGCCGTCCTGGGGATTCCTCTACCGGAAGATGGTCCCGGTCATCGCCGGCGCCGGACTCCGGGTGGTGGTCCCCGACCTCGTCGGGTTCGGACGCTCGGACAAGCCCTCGAAGCGCACCGACTACACGTACCAGCGCCACGTCGACTGGATGCGAGCGGTCGTGCAACAGCTCGAGTTGTCTCGGATCACGCTGTTCGGCCAGGACTGGGGCGGTCTCATCGGGCTCCGCCTGGCCGCAGAGGAGGAGCGCTCGTTCGCGCGCATCGTCGCCGCCAACACGTTCCTCCCGACCGGCGACCGTCACCCCGGCGACGCCTTCCTCGCCTGGCAGAAGTTCTCGCAGGAGACGGAGACGCTCCCCGTCGGCAGGATCGTGAACGGCGGGTGCACGACCGACCTTGCCCCCGAAGTCGTCGCCGCGTACGACGCGCCGTTCCCGGACGAGACCTACAAGGAAGGCGCCCGGCAGTTCCCGATGCTGGTGCCGACCAGCCCCGACGACCCCGCGTCCGACGCGAACCGGCGGGCGTGGGAGGTCCTGCGCCGCTGGGACAAGCCGTTCTTGACCGCGTTCAGCGACTCCGACCCGATCACCGCCGGCGGCGACCGGGTCCTCCAGGCCGACGTCCCGGGCACGAACGGCCGCCCGCACACGACCATCGAGGGCGCCGGCCATTTCCTGCAAGAAGACCGCGGCGAGCAGGTCGCTCGCGTGGTCGTCGACTTCATCACAGCGACACCGGGCAGCTGATGAGACCCGTCGGGCGCCGTACGCGTCCGACGGCCAAAACGTAACGTTTGCACGCCAACGCCAGAGGGGGGACGTGGTGCGGCATGCGTGACACGACGGACGCGTCGTTGCCCGTTCGCAAACGCCTCGCGGACTTCGAGGGGCTCGGACGGCTGCTGGCCTACGTGCTCCCCGTGGCGGCCCTGATCTTCGCGGTGCGGGTCTGGCCGTTCCCGGCCCCCAACGGCGTCATCCTCGACGGCGCGCTGGGCGGCGGCCGCATCGCGCTCATCGCGCTCGGGATCGCGCTGATCTACCGGGCGAACCGGGTCATCAACTTCGCCCAGGGCGACCTCGGGCAGGTGCCGGCGACGCTCGGTGCGCTGCTGGTCATCACGCTGAGCGTCAACTACTTCGTCGCCTTCACGACCGGCCTCGTCGCCGCAATCGTGCTCGGAGTGCTCGTCGAGACCCTGATCATCCGCCGTTTCTTCCGCGCCCCCCGACTGATCCTCACCGTCGCCACGATCGGGCTCTCCCAGGTCCTGATCGGCGCCGGTCTGTTCATCGCCCAGGCGTTCGGCCAGGACTTCCAGACCAACCGCCTCGATCCGCCGTTCACGGTCAAGTTCCAGGTGGGAAGCACGATCTTCAACGGCAACGACGTGATCGCCATGATCACGATTCCAATTGCGTTCATCGCCCTGGCGGCGTGGCTCCGGCTCAGCAACATCGGCGTGGCGGTGCGCGGGAGCGCCGAACGCGCCGACCGGGCGTCGACCCTCGGCATCCCCGTCCGCCGCCTGCACACCATCGTGTGGACCGTGGCGACGGTGCTCGCGTTCCTCGGCATGTGGCTGCGCGCCGGCGCCGTCGGGCTTCCGATCGGGACAGTTCTCGGCCCGAGCTTCCTGCTCCTGGCGCTCGGCGCGGTGGTGATCGGCCGCATGGAGCGTTTCGGTGTCATCGCCGCCGCTGCCATCGCGCTCGGCATCCTCGACAAGGCGATCACGTTCCAGCCCAACAACAACCCTGCGTTCAACGACGCCGTCCTGTTCCTCGTCATCCTGGGAGCACTGCTCGTCACCCGTCGTCCGAGCCGAGGCCGGGTGGGCGCCGATCAGGTCTCGACGTGGCAGGCCGCGCGCGAGGTGCGACCGATCCCCCGCGAGCTGAGAGGCCTCCCCGAGGTCCGGTTCGCACGGTGGGCGCTGCTCGGAGCGGTGGTGGCGTTCCTCGTCACGCTCCCGCTGTGGCTGGACGAGAGCCGCATCAACCTCGCCGCCATCATCGTGATCTTCGGCATCATCGGCGTGTCGCTCGTGGTGCTCACGGGATGGGCGGGGCAGGTCAGCCTGGGCCAGATGGGCTTCGCGGGAGTCGGCGCGGCCGTCGGCGGCTGGGTCACCTATTACACCGAGACGGACCTGTCGCTCGCGCTCCTCGCCGGCGGCGCAGCCGGCGCTCTCGCGGCAATCGTGGTCGGCTACCCCGCGCTGCGGCGCCGCGGCCTGACGCTGGCGGTGAGCACGCTCGCGTTCGCGCTGTTCGTGTCGTCGTTCCTGCTCAACCAGGAGCTCTTCGGCGAGAACGGCGAGCCGCCGGGGTTCCTTCCCGGGCAGTGGCTGCCCGGCTTCAGGATCGATCGTACACCTGTCTTCGGGCGTTTCGACATCGAGAGCGAAACCCGCTTCTACTTCCTCTGCCTCATCGTCCTCGCGCTCTTGCTGTTCGTGGTGCGCGGAGTCCGCCGAAGCCGGACGGGCCGGGTTCTGATCGCGATCCGCGAGAACGACTCGGCCGCGCGCTCGTTCGGCATCAACACGACCCGAACCAATCTCGCCTGCTTCGCGCTGTCCGGCTTCATCGCCGCCGTCGCGGGTGTGCTGCTCGTACACCAGCAGACCGGGCTGCAGGTCGGTGCAGGCAACCTCTATCTCCCCGAGGAGAGCCTTCGCGTGTTCTCGATGGTCGTCATCGGCGGGCTGGGCTCGTTGCCGGGCGTGTTGCTCGGCGCCGCCTACATCTGGGGCACCGAGTACTTCCTACCGGGCCAGTGGTCGTTCCTGGCGACCGGGGCGGGGCTTCTGTTGATCCTGATGGTGCTGCCAGGCGGCCTCGGCGCTGTGCTCTACGACACGCGCGACTGGTTGCTCCGCCAGATCGCCAAGCGCCGCGGGCTCGTCGTCCCGAGCCTGGTCGCCGACGCGCGCGTGGAGGAGCCGGTGCCCGAGCCCCTCCGCGAGGAGGCCGAGGAAGCAGCCGAACGCGCTCCTGCGGAGGTGCCATGACCGCGCCGGACACGGCCGCTCAGCCGATGCCGGGCAACCGGTTCGCGAGGTGGTGCGACAGCATCACGGGCGGGGCTGCGCTCTATCCGCTCGTCGTGCTCTTCGGGCTCAACGCGGTCGACGAGCTCGGTCGCTTCGCGTTCGGCGTGCTGTTGCCCAACATCCGCGACGACTTCGGCCTCAGCACCCAGGGTGTTCTCACCGTCGTCGCGTTCGGGTTCGTCGGCGCGCTCGTCCTGGCGTTGCCAATCGGGTTCTGGGGCGACCGCTTCAACCGGATCCTCCTCATCGTCATCGCCGGCATCCTGCTGGGCACGTTCACGATCCTCACCGCGCTGGCGGTCAGCGTGGTGATGCTCGCGATCGCACGGGCCGGGTCCGAGCTCGGGCGCGGCTTCAACGATCCCGTCCAGAACTCGCTCATCCCCGACTACTACGACGTTCCTGTCCGGCCGAAGGTCTACGCGGTCCACCGGTCGGCCAACGCCGTCGGCCAGGCCCTCGGACCGCTGCTCGGCGGCGTGATCGCGTTCTTCTTCGGCTGGCGGGCCCCGTTCTTCTTCTTCGCGATCCCCACCGCCATCTTCGTGATCCTCGCCCTTCGCCTCCGCGACCCTGTGCGCGGCCACTTCGAACGCCAGCGAATGGGCGCATCCGAAGCGGCAATCGCCACCGAGGAGGCCCCGCCGTCATGGGCCGAGTCGTGGCGGATCGTCTGGCAGGTCCGCACGCTGCGCCGCATCTTCGCTGCGCTGCCGTTCGTCGCGCTGTCGATCGTCGGGCTGCTGACAATCGGCTCGCTGTTCTACCAGGACGTCTTCGGCCTCAACGAGGTGCAGCGGGGCGTCATCGCCGCCGTCGCCGAGCCGGCCCAGATCGTGGGCTTCTTCATCGGCATCCCGATCGCGACGCGGCTGATGGCACGCGATCCGGGTCTGGTGCTCAAGTTCCTCGCCGGCGTCACCGGCTTCATCGCCGTCGTCTGGGTCGCGTTCTCGCAGGCGCCCAACCTGCCTGTCGCCATCGGCTGCAACATCTTGATCTCGGGCTCGCTCGGCTTGCTCGTGCCGGGCATCTACAGCGTGCTCTCGTTGGCCGTGCCCCCGAAGGTGCGCGCCTTCGGCTTTGCCGTCGCCGCCATGTGGATCATCCCCGGTCTGCTCCTGCTCCCCGTTATCGGCGGGGTCGCCGACGCGTACGGCATTCGGGAGGCGCTGTTGGCGGCGGCGCCGGTGTTCGTCGTCGGCGGGCTCATCCTCGCGTCCGCCGGGTCGCAAGTCGCCGGCGACATCCGACGCGTCTGGACGGCATCGGCCGCGCAGTCAGAAGTCGCCTACGAACGCCGCCAGGGGAAGGTGAAGCTCCTCCTCGTGCGCGGCGTCGACGTGCACTACGACAGCGTGCAGGTCCTGTTCGGCGTCGACTTCGAGGTCGACGAGGGCGAGATCGTC
>DASYFC010000106.1:0-5321 GCA_036498645.1 Acidimicrobiia bacterium | reverse complement strand
GGCGATCGACTCCTCGGTGACCTCGTTGAAGAGGTCGACGCCCTCGGCGCGCAGCTCGGTCTCCTTGGTCGACCGCTCCTCGAGGAGCTCCTTCTCGCGGTCGCGCAGGCTCGCGGCCTGCTCGAACTGCTGGCCCTCGATCGCGCCTTCCTTGTCACGGCGGACCTTGGCGATCTCCTCCTCGAACTCGCGGTAGTCGGCCGGCGCGCCCATACGGCGGATGCGCAGGCGCGACCCGGCCTCGTCGATGAGGTCGATCGCCTTGTCGGGGAGGTACCGGTCGGAGATGTAGCGGTCGGCGAGGTTCGCCGCCGCCACGACGGCCTGGTCGCTGATCGTGACCCGGTGGTGGCCCTCGTAGCGGTCGCGCAGCCCCTTGAGGATCTCGATCGTGTGCGCGACGGTCGGCTCCTCGACCTTGATCGGCTGGAACCGGCGCTCGAGCGCGGCGTCCTTCTCGAGGTGCTTGCGGTACTCGTCGAGCGTGGTCGCGCCGATGGTCTGGAGCTCGCCGCGGGCGAGCATCGGCTTGAGGATGCTGGCGGCGTCGATCGCGCCCTCGGCGGCGCCGGCGCCGACGAGCGTGTGCAGCTCGTCGATGAACAGGATGATGTCGCCGCGGGTGCGGATCTCCTTGAGCACCTTCTTGAGGCGCTCCTCGAAGTCGCCGCGGTACCGGGAGCCGGCGACGAGCGCGCCGAGGTCGAGGGTGTACAGCTGCTTCCCGACGAGCGTCTCGGGCACGTCGTTGTCGACGATGTCGGAAGCGAGGCCCTCGACGATGGCGGTCTTGCCGACCCCGGGCTCGCCGATCAGGACCGGGTTGTTCTTGGTGCGGCGCGACAGCACCTGCATGACCCGCTCGATCTCCTTCTGGCGACCGATGACCGGGTCGAGCTTCTTGTCGCGCGCCAGCTGCGTGAGGTTGCGTCCGAACTGGTCGAGGACGAGCGAGCCGCTGGGCTGCGCCTCGCCCGAGCCGCCGCCCTGGGTCGCGCCCTCCTTGCCGCCGGCGTACCCGGACAGCAGCTGGATGACCTGCTGGCGGACGCGCGACAGGTCGGCGCCCAGCTTGACGAGTACCTGCGCGGCGACGCCTTCGCCTTCGCGGATCAGCCCGAGGAGGATGTGCTCGGTGCCGATGTAGTTGTGGCCGAGCTGCAGCGCTTCGCGCAGGCTCAGCTCGAGGACCTTCTTGGCGCGGGGTGTGAACGGGATGTGCCCGGACGGGGCCGAGCCACCGTGACCGATGATCTCCTCCACCTGGGCGCGCACGGCCTCGAGCGAGATGCCGAGCGATTCGAGCGCCTTGGCCGCGACGCCCTCACCCTCGTGGATGAGCCCGAGCAGGATGTGCTCGGTGCCGATGTAGTTGTGGTTGAGCAGCCGCGCCTCTTCCTGCGCCAGCACGACCACTCGTCGGGCTCGATCGGTGAAACGTTCGAACACCTGTCAACCACCTCTCGGGAGCAATTCAGCGTCCGCATCTCCCTGTACCCCATTCGGCACCGGGAACGACTTCGGACGCTGACTCCTGTTGCTCAGTGTATCGGGCAGGTCCCGGAATTCCGGGCCGAACCAGACGGCCCGCGGTCCGAATCCCTGCATTTGCCTAGATGTCAATAGACAACCCCAGCTTGGAGTTTGTTCCCGCCGGACCGTAACGTCGGTCCCATGGACCCGGTCCAGACGCTGGCGCTTCCGTCGCTGGCGGACGATCTGGCCCGGGTCGAGGACTCGCTCCAGGAGGCGGTCAGCACCCCCGATCGCTTCCTCGCCGACGTCGCCTCGCATCTCATCGGGGCGGGCGGGAAGCGCATCCGCCCGACCCTCACGCTGTGCGCCGCGTACGCCTCCGGGGGCGGCGCCAGCCCGGCCGGCGCCGACGTCGTCACCGGGGCGGTGGCGATCGAGCTCGTCCACCAGGGATCGCTGTACCACGACGACGTCATCGACGAGGCCGAGACGCGCCGGGGCGTGCCGAGCGTCAACGCGCGGTGGAGCAACATCGTGGCCATCCTCGCCGGCGACTTCCTGCTGGCCCGGGCGTCGGCGCTGGCGGCCCGACTGGGCGGGGACGTCGCCGAGATCCTGGCCAGCACGATCGCCGAGCTGTGCCGGGGCCAGGTGCTCGAGCTCCAGCACCTCTTCAGCGTCGACCGCAGCGAGGAGGCCTACTCCTCGGCGATCGAGGGGAAGACGGCGTCGTTGTTCGGGACCTCGTGCCGGGTCGGGGGCATGGTGAGCGGTGTCGGCGAGCCGACGCTCGACGCGCTCACGCGCTACGGGTTCCACCTCGGCATGTGCTTCCAGATCGTCGACGACGTGCTCGACATCACCGCCACCGACGCCGTGCTCGGCAAGCCCGCCGGCCAGGACCTGGTCGAGGGCGTGTACACGCTGCCGGTGATCCACGCGATCGCGTCGACCCCGGCGCTGCGCGAGCAGCTCGGCCACCCGCTCGACGCCGAGCAGCTCGCCGAGGTGCGGCGGCTGGCGAGCAGCGACGGCGCGATCGACGCCGCGCTCGGCAAGGCTCGCGACCACGCCGCCAAGGCCGGTGACGCGCTCGACGGCGCGGAGGGCCTCTCGCCCGACGTGTGCGCGGCGCTCACGCGCCTGGTGCGTGGGCTCGTCGACCGCGACAGCTAAGCACTCGCGGCGTGGACGTCGCTCCGGGCGCCGAGGCCGCTGACTCGGTCGAGGAAGTCGAGCACCGTGTCGTTGAAGCCGTTCGGTGACTCGACCATGAGCCCATGGGCGGCGCCGCGCAACTCGACCAGCTGCGCGTAGGGGATCATCTCGGCGAGCTCTTCGGCGTCGCCGATGGGCGTGAGCGCATCCTGTGATCCGGTGATGACGAGCGCCGGAACGCGCACCTTGCAGAGCTGGAAGCGGAGCTCGTCCGGCGCGTCGAGAATCGCGCGCACCTGGCCGGCGAAGCCGTCGGGATCGGCGCGCACGAGGATGCGAGCGAGGATGTTCAACCAGACGCCGAAGCGCCGCCGCAACCGGGGACCCACGAGCCAACGCAGCGCTTCGTCGTTGAGGCCGGCCGAGCCGCGCTCCTGTACCGCGTCGGCCCACTCCTGGAGGACCTCGCGACGCCACGGATGGTGGCGGCACGACGTGCACGCCAGCACGAGCGATCGCGTGCGCTCGGGGTGCATGACGCCGATGACCTGGGCGATCACGCCGCCCATCGACGCGCCGACGATGTGCGCCGACGCGACGCCTTCGGCGTCGAGAACGGCCAGCGCGTCGTCCGCCATCTGCTCGAGCGAGTACGGCCGCGGCGTGGGGCCGGTGTGCCCGACGCCGCGGTTGTCGGGCGCGAAGCACCGGTAGTGCCGGCCGAACGCCATGCGCTGGAGCGCCCAGCCGCGGGAGTCGGTACCGAGGCCCTGGATCAAGAGGACCGGCGGGCCGTCCGGGCGACCCCAGACGTCGTAGAAGATCTCGACGCCGTCGTGGGAGGTGACCTGCTTCACCGCTCCCTCCGCTTGCTCGTCGCGAACGAATGTTCGCGTTAGTACACCGAGAATCTACCTGACGGCAACGTCGGGGAATGGCTCTCTGTTCCGAAGGGAACTAGTCAGGCCCTGGTCGGTAGGTCAGCCCGAGTCGCGCGCACCGTCGAGCAGGCGGTTGACGGCCGCGCGCGTCCGCTCGGCCAGCTCGGCGCCGGCGAGGGTGTCGCCCGGGATGGCATCGGTGGCGGTCTCGACCACGGGGCCGACGATCACGCGCCACGGCCGGATCGGGAGCGGGCCCGGACCCCCGGGCAGCACGGCCGCCGGCACGACCGGGTAGCCGAGGATGGCGGCGAGGAGCTCGCGAGGCGGCGCCCCGGCCCCCGAACGGAACCACGTCGACGCCAGCGGCGCCGCCGCCAGATGGCCGGCGCGCAACAGCGCGGCGACGTCGTCGGCGCGGTAGCCGACCGCGCCGATCTTGCGGACGATGTCGCCGAGGACGGGCGTGTCGGGCGCGCCGATGACTCGCAGCCGCCGACCCACCGCGACGCGGACGGCGACGCCGAGCGCGGCGGGCTCGACGAGCCCCAGCCCGCGATTGGCCACGATGAGCGCGCCGCCAATGCGCGGGAGGCGCTCGGCGTGCTCGACCTCGACGCGCACGCCGAACGCGATCACGAGCCCGGCGAGGTCCATGAGCTGCGCGTCGCCGCCGAAGGCGTCGATGTGGAACTCCCCGTCGAAGCGGCGACGAGCGAACGCGAGCGGCGACTCGAGCGCCTGGACGCGGTCGTCCTCGGTGAGTCCGTACGCGATGTCGGGCGATGCGCTCACGCCACGTCCTCGGCCGGACGGAGCTGGCTCACGGTGCCCCACTCGTACAACTCGGTGCAGATCTCCAGCGTGGACCGCAGCCCCGGGAGCGACAGGACGTCGCGCGCGCGGGTCCCGTCGCCGGCCCGTCCTTGGCGCAGCAGCTCGACGACGTGCGGCGGCACCGGCGCGCCGGCGATCTCGGCGATGTGCCGGGCGGCGTCCCACCCCGGCCCGAACACCGGGATCGGGATGCGCCCACCGAGCCGCGCCGCCTGCCACGGGCTCGCCGCGCCCCGCCCGACCACGTTGACCGGCCCGTCGACGCTGCGCATCACCGCCTCGACCATCGCCCGCGCTGCGTCCTCCTGGGACAGGAGCACGAAGGCGGGATCGGCCAGCGCCGGGACCGGAACCAAAGGCAGGCGCAGCACCCGGCCCAACGGGCTCGGCACGTGCGAGCCGACGACGGGCGCCAACCGGAGGGCCGCCACCGGGATGCCGAGGCGCCGCACGAGCGCGGCCGCCAGTGTCTCGACCTCGAGGCAGGTCCCTCCGTAGGGGGACGTCGGCGCGAGCGGCGCGTCCTCGGCCGGCACGACGGGCCGTCCCCGGCCCCGGCCGTACACCTCGAGACCGCTGCGCACCGCCACCCGCTCGAGACGGCCGGTCTCCGCCGCCGCCGTGAGCACGTGCACGGTGCACGCCTCGCTCGCCTCGGCTGCCTCTCGTTCGCCGAGACGCGAGTCGGGCTCGTAGACCCCGTAGTGGATGACGACCTCGGGCGCGAAGCCGTGGACGAGCTCGCGGATGCCGTCGTGGTCGTCGGGCTCGATGCGGTGGAACTCGCTCCGGCGCAGACGGCGTCGCGGCGGCCAGATGTCGAAGCCGGCGATCTCGTCCACCTCGTCGCGCTCCTCGAGGAGTTGCGCGACGCGCGTGCCCAGCTCGCCGCCCATGCCGGTGACCAGGACGCGCATCAGCTCTCCCCCGCATCGGGGTGCACGTCCGGACGGAGCTGCGGGAACAGGA
>DASYFC010000105.1:0-19538 GCA_036498645.1 Acidimicrobiia bacterium | reverse complement strand
CCGACCGCCGCATCGACTACGTCTTCGTCGGATGGCGCAAGGCGCGCGGCGCCGGTCACGTCGTGGACGCGCGTGTCGCCGCGATCGACCCGATCGACGGCGTGCACCCGTCCGATCACTACGCCGTCGTCGCCGAGCTGCGGTACTAGGCGACGCGATGGCCATCGACCTCGCCCACCTCCAGGTCGCGTCGGGCCACCCGCCCCGGCTCGCCCGGCGGGACTCTGCTGATCGACTCGGCCTGACCGGCAAGGCGGCAGCACGAGAGCAGCGCGACGCCTTGCTCGACGAGCTCGAGAAGCTGCACGGACGGCTCTGGGCGGAGGCGAAGCGGAGCGTGCTTCTGGTGCTCCAGGGTGTCGACACCTCCGGGAAGGACGGCGTGATCCGCCGCGCGCTCAGCGGGCTCAACCCACAAGGCTGCTCCGTGACGAGCTTCAAGACGCCGACCACACTCGAGCTCGAGCGCGACTACCTCTGGCGCGTTCACAACGCGTGCCCCGCTCGAGGACGTCTCGGTGTGTTCAACCGGTCCCACTACGAGGACGTCGTCACCGCGCGCGTCCTCGGGATCATCGACCACGATCACTGCCGGCGCCGGTACCGGCATGTGCGCGAGTTCGAGCAGATGCTCACCGACGAAGGCACGACATTGATCAAGGTGTACTTGCACATCTCGCGGGAGGAGCAGCGCCAGCGGCTTCAGGCGCGGCTCGACGACCCGACCAAGCGATGGAAGTTCAGGCCCGAGGATCTCGAAGCTCGGAGGCAGTGGGATGCGTACCAATCGGCGTACGAGGAGGCCATCACCGAGACGTCGACGGACATCGCGCCGTGGTGGATCGTGCCCGGCGACCGGAAATGGGTACGCGACATCGCAGTGGCGACGCTGCTGCTCGAGACCTTCCGCCGGCTCGATCCCCAGTTCCCGGCCGCCGACCCGTCGCTCGACGGCGTGATCGTCGAATAGCCGCCTTGCCGAGTCAGCCGGCGCGCCGCCGCTCTTCGTCTTCGGCGGCGGCGCGGCGGAACGCCTCGCGTGGCCGCTGCAACGAGCCGAGGGCGACGACGTCGCGCGGGAACAGCATTGCGACGGTCCAGTCGAGCGCGATCCGGACGCGGCGGTTCAGCGTCGGCATCTTGGCGAGGTGGTACGTGCGGTGGAGCCACCACGCCGGAAAGCCGCGCACGCGGATGCGGCCGGGAAGTCGCGCGACGCCGCGATAGCGGCCCAGCGACACGAGCTGGCCCCGGTTGTCGTATCGGAACGGCTGCGGCGCCTGCCCCCGGGTCGAGGCGACGACGTTGCGGGCGAGTTGCTTCGCCTGGCGGATCGCGTGCTGCGCGGTGGGTGGGCACAACCCGCCCGTCGTCAGGTCGGGCACGGCGGCGTTGTCGCCGGCGGCCCAGGCGTCGGGCACGACACCGCCGTCGGCGTCGTGGACCCGCAGAAACTCGTCGCACGTGACGCGGCCCCGGTCGTCGACGGGGAAGCCTGAGCGCGCCGCCAGCGCATGGGGGCGCACGCCGGTCGTCCACACGAGGGTCGTCGCCGCGAACTCCTCGCCGCTCGACAGCCGCATGACCCCGCCCTCGGCCGACTCCAGGCTTGTTCCCATGCGGACGTCGATCCCCCGCCGTGTCAGGCGACGCTGGGCGTACTCGGCGAGGCCCTCGTCGATCTCGGGGAGGAGCCGATCCGTCGCCTCGATCAGCACCCACCGGGCGCGCTCGCCACGAAGCTCGGGGTACTTCTTCAATGCGGCCCGGCTGAGGTCTTCCAGCTCGGCCAGTGCCTCGACGCCGGCGTACCCGCCGCCCACGACGACGAACGTGAGCAGGGCACGTCGCCGGGCGGGGTCGGTGGTCTCGGCGGCGGCCTCGAGCCGCGCCAGGACGTCGTTGCGGAGATGGATCGCCTCGTCGATCGTCTTGAAGCCCACCGCCTGCTCCGCGAGCCCCGGCACCGGCAGCACCCGGCTCACCGAGCCCGGTGCCAGGACGAGCACGTCGTAGTCGAGGTCGACCGACGAGCCCTCGAGGAGATGGACCCGCGCCCGGTGGGCGGCGTGATCGATCGTCTCCACCTCGCCGACGACGAGTCGGGCGCGGCGCAGGACGCCTCGCAGCGCGACGACGACGTGACGGGGCTCGATCGTGCCCGACGCCGCCTCGGGCAGGAAGGGCTGGTACTGGAGGTAGTTCTCCGCGTTCACGAGCACGATCTCGTCCTCGGCGCTGCGGAGCCGGCGCTCGAGTCGCAGCGCCGCGTACGTGCCGACGAAGCCGCCCCCACACACGAGGACCCGCATATTGTGAAGGGTTTCACGAGGCCGGACGGGGGTCAACCCACGGCCCCGGTGCGTGCGCAGCGTGACCATTAGGGTCCGAGCGCACGCATCGAAGGGGATCGACGGAGAAGGAGAGCCGATGCCGAGCCCGGAGCAGGTGCAGGCCGCGGTCGACGCGTACGTCGCCGCCTACCGACAGAACGATCGGGATGCGTTCCTCGATGCCTTCGCCACCGACGGCGTCATCGTCGATCCGGTCGGCACCCCACCCCACGCCGGGCGTGACGCGCGGGGCGCCTTCTGGGACACGGTCCATCAGCTGACCGAGCGCATGACCTTCGACGTCAAGGACGTGACCGTCTGCGGGAGCGAGGCGGCCATGGTGTTCCGCATCCACGCCGCGACCGGTGACGCCGGGATCGTCCTGGACGCCGTCGACATCTTCGAAGTCGACGACGACGGGAAGATCTCCTCGATGCGGGCGTACTGGGACATGAGCCGCGCCGTTCCGGCCGGTTGACCCCGCTGACCAGGCACTTGACCAAGCAGTCAACTCGACTGGTGAGGTCCCGCGGCCGTAGGCCACAATGTCTCGGCCATGCGGGTTGAGTCACGGGATTCCCTCTCGCTCAAGCCGGCCGAGCTCGACGAGTTCGGCCAGCTCCTCGTTTCGGTCGAGCTGCCCCTCAAGGACGATGCCCTCGACGACCACGTCGAGCGGTTCCCCCTCGTGACCCGCACCACCGCCGACGACGAGCTCCACGGCTTCCTCTTCGGCTCCCTCGAGCGGATCGGCGGCACGCCGTGCATCCTCTGGGGCCTCGGCGCCATCCGCCGCGGCCGCCAGGCGCGCCTCGCCCTCGACCAGCTCGTCGGCGAGCTGTACCGCCGCGCTGCGATCTCGTTCCCCGACGAGGACGTGCTCGTCGCCGGGCGGTTCGCGCATCCGTCGTCGTACGCGCTGCTCACCTCGCTCGCGGACGTGTGCCCGCGCCCGAAGTACTCGCCGACCGGTGAGGAGCGGGCGTGGGGCCGGCGACTCGCCCGCCGCTTCGGCTGTGACAGCCGCTACGACGATCGCAAGTTCCGGCTCAAGGCGAACGGCGCCTCGGAGGCGGTGCTGCACTCGAGTGCGGTGAAGGCCGGCGGCAAGGCCGCCGCCGAGGTCGTCGGCACCGTCAAGCCGCACAAGGGCGAGGCCGTCATCGCGTTCGGCTGGGCGACGGCCGAGGCGCTGGCCGACGGCCTCTCCTCGCCCAAGACGCGCAAGTAGCGCCTAGCCGCCGCGGCGCGCCGCGAGCGCGGCGTCGAGCTCCGCCCGCAGCTCCTCGGGTGACGTGACCGGCCGCCGGCAGGCGAAGTGCTCGCAGACGTACGCGGTGGCCTTCCCGTCGACGAGTGCGCGGTCCGCCAGCAGGGGCGTGACGTCGGCGCCGCCGCCGGGCGCGGCACTGACCGTCACCGCGGCCGGCAACAGCCGTCCCTGCACCTCGCGCCGGAGCGCGTCGGCGCCGTCGTCCTTGCTGTCGCCGATGACCGCCACCTCGAGTGGCGGCGTCACCAACCGTTCCAGCGCGCCGAGCAGATACGCGAACGCGCTCGCGTGCTCGGCGAGCACGGTGCCCAGCAACCGGAGCACCTCCTCGGCGGGAACCTCGTAGCGGCCCACGCCGGTCAGCGCGGCCAATCGCAGCAGCCCGTTGGACGCGAGTGAGTTCTCGGCCGGGGTCGCGTTGTCCTGGTACTCCTTGGGCCGCACGATCAGCGACTCGGCGTCGACGCCGGTCGTGAAGAAGGCGCCGCCCTCGTCGTCGTGGAAGAGGCGCAGCAGCTCGTCGGCCACCCACCGGGCGTCCGCCAACCACGCCACGTCGTCGACCTCGGCCAGCGTCACGAGTGCCTCCAGCAACGCGGCGTAGTCCTCGGCGTAGGCGAGATGGTTGGCGCGGCCGTCCTGCCACGAGCGCAGCAACCGCCCGTCGTCGCGGCGCAAGTCGGTCAGCAGGAATCGCGCGTTGCGGCGGGCCGCGTCCATCCAGTCGTCGCGCTCGAACGCGGCTGCCGCCTCGACCAGGGAACGTAGGAACAACGCGTTCCAGGCCAGCAGCACCTTGTCGTCGAGGCCGGGACGGACGCGCTGCTCGCGCGCGGCGAACAGGTTCGGCACCGCGCGCCGCACCTCTTCCGGCGGGTCCTCCGTCCGGTCCACGGCGTGGAGGATGTTGCCGCGGTAGCCGGTGTGCGGGTCCTCGAAGTTGCCGCCCTCGGTCACACCGAAGTAGCGGACGACCTCCGGCGCGTCGTCACCGCAGATGCGCTCGATCTCCTCGAGAGACCACAGGTAGAACTTGCCCTCGACCCCCTCCGAGTCGGCGTCCTCGGCCGAGAAGAAGCCGCCCTGCTCGTGACGCAGGTCGCGCAGCACGTACCCGATCGTGTCCTCGACGACGCGCCGGTATCGCGGCTCGCCCGTGACGAGGTGCGCGTGCAGGTATGCGCTCGTGAGCAGCGCCTGGTCGTACAGCATCTTCTCGAAGTGGGGGACGAGCCAGTGGGCGTCGGTGGAGTAGCGATGGAACGCGCCGCCGACCTGGTCGTACATCCCGCCGGCGGCCATGGCGTCGAGCGACACCCGCACCATGTCGAGCGTCTCGGGCGCCTCGTTGCGGACGAAGGTGCGGAGCAGGAAGTCGAGCGTCATCGCCTGGGGGAACTTGGGCGCCGGCCCGAACCCGCCGAACTGTGGGTCGTACTGGGACCGGACCGACTCGTAGCCGCGAGCGAGGATCTCGGGCGAGGGCGCGGGCCCGTCGCCCGTCGCGCCCAGGCTGCCGGTCCGCTCGAGCACCTTGGTGAGCTTCCCCGCCTGCTCGAGCAGGTCGTCCCGCCGGCCGCGCCACGCCTCGTCGACGGCCTCGAGCACGGTGACGAACCCCGGCATGCCCTGACGCTCCTCCTTGGGGAAGTACGTCCCGCCGAAGAACGGCCGCCCGTCGGGGTCGAGGAAGACGGTCATCGGCCACCCGCCGCGACCGGTCATCGCCTGCACCGCTTGCATGTAGATGCCGTCGACGTCGGGCCGTTCCTCGCGGTCGACCTTGACGCCGACGACCAGGCGGTTCATCACCGCGGCGACGTCCGGGTCCTCGAAGCTCTCGTGCGCCATGACGTGGCACCAGTGGCAAGACGAGTAGCCGACAGAGAGAAGCACCGGCTTGTCCTCGGCCCGCGCCTTCTCGAACGCCTCGTCGCCCCACGGATACCAGTCGACGGGGTTGTCGGCGTGCTGGCGGAGATACGGGCTCGTCTCGCCGGCGAGTCGGTTCACCGCATCGAGGGTATCGGCCTAACGCGCAGCGCCCGTCCCGAGGTGTTCGGTCGCGGTGGCCTTCGCCCACCGGTAGTCCGGCTTGCCGGAGGGCGAGCGCAGGATCTCGTCGACGATCACGACGTCGCGCGGCGCCTTGTACCCGGCGACGTGCTCGCGGACGTGCGCGTCGAGCTCGTCGAGCTGCGGCGCGGCACCATCGCGGGGTTGCACGACGGCGACGACGCGCTCACCCCACCTGCTGTCGGGCACCCCAACGACGACGGCGTCGAACACCGCGGGGTGGGCCTTCAACGCCGCTTCCACCTCTTCGGGGTACACCTTCTCGCCGCCCGTGTTGATCGACACCGAGCCCCGCCCCAACAGCGTGATGGTGCCGTCCTCCTCGATGCGGGCGTGGTCGCCCGGCACCGACCACCGCTCGCCGTCGACCACGGGGAACGTGGCCGCCGTCTTCTGCTCGTCCTTGTAGTAGCCCAGCGGGATGCGGCACCGGCGGGCGAGCTTGCCGACCACGCCGACCGGCGCCGGGCGGAGCTCGTCGTCGAGCACGGTCGTCTCGGTGTTCACGGAGAAGCGCGGGGCCTCGTGCACGGTCGCCCCCGCCGACGTGATCGACTGGCCCTGGCCGCCCGATTCCGACGACCCGTACCCGTCGACGACGAGACTGGCGGGCATCTTCTCGGCCAGCCGCGTCTTCACGGACGGCGACAGGATGGCGCCGCCGGAGAGGATCACGCTGCAGCACGACACGTCGACCGCCGGGTCGAGATCGTCGAGCGCCTCGACCAACGGTCGAGCGAAGGCGTCGCCCACGATCACCAGGAAGTTCACCTGCTCGCGGGCGACGAGCTCCCAGAGCCGCGCCGGGTCGAGGCTGCGCTCGGGGGAGATCACGACGCACCCGCCGGTGAACAGCGCGGCGAAGGCCATCCAGTGCGCGGTGCCGTGCATGAACGGGCAGGCCGGCAGGCAGCGGGTGCGCCCCTCTCGGGCGCGGTCGGCGATCTCCTCGGGCCGGGTGATCTCGTTCCCGATGCCGCCGCCGCCCAGGGCGCCGAAGAAGATGTCCTCGGCGCGCCACATGACGCCCTTGGGCATGCCTGTCGTGCCCCCGGTGTAGAGGATGTAGAGATCGTCGGGGGACCGCTCCTCGAAGCCGCGCTCGGGCGAGGCGCCGGCGAGCGCCTGCTCGTAGTCGACGGCCGAGAGGTCGTCGAGTGCGGCGCGGGATCCGTCCTCCACGGCGACGAACGTGTGCAGCAACGGGAGCTTGCTCCGCACGGCCTCGAGCTTCGGCGCGAACTCGCGGTGGAACACGATCGCCTTGGAGTCGGAGTCGTCGAGCAGGTACCGCAACTCCTCCTCGACGTAGCGGTAGTTCACGTTGACGGGTACGGCTCGGAGCTTGAACGCCGCCAGCATCCCCTCGACGTACTCGGTGCCGTTATAGAGATAGAGAGCGACGTGATCGCCGGGGCCGACGCCCTGTTCGGCGAGGTGGTGGGCGAGGCGGTTCGCCCGCTCGTCGGCCTGGGCGTAGGTCAGGCGCCTGTCGCCGCAAACGAGCGACTCGCGCTCGGGAACCGTGTCGACCACCCGTTCCCAGAGATCGGCGAGGTTGTATTGCATGGGTGGTCGAACCTAGTCGGCGGGGCGGCGCGGGCGTGAAGTCACACGCCGAGCTTGGCGAGCCCGCGTTCCACCCGTCGCCACGCCCCGGCCGCGAAGCGGGCGCGGCCGTCGGGATCGGTGGAGGAATTGTCGGCTTCCTCCCACAGCTCGGTTTCGATTGCTGCGAGCACCGCCCGGATCTCGCCGAGCTGGTCGCCGTCGCGCTCGACCCGGTCGCGCAACGCGGCGAATCGCGCCCAGCTCGCGGGATCGGCGAGCTCGGGCGCGATGTAGGCCGGTGGGAACGCAGGGACGTAGACGCTCACGCACGGGCTGCCGAGCGCGATCCATGCGCGGAGCGGCGCGCTCCGGTCGCCCGGGAGCTCGGCGACGATCGACGCGTTGGTGACCTGCGCACCGCGCACGTGCATGCACACGGTGACGCCGCGCCAGTCGTCCTCCATGTCGGTCGGCAGGGGTGACACGGCAGCCGGGTCTCCGCCGGGGGCGCCCCACGCGCGGTCGCCGTGGTGGCGCAGCGTCGCGACCACGTCGGCGGCGGTGAGCGAGCCGGCGCCGGTGGCAACGCACCGGCGGGTGGCGGCGAGCCGGTGATCGGCGATGCCTGTGGGCGTGCGCGGGTTGCGCCAGCGGTCGAAGTCCGCGCCCGCGGGCACGTCGTCGGACGCTCGCGTCCAGTCGGCACCGAGCGTGATCCGGTTCGAGATCGCCGCGCCGTCGTCGACAGGGCGAGCGGCCCACGTGCGGCCGCTCGTCTCGAGCACCCACGCGCCACGAGCATCGGCGATCAAGAACGACGACCAGTACGGGTCGGGCGGATCCTCCTCGCCGCTCCCTCCCTGACCGTGCGTCTCCAGCAGCGTGGTGATCACGTCGAGGGCTTCGTCGGCGGTCGCGCCCCGCTCGAGGCCCAGGCGTACGAGGTCCATGCCGATGAGCGCGGGCTCCGCGGCGTGCGGATCGTCGACGGTCCACACCTTCTCGTTGCCGACGGCGACGCCATGCTCGTTGATCCCGTGCTCGAATCCCCACAACCACGCCGGGCGTGAGCCGACGACGGCGTACGCGCCGGCATCGTCGATCTCGAGGTACTGCGTTCGCAGCCGCCCACCGGCGGGACGGGCGGCGTACGCCTCCAGCACCTGCGCTTCGCCCACCGGCCGGTCCGAGTTCTTGCCGAACACCGTGCGCCCGCCACCGATCGCGCACAGGGTGTCGCACATCAGAAGTCGGTGCCGCCGTCGACGGGGATCGTCGCGCCGGAGACGAAGCTCACCGCCTCCGAGCACAGGAACACCGCCACCGCCGCGACTTCCTCGGGCAGCCCGACGCGGCCGAGGTCGTTCTCGGCGCCGAAGTCGCGCACGATGGCCGCGTACCCCGCTTCGAGCGGGCCTTCGGGGAGCCCCCTCACGTCGGTCTCGGTGAGGTACTGCTCGAGCGCCGGCGACATCACCGTGCCCGGGCACACCGTGTTCACGAGAATGCCCTCGGGCGCGAGCGCGCGGGCGAGGTTCTTCGACGCGCTGGCCATCGCGGCGTTGGCGGCCGTGTGGGCGATGAGGCCGGGACTCTGGTGACGGATCGACGCCTCGGCGAGGTTCACGATGCGGGCGAACGTCGCCTTGCGCAATAAGGGAAGGGCGGCCCGCACGGTGCGGATCATCGAGACGACGCCGAGATCGAAGTCCTCGAGCCATTCGTTCTCCGTCAGGTCGTCGAGCGCGCCGACACGTGACGGGCCTGCTGCGTTGATGACGCCGTTCAGCTCACCCCATCGCTCGTCGAGGAACGTGAACGCGGCTTCGACCTCGCCGGTGTCGAGGAGGTCGCATTGCAGGCCGACGGCGTCGGGCGCGCCCGCCGCGATCAGCTCCTCCTCGGCCGGGCGGACGTCGGCGTCGTGACGTCCGAGCACCGCGACGCGACAACCCTCGGCCGCGAGGAGGTCGGCGGCGGCGCGTCCCATGCCGCGCGACCCGCCGGCGATGCAGATCGCCCGGTCGGCCAGCCCGAGGTCCATGGTCAGGCCGCGAGCTGGCGGGCGAGATGCGCGGCGGTGAGCGGCTCGCCGGTGGCGCGTTCGACGAGACGGTCCCAACGCAGCGACGCCCCGGGGCGGAAGACCTCGTCGACCAAGAGCCTTCCGGCGGTGGGCTCGTCGACGACACCGCCGGCGCGCGTGTCGAGGGTCGCCTGGAGCTGGGACGCGACGAGCTCCCCGTACAGGTAGTTCTGGTAGTAGACGGGCGCCACGGTCAGGTGGATCTTCGCCGCCCAGTCGGGCGCGTGCCGCCCGTCGGGACGCCGGAGCCGCTGGAACCGCTCGACGAGGTCCCACCACCGCGCATCGTGGTCGGCGTCGGGATCGGCGTAGAGACCGCGCTCGAAGTTCGTCATGACGAGCACCCAGCGGGCGAACACGAGCAGCGCCGCTCGCCGTGCCTCGGCGAGGCGGGCACTGAGCGCGTCGACGTCGGTTGCGCCGATCCCGGCGACAGTGGTCAGCCAGCCGGGATCGCGCGCCAGGCGCCCGAACAGCATGGCGACGCCTTCGGTCGTGAGCGCGTGGGCGGGCTCCCGCAGGAGCCAGGGGAGGGAGGGGTCGAGCTCGCGGTCGTACACGGCGTGGCCGAACTCGTGGAGCATCGTCTCGGTCCACCGTTCGTTGGGCTCGACGTTGCACAGCACGCGCACGTCGCCATCGCGGTCGACGTGGATGCAGAAGGCGTGCTGGCTCTTCCCTTCGCGCGCGTAGAGATCGCTCCGGGCGAGCACGGGCCGAGTGTCGAGGCCGATGCCGTCGTAGCTGCGCACGGTGAGGGCTTCGACGTCGGCGTGCTCGAAGAGGGGGTCGAGGTCGACGGCGCCTCTGATCGGCGGGTCCTGGAAGAAGGGGTCGTCGAGGTGCCACGGCCGGAGATCGGCGGGCTCGCAGCCGAAACGCTCGGCGAGGGCGGTGTCGAGACGCGCCTTCCATTCGCCGAACGGCGCCGCGGTCGCCTGCTCGACCTCGTCGAGGGTGGCGAAGAGTCGCCCCTCGTCGAGCTCGCTGGTGGCGAGCGCGAGGGCGAAATGGTCGCGGTAGCCGAGCCGGCGCGCCGCTTCGTTCCGGAGCCGCGCGAGCTCGCGGACACGGTCGGCGACCTCGGCGCCGACCTGCTTCGCGGCGTCCCAGGCCGCCCGCCGCGCCGCCGAGTCGTCGCTCGTGCGCAGGACATCGGCGATCGCATTGTCGTCGACGCGCCGACCGTCGATCTCGCCTCGGAACGTGTTGAACGTCGTCTCGACCTCGACCTCCAGCTCGACGATCTGCCGGCGAAGGTCGGCGTCGATCTGGTGCGGGGCGAACGCGTCGTGGAGCACGTCGAGCTGGCGCGCGACGAGCGGGTCGAACTCGTCCGCCTTCCGGCGCGCCGCTTCGATGGCTCCGAAGGCGTCCGGGTCGCCCAGCAGCTCGCGTCGCTCCAGCTCGATGCGCTCGCGGCGCTCCGCCGCGTCCGGTGAGGCGTGGGTGTTCGTCTCCCACCACGCTTCGGCCAGCGCGGTGTCGAGCGGCCGGAGCTTGGCTTCGAGGAGGGCGACGAGCCGGTCCGCGTCTGACACGACCGCGCAGTCTACGGGCGCGTCTCGAAGCGTTTCGTGCCCACGGCGATCAACAGCTGGTCGACGCGCGTGATCGGGTCGGGGAGCGCGGCGGCCGCGGCGGCGGCGACTTCCCGGCGGAACCGGGCCCACTCGAGGCCGTCCAAGGTGTTTCGCAGGTAGCGGCCCCAGAAGCTGGTCTCGGAGCCTGCGAGGACGTCTCGTTGCGAGGCGCACCGGCGGTACGAGCGCGACCGCAGGTCGACGCTCCTGAGGCCGCTGCCTTCCAGGGCGGCGCGCAGGTGAGCAGCGTCGCCGAACCATGCCTCCCACGGAACGGCGGCCTCGATGACTTCGCTCGCAGCTTCGACGTCGACGAAGCGACCGGCGACCGACATCCAGATGCCCGCGAGCTGGCGCTGCTGGCCGTCGTCGACCGGTTCGTCGTCGAGCGTTCCCCACGCCGTGACGCCGAGCCGCCCGCCCGGGCGGAGGGCTCGCACCATGTCGTCGAGGGCGGCGTCGTATTGCTCGACGTAGGAGACGACGAGGTTGGCGACGACGACGTCGAACGTGCGCGCCGGGAACGGCAAGCCGGGTACCCGGGCAGCGGCCACCGGGGCGGCGACGTGGTCGCGGGCGCGCTGGAGCATCGGCAGCGACGGGTCGACGCCGACGATCACGGCGCTCTTCGCACGTTCGACCGCGGCGGCGGCGACCACGCCGGTTCCCGTGCCGACGTCGAGCATCGCCTCGTGGGGTTCGAGCGCGACGAGCTTCAGAAGATCGCGTGCGACGGGCTCGAGGCTCGGATGCCAGGCGCGGTCGTACTCGCGGGCGACCGAGTCGTACGACTGCCAGAGGCGTCCGGTCACCTGCAAGCCGGTGAGTGGAACGGCGTCACCGCTCGGGGAGCGGCTGCTTGAACAGCGCCAGGTACGCGTAGCCCTTGACGTTCTGCGTGAAGATGCCGGTCATGGGAGTTGCCGCGTAGGCGACGAGCTCCCAGCCTGCGGACCCGAGGTTGTTGAGGCGCTGATTGAAGCGGGTCAACTCCTCGGCTTGACGCTTCTTGCGCCACCACCGCTCCGGGATGTTCATCGCCTCGACGTGGTACGACCACCGTGTCATCCCGGCGGATCGTAGGTCGTTCAGCAGGCTGCGAAGGAACACGGTTCGTGGCGAACCGGTCCCGTGGCTTGTCGCCTACTTGAACCAGATGCGCTGGTACGAGCGACTCTCGGGGTGGAGGAGGAGGCCGACCAGCGCGCCGTCGAACAACAGCGTGATGATCACCGGGAAGTTGATCACCTCGGCGCCGAACACAGCGAGAAGCATGACGAGCTGGAGGATGGCGGCGGCGACTGCGACCGCGTACGCCCACTTCCACTCGTTGGCGATCCCGTACCCCCCGATCGCGAGTCCCACGATGGTCGCCAGGCCGAGCAGGAGGCTCGTGGAGATGACCCCGAACAGGAGGCCGAAGGCGGCGTTGATGTACAGGAGGAGCGTTCCCAGCACGAGTGTCTGGGGCTGCGCCTGATTCAGGAACTTCCGCTCGTTCACGATGCCATTGTGGCCCAAGTCGAGACCGCGTGTGCGACGGGAGCCGTCACGCCGGCGCGACCTTGCGCTCGTACGCCCGGTCCCGCCGGTGGGTCGTGAACCCGAGGGACTCGTACAGGCGGATCGCGGCCTCGTTGTCGCCGTCGACGAAGAGCATGCCGGTCCGGATGCCGCGCTCGGCGAGATACGCCAGCCCGGCGACGACCAGCGCCTTCCCGAGCCCCGATCCCTGGCGGGATGGGTCGACACCGATCACGAAGATCTCGCCCAGCTCGGGATCGGCGTCGGTCGCGGGGTGGACCTTGGTCCAGCAGAACCCGGCCAGCCCATCGGCGTCGAACGCGAGGAGGAACCCCTTCGGGTCGAACCAGGGCTCGGCCATACGCCGCTCGAGCGTCGCCTGCGTCCAACCACCCTGCTCCGGGTGGTCGGCGAACGCCCGGTTGTTGACGGCCAGCCAGGCGTCGTCGTCCCGGCCTGGCGCGAAGGACCGCACCTCGACCCCGGGCGGCCACGCCGGGGCCTCGGCCAACGGGAGCGGGACGCACTGCTGCAGGAGATCGCGCTGGTGCCCGAATCCGGCGCGCGCAGCAGCCTCGTCGTCGCGCGGTTCGGGCTCGAAGATCCAGAGCACCACCTCGCCGCCGCCCTCGCGGGAGACGTGCTCTACGGCGCGCTCGAGCAAGGCGACCTCGACTTCGGTACTGCCGCGCTCGTCGGGGTGCACGATCATGCCGGCCGCCCAGTGGGAGGGCGAGACGTTGTCGCCGCGGTACACGTACGCGAAGCCGACGGGCCGCCCGTCATCGGTCGCGAGCACCCCAGCCGACACCGGCTCGATCGGGTGATCGAGGTCGCGCCAGACGGCTTCGCCCAGGGATGGATGACCGTCGAGCGCCTCGACGTCGTCGTGCAGGCGTGTCACCGTCACGAGATCGGCCGGTGTGACGGGCTGCAGGAGACGCGTCTCGATCACGGTCCATCGAGGGTACTTGCGCCTCGCGATACGTTCGGCTGATGGCGCGGCCGCGAGGGGCGAAGCAGCGTGCGGCGGAGGTCGTCAAGCGTCTCGCCGACGAGTACCCGGGCACAGCGAAGGAGCTGTGCGCGCTGCATTTCGAGAACCCGTACCAGCTCCTCGTGGCGACGATCCTGTCGGCGCAGTCGACCGACGAGACGGTCAACAAGATCACTCCGGCGGTCTTCGAGCGTTACCCGACGCCGGCCGACCTCGCGCACGCCAATCCCGACGAGGTCGAGCAGCTCATCCACGCCTCGGGTTTCTTCCGCTCGAAGACCAAGAGCCTGATCCTCATGGCGCGGGTCGTCGAGGAGCGATTCGGTGGCGAGGTCCCGAGCGACATCGACCGGCTCGATTCCTTGCCGGGCGTGGGCCGCAAGACCGGCAACGTCGTCCGGTCGGTCGCATTCGGGTTGCCGGGCCTGCCCGTCGACACCCACGTGATGCGCCTGGTGCGCCGGCTGAAGCTCACGAACGAGACCGACCCGGTGAAGATCGAGCTCGACCTGGACGGGATCGTGGAGCCCGAAGAGCGCGGCAAGCTGTCGCTGCGCCTGATCCTGCACGGACGACGCGTGTGCAAGGCCCGCAAGCCCCAGTGCGACGTGTGCATCCTCAACGACATCTGCCCCTCGGCCTTCAAGGTCTGACGCGATGCCGGGTTACGCAGCGATCGTCGTGGCGTCGGCCTCGAACTCACGATCTTCGACCCGGCTCTGGACACCGACGGCGTCATAATTCGGACACTTGTCGCGCGGCTGGGCGCCCTCGTAACGCCTGACGGTTGCGCACGGTCACATCGGGGCACGATGTGGACGCGCGCGCGCGTCGAGCGTCGAAGTCCGTCGGTAGGTCTTCCAAGGGTGATTCGTACATCAGAGGCTCGGGCGTGCTCGGGGAGGCGCCAGGCGCTGTTGCGCGGGCTGGCGGCCGGCTGCGTCTTCGTGCTCGCCGCCTGTGGCGCGGCGCCCGGGGAGACCCCGAAGGCCACTCGGCCGCGGACTCCCGCCACGACGACGACCACCGCGCCCACCACCACGACGATGCCGCCGCCGACCAACTATCAGGTCAAGCGGGGAGACAACTTGACCGCGATCGCCAGATTCTTCGGCGTGACGAGCGCGGCCATCGCCGCCGCCAATCAGCTCGGCGGCGGGGACCGCCTGACCGAGGGCCAGGTTCTGCAGATCCCACCCTCGCCGCCGGCGGGTCTGGCCGTGACGCCCCCAGATGGGATCGCGGGCATGGTCTTCACCTTCACCGTGCGCGGGGCGAAGGTCGGTGAGGCCGTCACCTTCCAGGTCATGGCCCCCGGCGGCGGGACCTTCACCGGATCGCCCCATACCGCGGCGCAAGACGGCTCCGTGACCGCCAGCTACCGGACCGACGGGGACGCAGCCGGGAAGTACGACGTCGTGGCGAACGGCGACCGAGGGACCTCGCTCCGCGGCTCGTTCCGCCTTCTGGGGTGACGGCAGGCCTAGGGGGGCGATTTGTCCGTTTCGCGGATCGGGGCCTAGTATGGCCTCGCGGCATGGAAGGGGTCCGTCCCTGCCCCGGACTCCTTCTTGCCGCAGTCCCGCAACGGCGCGGGTCGAGATCGGCGACAGGCATCAGGCCCCCGGGCTCCCGGTCCGGGGGCGTCGTCGTGTCTACGGCGTGACGACGCGGGCAAACCACTCGCTCGCCGTCGTTCTTCGACAGCTTCTTCGCGTACGCCGTTGCCGTGCGGCGCGCAGGACGCGGTCCGCTGCGTCGCGCAGCCCGGCTGACGTAACCCGGTCCGCTTAGCATCGGCGCCATGGACATCGAGATCCGCGCGCCGCGGTACGAAGAGGCCGACGCCGTCTTCGCGCTCTGCACCGAGGCGTTCACGAGCCCTCCCGAGCGAGAGGAGCCGTGGCGGGAGTCCAAGCGCATGGAGGACTTCCTAGGCGCATGGAGCGGCGCGGAGCTCGTCGGCACGACCGAGGTCATGCCGTGGGGTCAGTTCTTCGGCGGTCGGTCCGTCCCCATGGGCGCGGTGGCGTCGGTCGCGGTGCGCCCCGACCAGCGGGGGCGGGGGATCGCGCCCCGGCTGCTCAACCGTGCCGTCGAACGGATGCACGAGGAGGGACTCGTGATCAGCACGTTGCATCCGGCGACGACACGCTTCTACCGCGGGCTCGGCTGGGAGATCGGTGGTGAGTTCGGCGTGCGGCGCGTCCCGACCGCGTCACTGGCCGCGCTCCCGCCGGGCGAGCCCGAATGCCTCCGGCCGGGCCGGGCGCCCGATTTCGACGCCGTGCGCGAGTGCTACGAGCGCGTCGCGCCGTCCATCAACGGGGCTGTCGATCGCGGCGAAGTCCGGTGGCGCGACGCCCGGGCCTCGTTCGAGCGTCCGCATCGGTACCTCTACGTGTACGAGGCCGACGGCCAGATCGACGGCTACGTCCTGTACGACCAGCACCAGACGCGCCGGCAGTGGGGTTTCGGCATCACCGTCCACGAGCTCGTTGCCGTCGACGCCCGCGCCGCCGTGACACTCTGGCGGCACATCGGATCGCACGTGGCGCAGGTCGACACGGTCACGGTGCTCGCGATGCCGCTGGATGCGCTGACGCTCCTGCTGTCCGAGCAGGTGGTGGAGTTCGTGGCCGCCAACCACTGGATGACCCGTCTCGTCGACGCCGCCGGCGCGGTGGCCGCCCGCGGTTACCCGGGCGGCGTCCGGGCCGAGGTGCACGTGCAACTGGCCGACCGGATCGCGCCTTGGAACGACGGCCGCTTCGTGCTCCGGGTCGAAGACGGCGAGGGGAAGCTAACGCCCGGCGGCACCGGCGACGTGCACCTCTCGGTGAACGCCCTTGCATCGCTGTACACGGGCTGGGTGTCGGCGCCGGTGCTCGAGGCGGCCGGTCTCCTGCATCACGCGGGGCCCCGCGAGATCGCCGCCCTCGACGCCGCCTTTGCCGGCCCCCGCCCGTATCTCTTCGACAATTACT
Source organism: Acidimicrobiia bacterium (assembly GCA_036498645.1). Taxonomy (GTDB): domain Bacteria; phylum Actinomycetota; class Acidimicrobiia; order IMCC26256; family JACDBD01; genus JALZAA01. The sequence continues at coordinate 3,128 of DASYFC010000105.1, read as the reverse complement.
GATCCGAACGGCGAGTCCGCGTCAGTCCGGCGCGCGGATGTGGAGCGCCAGCACCGCGGCGTCGTCCTGAGGCGGCGCGCCACCGAGGAGCTGCGACACGATCCGGGTGCACCCGCGATGGGGAGGCCCCGGTATCGCCGTCTCGCGCAGCCGCTCGAGACCGACGTCGATGTGCTCACCACGCCGCTCCACGATGCCGTCCGTGAAGAAGTAGATCGTCGCTCCCTCGGCCACGGGCACCTCGGTCGTGCGTCGGGACGTGTCGGCGCTACTCCCGATCGGTGGGTCGGCGAGCGCGTCGACCAGTTGCGCCTCCCTGGTCGGCGACGTGATCACCGGCATCGGATGGCCGGCAGCCGAAAGTGTCATTCGGCGAAGCCCCGGGTCGAAGACTGCGTAGGCCACCGTGGCCATCTCGTCGGGCTCGAAATGGCAGACCATGTCGTCGAGCCGGGTCAGCACCTCCGCGGGATCGTCGGAGTCGAGCGCGTACGCGCGTAGTGCATTTCGGATGCGGCCCATCACGGCAGCCGAGTGAAGGCCATGCCCGACGACGTCACCGATTGCGACGCCGACGTGACCCGTTGCGAGCTCGAAGGCGTCGTACCAGTCACCGCCGACGAGGCGATCGTGTCCCGGGATGTATTGGGCGGCGATGTCCAAGCCGGTGATCTCGGGCAGGCGCGGCAGCAGGCTGCGTTGGAGGGCGGTTGCGACCATGCGCTCCTGCTTGAGCAGCCCGGCGTTGATCGCGAGAGCGGCCCGGTCGGCCACGAGCTGCAACAGGTCGGCGTCCTGGTCGGAGAACGATCTCGTTCCGAGCGTGCCGACGTGCAGCACACCGATCGTGTCGCCGTCGGCGACGAGCGGTACGCCGAGTAAGGAGCGGATGCCGATGTCGAGGAGGATGGGGTTGCGGACGTTGGTGCGGTCCACCGTCTTCAGGATCACCGCCCGTCTCTCGGCGGCCACTCGCCCCGCAAACCCTTGTCCGATCGGAACGCGTATGCCGCCGCGCACCTCTTCCTCGATGCCCTTCGCCGCGGTCGCGACCATCTCTCGCGAGGATCGGTCGATGAGCAGGATCGCTGCGGTGTCGGCCTCGAGGATCTCTCGCGCTCGCTCCAACAACGTGTCGAGGAGCTCTTCGATCTCGAGGTGCGCGAGTGAAGCATCGGTGACCGACTGGATCCGCCGGAGCTGCTCGGCCTCCCGCTCGAGATCGAAGTCGAGACGGGGTGACTCCGTTTGGGAGGTCATCGCCGACGGTCGCACATGGCTGGCGCTCCTGTGCTCCCTTGTCGGGACCCCATCGCCCTGTGAGCGGTTGGCGGTGGGCAGTCGCTCCACGACTCGGGGTCGAGCGTGCAGCGCTGCGATTGGCCCCGCCGCCTGCTCGACGGGAAGGTGCAGCATAGGCCCATCTCCGGGCCTCGGCGCCCGTCGGCCCCGTGACCCTAGGAGCGGGCGAGGTCGTCGAGAGCGGCGATGGCCTTGTCGACCGCGCGCCGCGCGCTGATCAATGTGCGCTCGGCGGCGTACAGGTCTGACGCGATCTGAGAGTCGGCCGTGTCCTCGTACCGGTCGGCGACCGCCTCGACGCGGCGCGCGAGCTCCTCGAGCTGCGAGCGGACCGTGGACAGCTCGGCGAGATCCGACGACGCGGGCACGGAGGTCAGCCTTCACGCGTTCGACCGGGACGGGCAATTCGGACAGTCCGCAATCGGTGCCTGGTTACGATTGAAGGCTGCCGATGCTCTCACGACTCGATCTTCGCGGCGCGAACGCCGATCTCAGCCCGTTGGCGGCGCGCGGGGAGGCCGTCGACGCATCGGCCGTCGAGGGCGTGCGCGCGATCATCGCCGAGGTTCGGGGCCGCGGTGACGATGCACTTCGTGATCTGACCGAGCAGTTCGACGGTTGCACGATCGACGATCTGCGCGTGCCGGGTGACGAGTTGCTCGCGGCGCTCGAAGATGCACCCGCCGAGTTCCGTGCCGCCCTCGAGTACGCGCGCGAGGAAGTCACCGCCTACCACGAAGCCCAACTCGGAGGCGACGTGCGGGTCGAGCGGAACGGCGTGCTGCTCCGCGAGCTCGTCGTGCCGGTTGACCGGGCCGGGCTGTACGTGCCCGGTGGCCGCGCCACGTATCCCTCGACCGTGCTCATGACGGCGATCCCTGCACGCGTGGCGGGCGTCCCCGAGATCGCGTTGTGCGTGCCGCCCGATCCCGACGGTCGCGTGCCGGCCGTCACGCTGGCGGCGGCCGCGCTTGCCGGCGTGGACGAGGTGTACCGGGTCGGCGGCGCGCAGGCGATCGCCGCCCTCGCGTACGGAACCGAGACGATCCGGCCCGTCGACGTGATCGTCGGTCCGGGCAACATGTACGTCACGGCGGCCAAGCGGGAGGTCGCCGGGATCGTCGGCATCGAGTCGCTGGCCGGGCCGTCGGAGCTCGTCGTCGTGGCCGACGAGACGGCCGATCCCGCGATGGTCGCCGCCGATCTCGTGGCCCAGGCCGAGCACGGCCCCGACGGCGCCGCCATCCTCGTGACCTGGGACGAAGTGGTCGCCGACGCGGTCGACGAGGCGGTCGGCAAGCTCACGGCCGATGCGCCCCGCCGCGCCGAGATCGAGGCCACCTTGACGTCCGGCGGTCGCGCCGTCCTCGTCGATTCGCCCGCCATGGCGCTCGAAGCGGCGAACGCGATCGCTCCTGAACACCTCGAGCTGATCACCACCGACCCCGAATCGCTGCTGCCGCTCGTTCGCAACGCCGGCGCGGTGTTTTGCGGGCCGTGGTCGCCGGCCGTCGTCGGCGACTACGTGGCCGGCGTCAACCACGTGTTGCCCACGGCGCGCACAGCGCGATTCGCAAGCGCGCTGCGCGTCGACACGTTCCGGAAGCACGTCCACGTCGTGACATTGGATCAAGCTGCCCTCGCGCGCGTCGCACCGTACGTCCAGGCGTTCGCCGACATGGAGGGTCTCGACGCGCACGGACGATCTGTTCAGCTGCGCGGAACGCAGCGATGAACGATCGCCTGTCACCGCGCGACGACCTCGGCGAGCTCGAGGGCTACCACTCACCACAGCTCGACGTGCCCGTGCGGCTCAACACGAACGA
>DASYFC010000104.1:0-3560 GCA_036498645.1 Acidimicrobiia bacterium | reverse complement strand
CGACTGGGGCCGGCACATGGTCGGGATGTTCGGCTGGATGGTGCCGGGCAAGGTTAAGACCGACCTTCCCCTTGGCAGACGAGACGAACGCCATCGAATGGGCTGCCGGATAGCGGGGCCGGCACGCTCGACACATGAGGGCCATAACTGCCGATCCTGCGCTCGAACTCTGCGCACCGAAGGCGCGCACAGAACATCACCAGATGAGCCCGCCAGGCGCGCCCTATCGGCACGTATGGCGCCTCAAGCAGTTCGCGCGCCACCGCCCTGGATCACCAGCTCATATCGCCGGTTCTGGTGCGGGCTCCGGAGTCGAGTCGCTCGTTGTGGCGCGTTGTTCGGTGCGCCGTGTCGATGCCGTTATAACGGCCTCGACCTAGCGGCCGTGTTGCCGTCGCCGACGAGCGGCGTGTCTTGCCCTACGCGCCGTGCTCGTCCTCGGGGCCGTTGTCGAGTACCCGACCTGTGAGTGCGGGTTCGAACAGCGACTCGCCGCTTGCGACCATGCGTACGGCGTTCACGATGTCGCCGCCTTTGATCTGTTTGAGTTCGTAGCCGGACGCGCCCGCCAAGATCGACGCGATGACCGTGACCTCATCGTCGAACGCGCTGAACATGACGCATTTGATCTCGGGATGCCGCAAGCGAATCTCACGGCAGACCTCTACGCCGTTGCCGTCGGACAACCGGACATCGAGCACCGCGACATCTGGTTCAGCCAGTGGAATTCCCGAGCGCGCCTCGACAGCGGTCCCAGCCTCGCCAACGACCTCGATGTCGCCGCTGTCTTCCAGCAGCTCCTTGAGGCCGCGACGGACCACGTCGTGGTCGTCGAGGACGAACACCCTGGTCATCTACTCACCCGCCCCTCTGGGTCAGCGTGTTGCGCTCATCGCGTCAAGCAAACGCCGCCAGCAGGGGCTGAACCAGCTCGTTCACAAGAACGGTACGCCTCGGTCAGACCAAGCGCACGTTCTGGGCTTCCTCGCCTTTCTTGCCCGGTCCCACCTCGAATTGGACGCGCTGACCCTCCTCGAGGTTGCGGTAGCCGTCCATCTGGATTGCCGAGTAGTGGACGAACACGTCGGGGCCTTCTTCGCGGGAGATGAAGCCGTAGCCCTTCTCGCCGTTGAACCACTTCACCGTTCCGGCAGTTGCCATCTCGCTCCGATCAGTCCAACGCATGTCCGCCGCCGGGGGCCTGCATCGGCTAGTTGGAGCAGCTCACTTGGCTTAGGCAGCCGCCGCTTTCTCTCTGTACGCGAGCGTACGCCCAGGGTCAAACCGTCTGGACGCGAAAGGCGGGAGGCCTCGGCCGACTACGAGGCGCTGCCGGCGAGCTCCAACAGCTCGACGGCTTCGTGGTTGTTCTCAGCGACGGCCATCTGCGCTCCGCGGGTGTCCCGCAGCACGTCGGCGCGTGCTTGCGCCAACAGCTCAGGGTCGCCGTCACACCATTCGGCCAGCGACGCCATTGCCTCGAGCTCCCGGTCGGGATGCCTATGGACGTCCTCGGCGAGGTATTCGGCGAATGACGCGGCCGCCCGCGCTTGTCGCCGAGCCTCTAGTTGCTGCATGGCCTCTGGCCAGTTGGAACCTGTCGGAGTGTGCGTGGACATACTCCGCCCCCTTCGTCGCAACCCTTTGAGGCTCCCCAGGTCCACGCGGAGAAAACAGCTGGTCAGGAGACACGGCACGGAGAAAGCGCTGCTTGGCCGCCGATCTGGAACCAGACGACCTTGCGACTTTTCTGGAGATCGACTTTCGCCAAGTCGGCCGAAAGGCGACTAGCAGGGCGGTCGACGCGGAAGGCGAGAGACCCGGTCGTGTTGCGGAGTCTCCCGCCTCCCATTCCTCCCGGCCGGGACCGAACCGACCGCACTCCCGCCGGGAGTATCCCCAGGGTCCTCCAGCGGTCAAGCGGACGCGCTGGCCACCCCGGATCCATTTTTCGTCCGACGAGACCAGCGGGTACCGGCACTCGCCAGATCCCCCCTTGGCCGTGGGCTCCGCCGGTATCCGGTACGACCTTGACCCAGGAGGCCTTGTGACTCCGAAGCGACATGCTTGGCTGCGGGCCATACCGACAGATACGCGCTCGTGATCCCCGTACAGAACGACGCGCCAGAACGACGCGGGAACGCCGAGTCAGCACGCACATATCGGCACATCTGGCGCGCAGCCCCCCGCCAGAGCTACGTAGCGGCTACGCCGAGGAGCTCGAAGGTTGTGCCGACGCTGTTCTGGATGAACGCGTCAGGGAGTCGATTCGCGATGGCATGCGTTGCTTTCCAGCCCGTGCAGTGGGCCGGGACGAGCACATCGGGGGCCAGGTTCTCGAAGGCGTCGAGCGTGTCGCCGATGATCGGCTCGAAGAGCGGGCCGTTGAGGTGGAACCCGCCGATGACGGCGTGGATCTCGTCGATACCGGTCAAGCGTTGGGCGTAGCGACAGATGTTGATCACGCCCGCGTGTCCGCACCCGGTGAGCACGAGCAGCCCTTTGCCGGCCACGTTGGCGATGAGCGCCTGGTCGTCGAGGATCAGCGGGTCGGGTTCCCATCGTCCGTTGCGTCGGGCCTCGTGGAACACGAATCCTTGCTCGAAGGTGGTGGTGCGGTCGACCTCCCCGGTGATCAGGACCGAGTGGTCGAACAAGAACGACGGCTGCCGGGTCTCGACGATGTCGAACCCGGCACCCTCGAGCGCCCGGCGGCTTGTCGTGGGTATCTCGATCGGCTCGACACCCGGAATGGCAAGACGGCGGTGAGTCCAGAACTCGGGATGAATGACGACCGGCATGTTGGTGCGACCGAGTCGCTCGATGAGCCCGGAGAGGCCGGTCGTGTGATCGAAGTGCCCGTGGCTGCACACGATCACCTCGAGGTCACCAGGGTCGCGCCCGAGCCGGCGGAGGTTCTCGACGCATCCGTTCGGTGTGATCCCGGTGTCGAAGAGGAGCCGCCGGACCGCATCGCCCTTGCGGATCTCGACCATGGCCGAGAACCCGTGCTCGGCGAACGGCGCATCGGGCGACTTGCCCTCCTCCAGCGCTGCGGCCTCGAGGAGCGGAAGCGTCTCACCGGTCAGGGTCCCAAAAAGAAGAGGCAGACGCTTCGCCGGGCCCTCGTCCAGCAACAAGACGTCGACGGTGTTGTCGCACACCGTCAACACCGACACGGAGTCCACGGGTTCGAGCGCGAGGACCTCGCCGGGCCAGTCGGCGTCGCGCGGCACGGCTTCGACCGCCGGTACCTGCACGTGACCGTGGTCATCGCACATCGGCAACGCAGCTTACGGGTCCCTTCGGCTCCCCCTCCAAGAGCGCGACGCCGCCGCGGAAGCCGGGGTGTTCGGTTTCGCGGCCCCTTATCGCCTATCCCCTGTGATCTTGACCGACCCAGCTTCGAGTGAAAGCAGCGCTTTCGGACGACTCGCGGCTCGGCGCCGCGCTGTCGCCGACTGGCGATCTTCGGACCCGCGAGTCGGCGTGGGAGAGGCGCTTCTCTTCGACGACTCGCGGTCGCTGACCGCACAGTCGCTTGTTCACCACCAAGTTCG
>DASYFC010000103.1:0-2594 GCA_036498645.1 Acidimicrobiia bacterium | reverse complement strand
CCTCGTGGGGGCGCTGTTCCCGACGGCGGCGGCCGCCCGGCCGCAGCAACAGCAGCCGGCGGCGGGTGAGATCGGGGTCACGGCGGACACCATCCGCATCGCCGTGATCGCCGACGTCGACAACGCCGCCCGGCCCGGGCTCTTCCAGGGGTCGGTCGACGGTGTCAACGCGTTCGCCAAGTTCGTCAACGCCAACGGCGGCGTCGCCGGGGGCCGCAAGGTCCAGGTCGACTTCATCGACTCGCATCTGAGCGCCGACGAGGCGCGGAACGCGCTGGTGCGGGCGTGCCAGGAGGACTTCGCCATCGTCGGCACGACCGCGCTGTTCATGAACAACATCGAGCCGATGACGAGCTGCGTCGACCAGGCCGGAAAGGCGACCGGCCTGCCCGACGTGCCGGTGCTGCAAACCGAGATCGCACACCAGTGCTCGCCGATCTCGTTCCCCGTCATCGTGGTCGGGCTCGACTGTGCGACGAAGGACGCGGCGGAGAAGAAGGTCACGGTCCGCACGGGCGCCGCCAAGTACTACACGAAGCGCAACAAGGACCTCCATGGGATCTTCGCGCTCGCCGGCGACCTCAAGTCGACGACGAACGCCGCGCTCCCGCTCGTCGCCATGTACAAGTCGTTCGGCGTCAAGTCGGACGGCGAATTCAAGGTGTCCGGCCTGTCTCCGCAGGCGGCATACACCCCGCTCGTGCAGGCGATCAAGCAGAGCAACAGCACGTACGCCTTGAACAACGTCGACTACAAGGCCGACGTGCTCCTCCGCAAAGAAGCCCAGATCCAGGGCGTGAACACCGTCAAGGTGTGGGACTGCGCGCTCCAGTGCTACGACCAGCGACTGCTCTCGGAAGGCGGGAACGCAGTCGAGGGCCAGTACGTAACGCTGTTCTTCATCCCGTTCGAGGAAGCGAAGCAGAACAAGTCGGTGAGCAACTACCTGAAGAACGTCGGGGGCAAGGACAAGGCCGACGGCTTCGGCGCTCAGGCGTGGACGGCAGGCTTGTTCTTCAGGGACGTCGTCAACAACGTCGTGAAAGCCGACGGCAACAACGGCCTCACCCGGGCTCGCTTCCTCGAGGAGGCGGCGAAGATCCACGACTTCACGGCCGACGGCATGCTCGGGCCCACCGACGTCGGTGGTCGGAAGGTCAGCCCCTGCGGCGTGATCCTGCAGGTGAAGAAGGGCAAGTTCGTGCGCGTGAGCCCGACGAAGAAAGGCACCCTCGACTGCTCGGGAGGCGTGAAGACGGTCAACGTCACCTTCGAGTAGTCAGGTTCGTCCGAGCGGCCCCACGTCGGTCAGCTCGATCACGTTGCCGGCCGGGTCGGTGATGAACGCGGCCCGGACCGGCGTCCCGAAGTCGACGCGCGACGACGGCTCGCCGAGCATCTTCACGCCCGCAGCCCGCACCGACTCGATCGTTGCGTCGAACTCGTCGGTCGGCACGTACAGGGCGAAGTGCGGGAAGCCGGGGCCGGCCGACGGGGCTTCGTCCACGACTCCCAAGTGCAGCTGGAGTGAGCCCACGCGGAGCCAGAGGCCGGGGAAGCCGAAGTCCGGTCGCGGCAGCACCTCGAAGCCGAGCAGGTCGCAGTAGAAGTCGCGAGCCTCGTCGAGGTCGGTCACGGAGATCGCGATGTGGCTGTACCCGGAGACGGCGGCGGCCATGACGTCAGCCGCGCACCGCGGACAGCCGGGCGGTGAGGTTCGCCATCGCCTGGTCGAACATGTCCCCGATCATCGTCTTGGCTGCGGGGATCGCCGCTTCCATGTCGGTGCCGGGCTGGACGGCGAACGTCCAGCGCACGGTGCTCCGGTCGCCGTCGCCCTCGACGACCCACTCCTCGACCAGCGCGTCGATCAGCGCGTCGGCGCTCTCGTCGACGCGGTAGGCCCACCGCGTCGGTTCGTCCCACGCCAGGATCGTCTCGCGGTACTGGGATTCGCCCATGTGCATCTCACGACGCGAGCCGACGCCGTGTGGAGGCGGAGTCTCGTACGCGCCTCCTTCGTGCCCGGGCCACCACGTCCATGTCGAGGGATCGTCGCTGATCGCGGCGAAGACTGTGTCTTGCGAAGCCGGGACCGCCGCCTCGAACACGAAGCGGTGCGGTGCCTCGTCGAGGAAATCCAGCTCGACCGTGCGCAAGCGATGGGCCATGACGCACAACGTAGACTTTCCTCACCGCCTGTGCGGAGAGAGAACGGGGGCCTTGATGCCGGAGATGCGGTTCAACCACATGGAGCTGACGTTCCCACGCGGGACGCTCACCACCGAGCTCCGCGAGGAGATCGACGCCTTCTACGGCAGCGTGTTCGGCTGGACCGGCGTCGACGCCGAGGTCGTCGGTCAGATGTGCCACATCCTCCTGTCCGAGGAGGCGCAGCAGTTCATCCTCCTCGCCGAGAGCGACAAGCCCATGCAGTCGCCCGGCTACGACCACCTCGGTCTCCTGTTCGCGACCCGCGAAGAGGTCGACGAGAAGCTCGAGCAGGTCAAGCGCTACCAGGAGAAGGACGACCGCGTCCGCATCAAGGAGTACGACGACCTCGTCACGGGTGACATCACCACGCGCGCCTTCTA
>DASYFC010000102.1:0-18648 GCA_036498645.1 Acidimicrobiia bacterium | reverse complement strand
CTCGCCGAACTGGGCGGCGAGGATCCCGTTCCCGCCGAGGTGCTGGAGGCTGTCCTGGATGGTCTCGCTCGTGTAGAGATAGCTCTCCGAGAGCACGTAGGCGCCGGCGGTGGCGGCGTTCGTCGCCGAGTAGCTGTCGGGCGCGGGGTACCAGACCACGTTGTACGTGTCGTCGCTGCGGGCGAGGAACGACCGGCCGTCGCCTTGGACGTAGTTGACGGCCGGGTTCTGAGCGAGATGCCCCGAGTAGTCGGCGAACTTGTCGGTGACGAGGGAGTGGGTGACCGGGTTGAGCTCGACGGCGTCGATGTGCTGCGAGTGGTAGTAGAGCGACGTCAGGATCTCGTGCCCGCCGGCGGCGCCGACGATGAGCACGTTCTTCGGTGACGCTCCCCCGACCGCGAACGGGAGCGCGCGAGGGTCGGTGTCGAACCCGAATTGGCCGAGGCTCGCCTGCTTCCCGTCCCACCGGTGGATGACCGATCCGACCAGCCCGTCGTGGTACAGGAGCCGGAGATTGGGCCCGACGTCGACCACGTCGACTCGGAAGATCGGGCTCCATGCCGAGTAGCGCGTCGCCGATTCGTCGAACTGCCCCTTGAACGCGTCCGCGCGTTGCTGCGGAAGCACGCCGGGACGAACCACGACCATCGCCATGACCACCACGAGCACGACTGCGACGGGAAGAAGCGCCCGCGAACGCACGCGAACGGCAAGACGGAGCCCGGCAAGGGCGAGGACGAGGCCGGCGAGGAAGATCGTGGCCGGCGGGCCCATCCACCCGATGAGCGAGACGACGACCGCGCACGCGATCCCGGCCCCGACGAGGTCGGCGAAGTACAACCGCCCGATCCGTTCGGACTGCCGGGAGAAGAGTGTGGCGATCATCACGCCGACCGCGATGAACGACGCGAACAGTGCCAGGCAGATGCCGAGCAGGAGAGCGAGGTTTTTCAGCGACGACAGCGTGCCGTAGTCCCAGATGGTCAGCGTGTCGGTCCGGACCGTGGCGACGACGAGATAACCGACGCCGACGCTGGTCGCGCCGAGTAACAGCCCCCAACGGAGGATCGTCTCGGTCTCGGCGCGCCGGAGGCCACGTGAGACGGCGACGATGACACCGCCGCAACCGATACCGAGCAGCGCGAGCCCGATGACGAGGTACGTGTAGTAGTAGAAGAGCTTGAACGAGATGACGCGCGTGTAGCTGATCTCGAGCAGGAGGGCCGCGAAGCTGACGAGCAGGATCTCCAGGGCGTAGCTGCGGCGCGACGAACCGACGTCTTGCGAGGAGCCGCTCACACCCGCCGTCGATTCGTCGATCCGGAGGAGGCTACTTGGTCGCGATGGCGGCGATACCGGCGACCATCACCACGAATCCGATCACCAAGTAGACGACCGTGCGGGTGATCGGCGCCTGCGGGAGGGTGTCCCGGCCCCGGGCGGCGGGAACCTGCGCGCCCGACCGTCGGCGCACGAGCGCGATGAGGTTCCCGAGGAACAGCGCCGCGCCGACGGCGGTCACGAGCTCGCGCAGCACGTCGTCGTAGATGCTCACGCCGTGATCGTATGCGTCCGCACCCTGGATCTCGGCGTCGGGCCGGATCGCGTCAGAAGCGCGGGCCCCACACCATGAGCATGAGAATCAGGACGAGGTCCACCTGGAGCACGGCGCTCACCGCACCGACGCGCCGGCCGCGTTCCTCGAGCTCGATGACCTGCGGCGGCGGTTGGCCACCGCCTGCACCGGCCGGCGGCGGGCCCATCGCGACGAGCTCTTCCTGCAGGCCGATGATCCGCCGCACGTTGGGCATCAGTAGGCCGTGGGAGAGCCCGATGCCGAGCACGTACAGCACGATCGCGGCGACGATCCACGAGTCGCTGAAGCTCCAGGCCTTGTCGCTCAAAACGACGAGGAGGATGCCGAACACGAACACTCCGTAGATGAAGAACTGGGCAATCCGTGAGACGAGGAAGTTCGCCTGGGTGATGGCGAGTCCCTCGGTTCCCCGCCGGCTCCGCGCCTGCTGGCCGTAGATCCCGTTGAGCAACACGGCGCCGAACCCGACGATCGCCATCAGGATGTGCAGCACGAGGACGAGCTTGTAGATGCCGCTGTTGATGCCCATGATGCGCCCCTTCCCGCCGTCAGAATGCGCCGCGCAGCCTAGGTCCACGACATCCCCGCTGTGGTACAACGCGGCCCGTGCGGCTGGTCGTGGCGCGATGCTCGGTCGAGTACGAAGGCCGGCTCGGCGCTCGTCTCCCGCCGGCGGAGCGGCTGATCCTGCTCAAGGCCGACGGCTCGATCGCCGTGCACGCTGACAGCAAGGCGTACAAGCCGCTGAACTGGATGAGCCCGCCCTGCACGATTCGCGAAGAGCCCGGCGCGATCGTCGCGACCAACCCCGGCGGGGAACGGCTCACCATTGCGCTGCACGAGGTGTTGCTCGACCACGACGTCACATTGGGCGACGACCCCGGCCTCTCGAAAGACGGCGTCGAAGTCGAGCTGCAGGAGCTCATCGCCGCGCGCGTGCGCGCCCTTCGTGACGATCTCCGCATCGTTCGGCGTGAATACCCGACCGACATCGGGCCGGTCGATCTGCTGTGCCGTGACGGCGAGGGCCGCGCCGTGGCGATCGAGGTGAAGCGGATCGGCGAGATCGCCGGTGTCGAACAGCTGCTCCGCTACCAGGAGCGACTCGACCTCGACGCCACGCTCGCCCCGACGACCGGGCTCTTCGTCGCCACGCGGATCAAGCCCCAGGCGCGCGTGTTCGCCGAGAGTCGAGGTGTCGAGTGCATCGAGGTCGACCTGGAGCGCCTGCGCGGCGACGCCCCGCCCGACCTTCGGCTCTTCTGACGAGCAGGACCATCGAGCGCTACTCGAAGCGCGGCCGGCGCTTCTCGAGGAAGGCGGCGAACCCCTCTTGCGCGTCGGGCGTCTGGCTCGACCTGGTCATCACGTCGAGGGCGTGCTCGTACGCGGCGCGCCGGTCGAGGCCGACCTGGGTGTAGAAGGTCTGCTTGCCGAGCGCCTTCGAAGCCCGGCTGCCGCGGGTCGCACGGCGCAGCAGGCTGACGGTGGCGTCGTCGAGCTGCTCGGCGGGGACGACGTGGTTGACGAGGCCCCAGTCGAGCGCCGTGCGGGCGTCGATCGTGTCCCCGGTCAAAGCGAGCTCCAACGCCCGCTTCTGGGTGACATTGCGCGCCACGGCAACCAACGGCGTGTGGCAGAACCATCCGCCCTTGCCGCCGGGCGTGGCGAAGCCGGCGTCCTCGGACGCCACGGCCAGGTCCGCGGTCGCGACGAGCTGGCAGCCGGCGGCGGTCGCCAAGCCGTGCACGCGCGCCACGACGGGCTGGGGGATGGACTGCATCGTGAGCATGAGCTCGGTGCAGGTATCCAGCAGGTCGCGGATCGACTCGGCGTCGGCGCCCGCCAGGTCCCGGAAGTCGTGGCCGGCGGAGAAGACCGGACCGTTGGCGGCGAGGATCACGCCCCGGGCGTCGCTTCCGCCCGCGGCGCGGAAGGCCGCCGTCATGTCACGCAGCAAACCGAGCGACAGCGCGTTGCGGCGCTCGGGGCTGTTCATCGTGATCGTCGTGAAGCCCTCCTCGGCCTTCACGAGCACGGAGTCGGAGCCCACGGCACCCCCTCGAACGGGTTCGAGGGTATCGGCTTCACGAAATCCTGACCTCGCCGCGGCCCACGCTTGCCACAGGCCGGGCAGGATTGACCCCGAAGGGAGGCGCCATGCGATCGGGCAACACCATCGTGGTCATCCGCAGCGTCATCGCCGCCCTGTTCGTCGCGCTGGCCTTGGCCAACTTCGCCGGCGGGCGCGTCGTCTTCGGTTTGCTGTTCGCCGCGCTGGCGGTGATGAACGTCGTGATGACCGTCTATTTCCGGCGACGCCGGGCGCAATTCGCCCAGCGCTTCCCCGGACTCGCCGACCGGGACCGCCGCTAGTCGCGCGCCATGTTGTCGAACTTCGTGAACCGCTCGTTGAACGCGAGCCGGGCGACGCCGGTAGGACCGTTGCGGTGCTTCGACACGAGGATCTCGGCCTGGCCGCGCTGGTCCGACTCGGGGTTGTACACCTCGTCGCGGTAGATGAAGCAGACGACGTCGGCGTCCTGCTCGAGCCCTCCCGACTCCCGGAGGTCGGCGAGCATGGGGCGCTTGTCCTGGCGGTACTCGAGCTGACGGTTCAGCTGAGACAAGGCCATGACCGGGCAGTCGAGCTCTCGGGCGAGGATCTTGAGTCCCCGTGACAGCTCGGCCACCTCGACCTGGCGGCTCTCGATCTGGCGGGCGCCGGTCGAGCTCATGAGCTGGATGTAGTCGACGACGATCAGGCCGAGATCTCCGTGCCGGGCGCGGATGCGGCGGGCTTTGGCGCGCATCTCCATCACCGTGCAGTGCGGGTTGTCGTCGATGAACAGCGGTGCTTCGGCGAGCCGCCCGACGGCGTGGCTCAGCCGGGACCAGTCCGACTCGGGGATGTTGCCGGTCCAGAGACGCTTTGCCTCGACCCGACCCTCCGCCGCGAGCAGCCGCTTGGTGAGCTCGAGGTTGCCCATCTCCATGGAGAAGAACATGACGGGACGCTGGACCGAGACGGCGACGTTGGCGGCCGCTCCCAGCGCGAACGAGGTGTTGTGCACGAACATGTCGCCGGCGACGAAGTTGTGCACGTGCGGGACCGTCAGGTCGTACACCTGCTCGTCGCCGACGTAGACGATCGAGACGATCTCGTCCCACCAGATGTCCGAGGCCGCAAGGAGCTCGAGGTCGCGGGCGTCGAGCACCTCAGCGAGCAGCGCCAGCGTCGCCCGCTGAGGCGAACGCGTCCCGACGTGCCAGTTGTAGTTGGCCGGCTTCCCCGCCGCCTCCGACACCGCGCGCCATGTGCGATCACCCTTGGCCTTGAGGACCTCGCCCCAGAACGTGGCCGGGATGGTGTCGAGGTTGGAGTTCCGGCTCCGCCGCTCGAGCGCGACGAGGACGCGCTCGACGGCGTCCTCCTTGCCGAGGATGCCGATGTCGGCCGCGAACCGACGGATCGACTCGGGATGGGTCACCTCGATCTGCCAGGACGGAAAGCCGCGCCCGTTGTACAAGGCGGTCCGGTGCCGGAGCTGTGAGGCCACGCCGAAGCGGAGCAGCAGGTGCTGCACGCCGCGGGCGAGGCGATCGGACCTCGAGCCGCAGCCGATCGAGACCTGCCCGCCCTTGTGCACGGACGCCCACCCGTTGGCGGCGAAGAGGCGGTTGAGGAACAGGGCGAGCTGCTTGGCGGGAAGGCGGTACACGGCGTCGGGGATGTGCTTCGCCCGCGACTCCGTCTTCCAGAGCCCGTGCTGGCGCAGCAGGGTCGTGACCGGGCTCGGCCGGCCCAGCGGGGTGCACAGACGATGGTCGTGCGGCGAGATGTGCCTGACCGTGACGCCGAGCTTGGCCGCGCACCGCTGCAGCTCCAGGAGCACGGAGGGTGATGCGGTGCTCATCATGGGCGAACCGTCGGCCAGGCAGCCGCTTCCGATGAGGAGCCCGAGCATGACGACGTCCGCTTCGGGGAGCGGTTCGTTGCCCTCGACGTCGATCGCGCGAGGAACCGCGACGCGGTCGCCGACGCAGATCTCGGCGAGCGGCTTCCACCCGTCGCCGGTGAGGAACGGGTGCGTGATCGTCGTGCGGACAACGCGTCCCGTGCGGGTCGTGACTCTGTAGACAGGCTTCACGCCGTCGTCCACGAACGCCGACGGTGTGATGCTCCGGACGCGGAGGTCGTCGTCCAGCGCGAGCACGCGCACCGGGCGGCCCGCCCGCCCGCGCTCGTACACCTCCTGGGCGGTCCGCACCGCGCCTGTCGCCGGGTCGACGATCGGCGTGTCCCACGCGACGCACTTCCCCATCGACGGACGCGCCGCGACAATCACGAGGTTCGAACGCTGGAGCCCGAGCAAGAGCGAGTCGAGCTCGTGGTATCCGCTCGGCACGCCCACGACCTCGGTGTCGCTCCCGTACATCGACTCGAGCTGGTCGAGCGTCGTCTGGAGGGAGTCGGAGATGCCCGCGAGCGACTCGCTGACCCGGCGCTCCGCCACCTCGAACACCAGCGACTCGGCGCGGTCCAGCGTCTCCGCGACGTCGTCCGGCGTGTCGTAGCCCATCTCGGCGATGTCGCCGGCGACGCCGATCAGGCGCCGCAGCAGGGCGAGCTCGTTGACGATGCGCGCGTAATGGCCGGCGTTCGCCGACGCCGGCGTCGCCGCCTGGATCTGCAGCAGCGCGGCGCGTCCACCGACGGCGTCGAGCAGTTCGGCGCGGCGCAGCTCCTCGGCGATCGTGACCGGATCGACCGGCTCGCCCTGGCCGTACAGCGCCATGACCGCTTCGTGGACGTGCACATGCGCGGGCTTGTAGTAGTCGCTCGCCTCGACGTGCGCTTCGACGGCCGCGGTGATCGCGTCGCGCGAGAGCAGCATGGCTCCGAGGAGCGACTCTTCGGCTTCGAGGTTGTGCGGCGGGACGCGCCCCGCCCTCTGCCGACGCGCGTCATCGATCGCCTGGACCACGCTGCTCCTTTCCTGCCTCCCGGCTCCCCCGAGCTGCCGGGCCCCCACACCCGGGCTCCCGTGTCGCCGCTCCCAGTGCGGCGCCCCTCCCACGAGATGCCTCGTTCCGCATCCTCGTCGGGTCGGCCTGTGGATCGATAGAGCGATTTCCTTGTGGATACAGGGCTCCTGCCTCCACAACCTTGGGGACGAATCGCTCTCATTCTCCTGGTGGGGTGTGACAGGTACCCCGAGGCGCGACGAACACGCTGGTCGCAGCATTAAGCGACGGAACGCGCGCCGGCGCGCCCTGGGGAATGGGCGCGGCGCGCGCTACTCGGGAACGACGTCGACGGTGAGGGTGACCTCGACGTCGGAGTGCAGCTTCACCGGGATCTCGGCCGGTCCGAGCTCCTTCAGCGGCTCGGCGAGCTGGGTCTTGCGCCGGTCGACCTCGACGCCCGTCTGCGCGCGCACCGCGTCGACGACGTCCGCCGCCGTCACCGACCCGAAGAGGCGGCCGCCCTCGCCGGCTCGGACTCGGAGCTCGATCCGCTGCCCGGTCAGCTGGTCTGCGAGCGCCTGCGCGGCCTCGCGATCGCGCGCGTCACGGGCTTGACGGTTGCGGCGCATCGCTTCGCCTTGCTGCACGACGCCCTTGGTCGCCTTGATCGCCAGCCCGCGCGGCACGAGGTAGTTCCGCGCGTAGCCGTCGGTGACCTCGATGAGGTCGCCCTTGCGACCGACGTTCTCGACGTCGTCGCGCAGCACGACCTTCACGACTGGTCTTCCCCGCCCGCAGGCGCGGGAGCCGGCGCTTCGGCTGTGACGTCCGCGGGCGCTTCGGCGCCGTTCCCGCCTTCGACGGGCGCGCTCGCGCCCTCAACTTCTGCGGCCGGGGCGGCAGCCTCCCGACCGGGGGGCGGCTCCGGCATGCGATCGCGGTCGCGATCGCCCCGGTCGCGGTCGCCCCGGTCGCGGCGGCCGCCGCGACTCCGCTGCGTCACCTGCCGGACGCTGTACGGAAGGAGCGCCATCTCGCGAGCGACGCGAATGGCTCGCGCGACCGCGCGCTGCTGCTGCGCGCTGTTGCCGGTGACACGACGGGCCCGGATCTTGGCGCGCTCGGACATGAACCGGCGGAGAAGGTTGACGTCCTTGTAGTCGACCCAGTCGATGCTCTCCGAGGAGAGGATCGACGTCTTCTTCTTGATCGGGCGCCGGCGGTCGGCCGCCTGGGACTTCTTCTTCCTATCTCTCGCCATCTCGGCTCAGCTCACCTCTTCGTCGTCGCGTCTCAGAACGGCTCTTCGTCTTGGTCGCCACCTGTCGGGGCGGGCTGGGGACTCTCGCCCCCACGCCCGCCGCCGCCGCGGCCTCCACCGCCGCCGCTGTCGCCGCCCCCTCCGAAGTCGCCGCCGCCCCGGCGGTCGTTCTTCGTGACCTGGGCGGTGGCGAAGCGCAGGCTGGGCCCGACTTCGTCGGCGATGATCTCGACGACGTTGCGCCGGTTGCCGTCACGATCCTCGTAGCTGCGTTGCTCGAGCCGACCTGTGACGACGACGCGTGAGCCCTTCGCGAGCGACTCGCTCACGTTCTCGGCCATCTCGCGCCAGCACACGATGTCGAAGAAGCTCGTCGCCTCCTGCCATTCGTTGGTGTTCCGGTCCATCCAGCGGCGGTTCACCGCTACGCCGAAACGCGTGTTCGACGCGCCGCTCGGCGTGTAGCGGAGCTCGGGGTCGCGGGTCAGGTTCCCCACGACCGTGACCGTGTTGCCGTTCGCCATGGTGTTTCCTCCCTATGCGTCCGTCGCGCCGGCGCTCGCGGTCTTCGGGGGTCCGTAGACCCGCTCGGGGATCTGGAGCACCTTGTGGCGGACTACCTCGTCAGCCAGGGAGAGCACCCGGTGCAACTCTTGCATCGCCTCCGGCTCGGCCTTCGCCTGGAGCACCACGTAGTAGCCCTCCGTGCGATGGTTGATCTCGTAGGCGAAGCGCCGTTTCCCCCAGTAGTCGACGTGCCCGGACTCGGCGCCCTTCGACTGGACGAGCTGGAGGAACCGGTCGACCGCGGCCCGGATCGTCTCCTCTTCCAGGTCCGCGTCGAAGATGATCATGACCTCGTACGGCCGCAATGGCTCGTACCTCCTGTGGACCGTGACCCGTGCTCCGGGCCTGACGGGCTCCCGGCTGCGCCCGGCGTGCCGGACGGCAAGGAGCAGGCTGAGTTGGAACGGTTCAGGCTACCAACCTTCGACGTGACCTATCGACGCAGACCTTAGCGACGGAGTACGACAGCTACGAGGGGTACGTCGGGGCTTCGGCGAACCTACGATCTCCCCGCGGCGACGGCGACCGAGGAGCTATGCCGAAGAGTCGGACGGAGGCGTTCAGCGACGGCGTCTTCGCGATCGCCATCACGTTGCTCATCATCGAGGTGCGCGTCCCCGATTCGAAGTCGGGCGACCTCGCCCGAGATCTCGCCAACCAGTGGCCGTCGTACGCCGCCTACCTCGTGAGCTTCGTCATCATCGGCATCATCTGGGTGAACCACCACGACATCTTCGAGCGCATCACGACCGTCGATCGTCCCCTCCTCTTCCTCAACCTGCTCCTCCTCCTGACGGTGGCGTTCCTGCCCTTCCCGACCGCACTGCTCGGGCAGTACATCCGACAGGGCGACAACGCCCACATCGCGGCCGCCGTGTACGGGGCAAACATGACGCTGATCGGCCTGGCGTTCATCGCCGTCTGGACGTACCTGGCCCGGGTTCCGTCGCTGCTCGAACCGGAGATGGGCGCAGATGGCGCGCGCCGGGCCCGCCGGGCCGCGGTGATCGGCCCGGTCGTCTACGGGCTCTCGATCCCCCTGGCGTTCGTCAGTCCGGTGGCATGCCTGATCGTCTACGCCGCGATGGCGCTCTACTTCGCGATCGCCTTCACCGTGGCCAGGCAGACCGGCGGCGTCACGGACAACCGCTGAGCGCGCCGCTCGGGAGGTGCCCGCCGAGCGTCTCGACGGCGTATGTGTACGGGCCGCGCGAGCTGTACACCGGGCAGTCGGACACCGAGCGGTCCGGGCACGGCTGCATCAGGAGACGGTCGACTGGACGACCCGCGGCGTCGTACCAGCCGATGTCGAGCGGCACGGGAACCTGCGACATCGTGAAAGACGAGCTGGTCGGCGTGCCGAACACGAAGAGCATCCCGTCGTACGGCCCGAGGTCGCTCCTGCGCATGAGCCCGGTGGCACGCTCGTCCGTCCTGTCGGCGACCACGATGCGACGGCAGTCCCCGCCGATCCCGAGACGGACCTCCGTGAGCTGCGTGAACGGCGCCGTCGCCGGACGAGCACCGGCCAGCACCGAGGCGAGGGGGCCGCCCGGCGAAGCGGTGTCGTCGTCGCGGCCCAGGAGGAGCACCAGCCCGCCGACGACGAGGACGGCGGCGAGCGCCAGGAGCGCCGCGGCCACGCCCGCCCGGCGAGCGGGGGTCACGCGGGAGCGGTGCCGAACAGCCCGAGCGCCTCGGCGACGTCGTCGGCGACGTGGTACGTCTCGTCGCTCGACGGGAACCGCCCCGCGCGCACGTCCTCCGCGTACCGGGCGACGGCCGCTGTGGAATCGGTCTTCAGCGACGCGTACCGGCGCACGAACTTCGGCTTCATTCGGTCCTCGAGGCCGAGAAGGTCGTGGTACACGAGCACCTGACCGTCACAGTGACGCCCGGCGCCGATGCCGATCGTCGGGACGGGCACCGACTCGGTCACCATGCGGGCGACCGCGTCTGGCACGCACTCGAGCACGATCGCGAAGCATCCCGTCTCGGCGAGCGCCACCGCGTCGTCGACGATGGTGCGCGCCGCGTCGAGCTGCTTGCCCTGCACCTTGAAGCCGCCGACGGCATGGACCGACTGCGGTGTGAGGCCGACGTGGCCCATGACCGGGATCTCGGCGTCGAGGATCGCCTCGATCGCGCCGAGCCGCTTGCGGCCCCCCTCGAGCTTCACCGCCGCCGCACCGGCCCGGATGAGCTTGGCCGCGTTGTGCACGGTCTCCTCGTCGGACACGTGGTAGCTGAGCCACGGCAGGTCGCCGACGAGCAGGGCCCGCGGCTTGGCTCGCGCCGCTGCCGCGACGTGGTGCGCCATGTCGTCGATCGTGACGTGGAGCGTGTCCTCGTGGCCGAGCACGACCATGGCCAGCGTGTCGCCGACCAGGATCATGTCGACCCCGGCGGCGTCCGCCACGCTCGCCGACGGGAAGTCGTAGGCGGTCACCATGACCAGGGGCGGCTTGCCGCCCTTGCGGGCCCTGATGGCCGGCGCGCTGAGCGGAGCTCGCGAGTCAGGGGGCGACGACGCGACCGTCATCTCCGTACCTCCACCGTCCGGGGCACCCTCGGCTCCCGGCAGCACGCCGAGCGTAGCCCGCGGCGGCGGTGGCTGCGCCGCCCGTCAGCCGCAGAGCCCGAGCTTGCGAGGACGATAAAAATGGGGCCCATGACGTCGCGCGTCTGCGAGAACTGCGCCTATCCCGACGAGGAGCTCGTGCTCGTCCGGCGGGTCTACGTCACGCCCGAGACGTGGGACACGCCGGCGTCGCACCAGGTGGTCGACGAGACCGAGCTGTGGTGCGTTTCGTGCCGCTCGCAGTACCCGTACGAGCTCGTCGACGACGAGGAAGTCGACCAGGACTGACACCGCCGTGCCCTCGGCGCGGTTCAGCCGGCGTGACGGCGGCCGAGCAGGTATCGACGGTCGAGGTGGTTCCAACGGCAGTCGAGACACACCTCGACCACGTAACACGCGAACTCGTCGAACGAGGCGTCGAGCTTGTCGAGCTCGCCGGGATACGTGATGCACCGCCCGTTGGCCTGCTTCAGCGTCTCGCCGTACACGTACGAGACGTAGCGCACGCGCCCGTTCCCACAGATCGGGCAGTCGTGCGGGGCGGGTTCGCCCACGTTGCGGGCGGCGCGGAGCAACTCCGGGTGCGCGTCACACACGTCGAGTCGTGTGACCGCGCCGCGTCGCAGGTCGCGGAGGACCGCTCGGCGGGCGAGTGCGTAGTCAACGTGTGACGGCACGGATCGAAGCATAGGAGCGCGGCCGGAGCGGCGCGAGCCAACCTCCACCACGATTCCGTCATCGCTCCGCCCGCGTTCCGTCACCGGCTCGTCACCTCCGGCGCGGCGTCCCAGCGGTGAACCGAGGGTGACCGCCGAGTGGCCGGACGGCGGCTTGACGGTGACCACTCGCTCCCTCATACTGAGCGTCCGATATATCGAGTCGATATATCAAGCCAGCCGGACGGAGTCACCGCGTGCTCGAACTCGCCATCCTCGGCCTCCTCAAGGAGCAGCCGCTCCACGGCTACGAGCTGAAGAAGCGCCTCGGCGACACCCTCGGGTTCCTGTGGGGCGTCTCCTACGGGTCCCTCTACCCGGCGCTCCGCCGCCTCGAGCGGGCCGGCGCGATCGAGATCGTGGCGCCGCGCTCGGGAGCGCCCGCACCGGCGCCCATGCCCGCGACCGGGTCGATCGACGGCGAGACCGCGGCGGCGCGGCTCCGTCGCCTCCCCAAGCCGACCCGCCGCACCCGAAAGCAGTACCGGCTCACGCCGCGGGGTGAGGAGCTCTTCGCCGAGCTCCTCACGGGCGATGATGCGCCCGGAGCCGACGAGGAGAAGTCCTTCGCCCTCAAGTTCGCGTTCTGCCGGCACCTCGCTGGCGACGCCCGCCTCGCGCTGCTCGATCGGCGCCGGGCGGGACTCAACGAGCGCCTCGCCGAGGCCCGGGAAACGACCCCGCACCGCGGCGACCGCTACCTCCGCTCACTCGCGGAGCACCGCACCGAGTCCACGGCCCGCGAGCTCGCGTGGCTGGACGAGCTCATCGCCGCCGAGCGGCGCGCTGTTGAACCCGAACCATCACAGGAAGGAGCGACCGCATCATGAGTCGTTCTATTCGTGTCGCCATCGCCGGTGTGGGCAACTGCGCCAGCAGCCTCGTGCAGGGTGTCGAGTACTACCGCGACGCCGTGCCCGAAGAGACCATCCCCGGCCTCATGCACGTGGTGCTGGGCGGCTACCACGTCGGTGACGTCGAGTTCGTCGCCGCGCTCGACGTGGACGCGGCAAAGGTCGGTCTCGACGTCGGAAAGGCGATCTTCGCCGGCCAGAACAACACGATCCGCTTCGCCGACGTCCCGGAGCTCGGTGTCTTCGTGCAGCGGGCGCCCACGCTCGACGGCCTCGGGAAGTACTACCGCGGCACCGTCGAAGAGTCGCCCGCCGAGCGGGTCGACGTGGCGGAGGCGCTGCGTGCGGCGCGCGCCGACGTGCTCGTGAGCTACCTGCCTGTCGGGTCCGAGCAGGCGCAGAAGCACTACGCCCAGGCGTGCCTCGACGCCGGCGTCGCTTTCGTGAACGCCATCCCGGTGTTCATCGCCAGCAATCCGGAGTGGGCCCAGAAGTTCAACGACGCCCGCGTCCCGATCGTGGGCGACGACATCAAGAGCCAGGTCGGTTCGACGATCGTCCACCGGATCCTGTCGAGGCTCTTCGAGGACCGGGGTGTGGCGCTCGACCGCACCTACCAGCTCAACTTCGGCGGCAACATGGACTTCAAGAACATGCTCGAGCGCGAGCGCCTCGAGTCGAAGAAGATCTCCAAGACCCAGTCGGTCACGAGCCAGATCGACCACGGTCTCGAAGCTGGTGCCGTGCACATCGGACCGTCCGACCACGTGCCGTGGCTGGAGGACCGCAAGTGGGCGTACATCCGTCTCGAGGGCCGGAACTTCGGCGACGTGCCGCTGAACGTCGAGTTGAAGCTCGAGGTGTGGGACTCGCCGAACTCGGCCGGTGTGATCATCGACGCGCTGCGATGCGCCAAGCTCGCCCTCGATCGTGGGATCGGCGGGCCACTGCTGGGGCCGTCGGCGTACTTCATGAAGTCGCCACCGGTGCAGTACCGAGACGGGGAGGCCCACGACATGGTGGAGGCGTTCGCCCGGGGCGACTGAGGTCGGCGCCGCCCACCGCCACTCGTCACAATGAGTCCGTGAACAACACCCAGAGCTGGGACCGGATCGCATCCCAGCGATCAGGCGCCACGCCCACCGACATCGTCCAATACGGGCCGGACGGCCCGACCGAGGACGACGTTCGCCTGCTCGGCAACGTGGCCGGCAAGCGGATCCTCGACCTCGGTTGCGGTGACGGGCAGGCGGCGGTGGCCCTCACCCTCCGGGGGGCGACGACCATCGCCGTCGACTCGTCGGTGCGGATGCTCGACCGGGCGCGCACACTCGCCGAGCGCGCCGGCGTCCGGGTCGAGTGGCATCAGGGCGACCTCGCCGACCTGGCCTTCGTTCGGGCGGAGTCGATCGACATCGTCTTCAGCGCGTACTCACTGGGCGAGGTCGGCGACTTGCACCGGGTCTTCCGGCAGGTGCACCGCGTGCTCAAGAACCGCGGCGCGTTCGTCTTCTCGTACGAGCACCCCATCGACCTGTGCGTCGGCCGCGCGCCGCCGGACACGCCCTCGACGCCGATCAACCGCGTCGTGCGCATGTCGTACTTCACGGAGGATCCCGTCACCGTCGAGCGCGACGGGCAACCGATCCGGCTGTACGTGCGCACCGTGAGCGAGGTCTTCTACGCGCTCACGCGCGGCGGATTCCGAGTCGAGGTGCTCGCGGAACCCCGACCGCTCGGCGCCGACGCCCTCGTTCCGCACACGATCATCTGGCGCGGACGCAAGGAAGGGCTCTAGCCGCCCGATCCGTCGGAGGCCCCGCGCCGCGGCTCGATGCCGCGCTCGCGCGCCCAGGCCGCGAGTCGCTCGTGAGCCTCGTCCTCGTCCATCGGACCCTCGTCGAGGCGGAGCTCGAGGAGAAAGTCGAGCGCGTCGCCGACGACGGGCCCGGGCTCGACACCGAGGAAGGCCATCACCTGCCGGCCGTCGAGGGGCGGCCGGATGCGATCGAGCTCCTCCTGATCGCGCAGCCGCGCGATGCGCTCCTCGAGCTCGTCGATGCGTCGGTTGAGTGCGCGCGCCTTCGCCTTGTTCCGCGTCGTGCAGTCCTGGCGGACGAGGTGGTTGAGCGGCTCGAGCAGTGGACCGGCGTCGCGCACGTAGCGGCGCACCGCCCGGTCGGTCCACCCCATCGAATAGGTGTGGATGCGCAGATGGAGATAGACGAGGCGCGCGACGTCGTCGACGAGGTCGCTCGGGAACCGGAGCGCGCGTAGCCGCTCCTCCGCCATACGCGCCCCGACGACCTCGTGATGGTGGAAGCTGACCCCGCCCGGGCCGACCGAGCGCGTCTTCGGCTTGCCGATGTCGTGCAGGAGCGCGGCGAGGCGCACTCGGAGCTCGGGGCGCGTCTTGCGCACGACTGCGATCGTGTGGGCGAGCACGTCCTTGTGCTGATGGATCGGGTCCTGCTGGAGCTGCATCGCATTGAGCTCGGGCAGGAACTCGTCGGACAGGCCGGTGCGGCAGAGGAACCACAAGCCGGCCGACGGATCGGCGAGCACGAGCAGCTTCGACAGCTCGTCGCGAATGCGCTCGGCGCTCACGATCTCCATGCGACCGTGCAGCTCTTCGACCGCGGCCACGAGCTCCGGATCGGGCTCGAGCGCGAAGGCGGCGATGAACCGCGCCGCGCGCAGCATGCGCAACGGGTCGTCGAGGAACGACACCTCGGGCTCCAGCGGGGTCCGGAGACGCTTCGCGGCCAGGTCGGCCGCCCCGCCGAACGGGTCGACCAGCACCGGGTCGGGAAGCCGCAACGCCATCGCGTTGATCGTGAAGTCGCGCCGGGACAGGTCGGTCTCGATGTCGTCGGCGAACGCCACCTCGGGCTTACGGCTCTCGGGCCGGTAGACCTCGGCCCGGAACGTGGTGATCTCGATGCGGATGCCATCCTTCTCGCAGCCGACCGTGCCGAACCGCTGGCCCTGGAGCCACAGGTGATCCGCCCAGCCCCGGACCACCAGCTCGACCTCGTCGGGGCGGGCGTCCGTGGCGATGTCCACGTCGCTCTTCCCGTCGGGCGAGAGGTCGAGGAAGGCGTCACGGACGCTGCCGCCCACCAGATAGCTCTGGTGCCCGCCCGCGACCAGCCGCCCGGCCAGGTCCTGGACCGGGGAGCCCGCGTCGAGGAGGGGCCGCAGGCGCGGCGGAATCGTGGTCACACGATCATTCTCGACCATCCACCACTTCTTGCGTCGGCTTCTATACGTTCACGACATGAGTGGATGTGGGCGTCCCGGCTGCAACGCACCGGCAGCAGCGGCGATCGGCTTCGACAGCGCGCGTCGGGCGGTGTGGCTGCATCCGCTCGACGAGCCCGAGGCCACCGGCCGGCTCTGCCGAGTCCACGCCGACTCTCTCCGCCCTCCGCGCGGCTGGCGGTTCTTCGACTACCGGGAGCCGGCACAGCCCGATTCCGAGGTCACCGACCTGCTCGACGCCCGCTCTCCCCTGCTCGAGCGCGCGTTCCGGGGTGCCCGCGCCAGCTGACCGCGATGTCCGGCTGCTGCGGCAGCCGCAGCGGCCGTAGTCACACCAGCGCTCACCGGTTCAGCGCGTCCCCGTACCTCCGGAACGCGATCGCTGCGATACCGTCGCGGCAGTACCGCAGGAGCCGCGGCCATGGACGTCAACTCGCCTGAGACCTGGCGCTGGATCTGGTTGGTCGCCGTCGTGGGCTTCGCCCTCGCCGAGGTCTTCACGCCCGTCCTCTTCTTCATGGGGTCGTTCGCGATCGGCGCCGCGGCTGCGGCCGTGGCGGCATTCGCAGGCGGCGGGGCCGTCATCCAGTGGGCGCTGTTCGTCGGCGTGACGGCCGTCAGCCTCGCCGCGCTGGTCCCGCTCGGGCGCCGGCTCGAGGGCCGCGACGAGATCCACCCCGTCGGCGCCAACCGCTGGGAGGGGCGCACAGCCACCGTCGTGACCGAGATCCCGGCGGGGAAGCACGCAACGGGCATGGTGCGGCTCGATCGGGAGACGTGGCGGGCCGAGACCACCAACGGCTTGGGGGTCGCCGCCGGCGCCACCGTCCTCGTGACGCACGTGACCGGCACCCGAGTCGTCGTCAGCCCGTGGCGCATCGATGTCGCGCCTCGGGGAACCACACCCGGCCGCACCGAGCCGGGATCGCCGCCAGCCCCCGGCTGACGGTCTTCGCGAAGGAGCTGTCCGATGGCAGCAATCATCGTCCTGGCCATCCTGGCCTTCCTCTTGTTCGTGCTCGCGTTCACGACGATCAAGATCGTGCGCCCGTACCAGCGCGGCGTCGTCGAGCGGTTGGGCCGGTATCGGGGCACGGTCGACCCCGGGCTGCGGATCATCGTCCCCTTCGTCGACCGGATCCACCTGGTCGACATGCGCGAGCAGGTCGTCGAGGTGCCGGCGCAGGAGGTCATCACCTCGGACAACGTGGTGGTCAGCGTGTACGCGGTCATCTACCACGAGGCGACCGACGCGAAGCGGCTCATGTACAACGTCGCGAACTTCGAGCTCGCGGTGACGAAGCTCGCGCAGACCAACCTGCGAAACCTGATCGGCGACCTCGACCTCGACGACGCACTCACGTCGAGCGCCAAGATCAACACGCACCTGCGCGACATCCTCGACGACTCCACCGACAAGTGGGGCGTGCGCGTCGTAAGGGTGGAGATCCAGCGGATCGACCCGCCGCCCGACGTGGTGCAGTCGATGCACCATCAGATGCAGGCCGAGCGCACCCGCCGCGCCGTGGTCACCGAGGCGCAGGGCGTCCGTGAGGCCGCGATCACGAAGGCCGAGGGCGACAAGCAGGCCGCCATCCTGGAGGCGCAGGGACGGTCCGAGGCGATTCAGCGGCTGGCCGACGCCGAGAAGTACCGCGAGACCGCGGTGGCGGAAGGCGAAGCGGCCGCGACCCGGAGCGTGTTCGCGGCCGTGCACGACGGCAACCCGACCCCGGACCTCCTCGCCCTCAAGTACCTCGAGGCCTTGCGCGTCGTGGCCAACGGACAGGCGACGAAGATCTTCCTGCCGACCGAGATGAGCGGCTTGTTCGGCGCGGTCGGCGGGTTGGCCGAGATGCTCCGCGAGCCCTCGAGCGACGGGGAGAAGCGCGCCGGCGACACGGAGGCGGCGGAGGCGAGCGGCAGCTAGGAGCGGGCGGCGTCGACCTCGCGCCAGAGGTCGGCGGCGGCATCGACGACTTCGCGGCCGGGGCCGCCCGAGGTCGGCGGCTCGATCGGGGCCACCGTCTCCCCCGTCAGCGCCGTCACAGTGGCCGCGGTGCCGTCGCGTAACGCGCCGAGGTCGTAGCCGCCTTCGAGGAACACGATCAGCCGCCCGCGGCGGGTGGTGAGCTGCGTCATGCGCATCGCGAGCGCGCCGTAGTCACCGGCCGACAGGCCGAGCCCGGTGAGCGGATCGGCGCGGTGGGCGTCGAAGCCGCACGACACAAGCACCCAGTCGGGCGCGTGACGCGCCGCCAGCGGTGCGACGAGCTCCTCGACGGCGCGGAGGTAGAGGTCGCCGGTTGCGCCGGCCGGAAGCGGCACGTTGGAGGTCGTGCCGACGCCGCCGTCGGCTCCGATCTCGTCGAGACGGCCCGTCCCCGGGTACAGCGGCCATTCGTGGAGCGACACGTACGCGACGCGCGCATCGCCGTAGAAGATCTCCTGCGTGCCGTTGCCATGGTGCGCGTCGTAGTCGACGATGAGGACGCGCTCACCGCGGTCGGCGAGCGCAGCCGCCGTGATCGCGACGTTGTTGAGCAGGCAGAACCCCATGGCGCCCTCGGGGCGGGCGTGGTGGCCCGGCGGTCGGAGCGCGAGGAACGCGCCGTCGCCATCAGCACCCGAAAGCGCGTCGACCGCCGCCAGGCCCGCGCCGGCCGCTCGCACCGCCGCCGGCCACGATCCTGCCGACATGGAGGTGTCGAGATCGATCGAGCCGCCGCCGTGCTCGGCCAGAGCTTCGAGCCGCGCGACGTGCCGCGCCGTGTGCACCCGGGTGATCTCCTCGGCCGCCGCGTCGCGTGGCGGGAGCGCCGTGACCAGGCCGT
>DASYFC010000101.1:0-1549 GCA_036498645.1 Acidimicrobiia bacterium | reverse complement strand
GTCGGGGCGCGGGATCGGGCGCGTCCACTCCGTGTCGGTCACCACGTCGGGGCTCACGGGTGCTCCTTCCCGAGGATCACGGTGCCGATGGCCGACAGCCAGCCGCCCGAGCCGCACGCCAGCGCCAGGTTGCAGTCGGGCACCTGCGCCTCGCCGGCCTGGCCGCGCAGCTGCCGCACGCTCTCGATCAGCAGGAAGATCCCGCGCATCCCCGGGTGGCACGACGACAGGCCGCCGCCGTCGGTGTTGAGCGGCAGGTCGCCGCCCCGGCGCAGGTGGCCCTCCTGCACGAACTTGCCGCCCTCGCCCTTGGGGCAGAACCCGAGGTCCTCGAGCAGCAACAGCACCGTGATCGTGAAGCTGTCGTAGAAGTTGATCGTGTCGATGTCGGCGGGCGTCACGCCGGCCTGCTCGAACGCGATCGGCGCCGCCTTCGCCCCCGCCGTCACCGTGTAGTCCGGCATCTGGCTGATGTTCCAGTGCGTCTGCGCGCCGGCCGCGCCCAGCACGTAGGCGGGCGGCTGCTTCAGGTCCTTCGCCCGCTCGGCCGTCGTCAGGATCAGCGCGCCGCCGCCGTCGGAGATCACGCAGCAGTCGAGCTTGTGCAGCGGGTCGGCGATCATGCGCGAGCTCACGACGTCGTCGGCGGTGATCGGGTCGCGGTACATCGCGTTCGGGTTGAGCCCGGCGAACTCGCGCACGCCGGCGGCGATCTCGCCCAGCTGCTCCGACGTCGTGCCGTATTCGTGCATGTGCCGCTGGGCGGCCATCGCGTACGAGCCCACGAGCGAGTTGCCGTACGGCGCCTCGTACGCCTGCGGCCCGCCGACCTTCTGCGTCCCCCGGGTGAACCCGCCGGTGCCGAGCATGCGGCCCATGCGCGACAGCTGGTCCGACCCGTAGGTGATGAGGATCGTGTCGCACAGCCCCTCGCGGATGGCGGCGGCGCCGTGCTGGACGTGGAATTCGAACGATGACCCGCCGGTCATCGTCCCATCGATGTACTTGTGGTCGATGCGGAAGTACTCGGCCAGCGTGACCGGGTCGTCGATCATCATCTGGTGGCTGCCGCCGGCGCCGATGTAGGCGTCGATGTCCGACTTCTCGACGCCGCAGTCGGCGAGCACCCGCTGGTAGGCGAGCGCGTGGTGCTGCACGCTGTCGAGGTCCTTGGCCACCGGGTAGTCGCTCAGCCCGATGCCGGCGATGACGGGCGTCCTGTCCATCCTGTCTCCGCGTTTGCTGACGGGTGCGTCAGTAGAACAGACGGGACGCCCGCCGCGCCAAGCCGGTTGACGCTCGGTCAGACCGAGGCGAGTACCTCGCGTACCTCCACCGTCGTCATCTTGACTCCCTCGGGTGCGTCGGGCATCGGAGGCTCGCCGACCTTGAACATCGAGGCTGCCGCGCGTGCTTCGTCTTCGGTTTCGAACACCACGATCGAGACGCCACGACCGCCTTGGGGAGCGAGCCAGTAACCGCCCTTGGCGCCGCGTTCCCGGGCCATCGGGGCTGCAGTCTCGTTCAGTACTTTCCGCCCCGCCTCGGT
>DASYFC010000100.1:0-1904 GCA_036498645.1 Acidimicrobiia bacterium | reverse complement strand
GAGACGGGAGATCCGGTCGTGTTGGTCTCTCCCGCCTCCCATTTCCTCCCGTCCAGGAGTCCCGTTATGAGGCGGAGATGGGCTCCCTCGGGAGTTATCCACAGTGTCTCACCGTGGTCAAGCCGACGCTCAGCGCGGTCCGGGGGCGGGACGACAGCGTCCTCGGCTCGAGCGGCTGAACCCGGGCCGGCTCGCCCGACGCCCACGACGGGTAGCTCCCCGGGGTGCTGCCCCGTGGGGCCGGCTACCCGGCCGGCGTGAACCGCACTGGCATGTGCTTGATGCCGTTGATGAAGTTCGAGCGGAGGCGCTGGACGTCGCCGGCGAGCTCGATGTCGGGAAGCCGGTCGAGGACCTCCTCGAACATCGTGCGGATCTCGAGCTTGGCCAGGTTGGCGCCGAGACAGAAGTGCGGGCCGCCGCCGCCGAAGGCGACGTAGTCGTTCGGCGTGCGGGTGATGTCGAAGGTGTTCGGGTCGTCGAACACCTCTTCGTCGCGGTTCGCCGAGGTGTACCAGAGTGCGATCTTGTCGCCGGCGTGGATCGTCTGCCCGCGCAGCTCGAAGTCCTCCGGCGCCGTCCGCCGCATGTACATCACCGGCGACGCGTAGCGCAGCATCTCGTCGATCGTGCCCGGGAGCAGCGAACGGTCGGCGGCGAGCTTCGCCCGCTGGTCGGGGTGCTCGAAGAGGAAGTGCATCCCGTTCGAGATGAGGTTGCGCGTCGTCTCGTTGCCGGCCACCGCCAGCAACTGGAAGAACAGGTTGAACTCGGCGTCGGTGAGCCGGTTCCCCTCGACCTCCGCTTGCAGCAGCGTGCTAATGATGTCGTCGCCCGGGTTGGCACGCTTCGACTCGGCGAGCTCGGTCGAGTACATGAACATCTCGGTGGCGGCGCCGATCGCTTCTTCGCGCGAGACGTTGTACTCGGGGTCTTCCGAGCCGATGAGGCGGTTGCTCCACTCGAAGATCTTGTGGCGGTCCGACTGTGGGACCCCCATCATTTCTGCGATCACCTGGAGTGGCAGCTCCGCCGCCATGTCGACGACGAAGTCGCACTCCCCGCGCGCCGCGACCTCGTCGACGATCCCCTTGGTGGTCTCGCGGATGCGCTCGTCGAGCCGGCCGATCATGCGCGGGGTGAAGCCCTTGTTGACGAGCAGCCGCAGCTTGGTGTGCTTCGGCGGGTCCATCATCAGCATCATCTGGCGCTGGAGCTCGAGGTCCTCGTTCGTCATGTCGTTGAGCGTGATCCCGCCCAGCTCCGACGACGCGTGCGGGTAGTCCCGGCTCAGGTCGACGAGGTCGGCGTACTTGACGATGCACCAGAAGCCCTCGGTGTCGTCGGTCGAGGGGTGGAACCACACCGGCGCCTCGCGTCGCAGCAGGGCGAACATCTCGTGGGGGACGGAGGCCACGAAGTTGCCAGGGTCGGCGAGGTTCACGTCCTCCAGGGTGAGGGTGGTCATCGGGAACCTCCGCGGGGCCGGGCAGAAAACTGGAACACGTTCTCGTCTTGGGGCAAGATAGCCCACACGGCGAGCAGGTAGGGAGAAGCCGATGCATGACCTGATCGTCCGGGGCGGCACGGTCGTCGACGGCACGGGCGAGCCGGCGGTCGCCGCCGACGTCGCGGTCGACGGTGGGCGCATCACGCAGGTCGGGCGCGTCGACGGCGACGCCGTCGAGGTGATCGACGCAACCGGCAAGCTCGTGACCCCCGGGTTCGTCGACGTGCACACGCACTACGACGGCCAGGTCACTTGGGATCCGCTGCTCACGCCGTCGTCATGGCACGGCGTCACGACGATCGTCATGGGCAACTGCGGCGTCGGCTTCGCGCCCGCCCGGCCCGACAAGCACGACTGGATCATCGGGCTGATGGAGGGCGTGGAGGACATTCCC